>JACMJS010000099.1 GCA_014380515.1 Chlorobiales bacterium
ATCAATGTGCCGGTCCCAATCGCCGATAAACAAATCGATGAGCCGCGCTTTGAGAAAGTCGGTTGTCTGAACGCGGTTATCGTTGTCTTCATCGAGCTTATCGAAAAATTTGTATGAACTTGAAATTTTGTCGGCGCCGCCGAAACTATTGTTGTCGTCTTTCTCGGCGGTCGGATTTTGTTCGAGTGTCGCGGGCATATTCCAGAACTCCGGGAATGCGCCCAGCCCGGCGCTATCGGCAATGACAACGACTTGCGGCTGCGCGCTGAGAATTCCCGCCGCGCGGACAAGCGGCGCAGCAACCAACACTGACAAAGGATTAGAGGTGCAGACTTGATCTTGCAAGACATCCGCCGCCACGCTCTCTTGTAAATCCTTCGGCAACAGCGTCAGGTTCGCGCTTTTGTCAAGCGAGCGAAGTTTGTATTCTTTGCCGTCCGCACCTTTGAAGCGTAGCGATTTACTTTGCGACCCGCCGCCGCGCTCGGTGGGCACAAGACCTCCGGCGAAGGTGCGAAGGTCGAGCACTTCAGCCTGTACGGGCGTCGTCCAAAGGTTGCGCCAGTGCGCGCCAAGAAAAAGTTGTTTCAGCCATGAGGCTTCGTATTCCGCACCGGCAACAACCGTTGCCGTCTTCGAGCGAACCGCCGCCCGTGATGAATCCTGTAAAATCGAACCACTTTGCGCTGCCGCAGGTGCAGACGTCAATGTGAGGCACGCCAAGACAATCAAAAAGCGATGCATAACTTTTACTATTTGAGCCACATCGAAAAAACCTCAACGGCTTTGACGTTCGCCGCGCCCCGCTCGCTTGAGGGTTCAACGACCGAGAGACGAATACGTCCCGTGCGTAAAAAATCAATGCGCATAAAGCCCGGAAACTCATGCGCGAAAACGGTATCGTCGCCGGTGGTAAGCGGCTGATCAAAATGACCAGCCATGCCGTCGCCGCTGACGAGATAAAAATAACTGCTGTTGCTTTTCAAAACCTGCAACGTGTGTTCGTGTCCGCTCGAGTAGGCGAGCGGCGGATGCGCGGTCATCACGCTGTCGAGCCGCAGTTTGAGATCGCTGTAATCGGCACCCGAAAGGTCTTGACGGATGAAGCCGTGCGTGCGTGCGAACGGATAGAGCGAACCGATGACGGGCAACGGCAGCCACGCCCACTTCGCAAACACGCGCAGCGGAAAGAGATGTTCTTTCCACGTGAAGAACCCGCCGTGCTCGCCGTGCGTTGCCAGCGGATGATGCCCGACGATCACCGCCGCCCGCGATCCGGCGTCCCGCAAGGCTTTAGCAACGGAATCAATAACTTCATCTTTCGAATCGCACGTGCAATCGGACGCCGGATGCACGGGCTTGGCGTACGGATGCAGCCACCACTGCGTATCAAGAACGATAAGCCGCAACCTTTCACCGATGTCCAACACTTCGGGGCCGGGGCAACCGCCTGCGGGCAACATCGAAATTTTCCCGTTGCCTTTTTGGCGAATGAAGTCCGCTTGCGCCCGGATGCGTTGCCAACCGTCAGCGGCGTCTTGTCCCCAATCGTGGTTGCCCGGCACAAAAATTGTTCGCGCGCCGCTTTGCAATCCGGCTCGCATTTGCGCTTCGATCACGGCTTCGGCATATGTGCGCGCCGGATGCAAGGAATCGGGCATACCGGCGGGATAAATGTTATCGCCCAAAAATACAATCGTGTTTTGTTCAGGCTTTACGGATGCGGCGGCGGCGAGGATTTCAAACACCGGTTCGGGCGTATCCAACAGCGGTGTGCCTGCGTCGCCGATCAGAAAAAGACTTTGCAGGATTTCCGCATCCGATGCGGCGTCAATGGTGGCAAGTGTATCCGTGCGTGCATCAAGGCGGGCGGCGGACAATTTACTTTTGTCGACATAAATCGAACTGATGCTGCAGCCGCAAAGCGACAGGCTGGTAACGAGAAGGGAAACGAATGCAATGAAGAATCGCCGGTGAGCAATCATCGATCAGATTTATTTTGAGTGTTGCATCGGATAGCAAAAAATTGTGCCGCGCCGTTCGGATTCACCTTTGCCGCTGCTGCTGGCCTCGTTGCTGATGTAGAGCGTACCGCCCGAGTCGAAGGTAATGCCTTCGGGCTGCGGATGCACGGCGTGCGGCAGTTTGGCCTGCGAAAGCACCCGGCCATCGGGCGAGATTTCGGTAAGCGAATGTCCGCGCGAGGCAAGCACGAAAAAATTTCCGGTGAGCGGATGCCGCGCGATGCCCGATGGTTTGAAATCATCGTCCTTACTTGATTCGCGCAACGTTTCGTGGGGCAATAAAAACCGCGGCGCGGCGGTGAGCGTCATCGTCTTCAGCGAAAAAGAAAACACCGGCTTGAAAAGTTTTTTTGTTTTGCTTTTCCAGAGCATCGGCGGATACTGAACGGCAGCATTGCCTCGCGGAAATTCCTTGCAGGCAATCAGCAGAGCGTCCGTTGAATCGTCGTAACACAACCCTTCGATATCGAAACCTTCGCCGAGATGCGTCTCATAAAGTTTGTAGGCTACAGTGATGCCGTCTGCGAACGCCGTACCGACGCTGCTATCGGCAAATTGGTAGAGCACGCCGGAACTGGTGATGAGAAACAATCGCTTGCCCGCAACGGCGATGTCTTCAAAATCGCCTTTGATGATGTGTTTGCCGAGTAGTGAGGTTTCGATGAGGTAAATCCGCTTCAACACTTCTCCCGTTTTCAGATCAAGTTGATAGACGGCGGCTTGCTCGTCGCCTTGTGCGAACAGACGTCCGTCCCGCGTCATAGCGATACCGGAGATTTCTCTGAGTTCCTTGGGCACAAAAACCGGTACTGTAGTTTTATCCGACACGCCGTACCGCGAGAGCGATCCTTCGGGTAAGACACAGGCGGCAAGGAAAATGAGCATCGAAATTACAACCATACCAAATAGCTTGGCGGTTGAGTGAGCGGCAGGCGAAAGCGGTGCATTCATGGTTTTAGGATTGGCGACTCAGGTGTCAGAACCTGTGAATGCAAAGTATAGCGAAGCAATCGCAGAATCGAAATGCGATTTCCAATCGGTGGCAACCGGTGGCAACCGATGTCAATTGACGACGACCGGCGCGGGGTGAAATGCTATAGCGGCGGCAAGCGTTGCCGGATAGAAACGGGAATGTGTATGTTCACAGCATCTTCCCAAAGATCATTGATGATAAGAAAGTGAGGAAATATGTCATTGGTTCAAATTGAAGATAAACACTACCGCAAACTGAGCGAGCTGTTGGAGTTGTGCAAAAAAAACTTGCACCGCTACGACGAGACGCTCATTCGCCGCGCATTTTTTCTGTGCTACCGCGCTCACGCCAACGAGCGGCGTGCTTCCGGCGAACCGTATTTTTATCATCCGGTCGAAGTCGCTAAAATCCTGCTCACGGAAATCCCGCTCGACGACGTTTCCGTCGCCGCCGCACTCTTGCACGACGTCGTCGAAGACACCGATTACACGATTGAAGATGTAACAAGCGAGTTCGGCGATGAAGTCGCCAACATCGTCGCGGGTCTCACCAAAATCTCCGACATTTTCAAGAACCGCGAAATCAAGGAAGCCGAATCCTTCCGCAAGATGCTGCTCTCGATGACGAACGACGTCCGCGTGATGCTCGTCAAGTTCAGCGACCGCTTGCATAACATGCGCACGCTCGACGCCCTGCCGCCGCAACGCCAATTGAAAATCGCCCTCGAGACGCGCGACATCTACGCCCCGTTCGCACACCGCTTCGGCCTCGGAAAAATCAAATGGGAATTGGAAGACCTCGCGTTCAAGTACATCGACCGTGAAGCGCACGATGAACTCGTCGCCAAAATCAATTTGAAACGCACGGAGCGCGAAGCCTACCTCGAGAGGTTTATGAAACCGATTGAGCGCGAGTTGAAGAAACGCGGTTTCAAGTTTGAACTCACCGGCAGGCCGAAGCATCTTTATTCCATCTACACCAAAATCCGGCAGCATGGCAAATCGCTTGAGGAGATGTACGATCTCAACGCCATCCGCGTGATTCTCGATACCGAAAATTCATCGGATTGTTTTTCCGCCTACGGATACATCACCCAGCTTTCTCCGCCGATTCCCGAACGCTTCAAAGATTACATCTCCGTCCCGAAACACAACGGCTACCAATCGCTCCACACGACGGTTGTAGGCACCGGCGGACAGATGGTCGAGGTGCAAATCCGCACGAAGAAGATGCACGAGTTCGCCGAATATGGTATTGCCGCGCACTGGAAATACAAGGAAAAAGTTTCCGCCAACGATGAAGCCTTCGAATCCATCATCAAGTGGGCGCGGGAGTTAATTGAAAATGCGGATTCGGCGACGTCGTTCATGGAAGGCTTCAAGATGAATCTCTATCAGGATGAGATTTACGTCTTCACACCGAAGGGCGACATGAAAGTGCTGCCGAAAAATGCGACGACGGTTGACTTCGCGTTCGAGATTCATACCGAAGTCGGCTCGCATTGTATCGGGGCGAAGGTCGGCGGAAAAATTGTTGCGCTCAATACGAAACTCAAGTCCGGCGATCAAGTTGAAATCATCACCTCCAAAAATCAGACGCCGAAACCCGATTGGGAAAAGTTCGTCGTTACGCACAAAGCCAAACTGAAGATCAAGCAGTTCGTCAATGAAGACCGGCGGCGGCAGATTGAAGAGGGACGCGGGATTTGGAACAAAGTCGTTTCGCGGACGAAGCGCATGTTCACCGAGGGCGACATCGCCAAGCTCGGAAAGTTTTTCGGCCTCAACACGCCCGCCGATGTTTACCGCGCGATCGCCAACGATCAGGTCGATGCCGAGCAACTGATCGAAAAATTCGACGACCGCGCCAAGCAAGAGCCGAAGCCGGAGATCGTAAAAACGAAAGAAGAATCGCTCGATGCGTTTCTTAAAACCGCGCGGCAGAGTCGCAGCGTCGAAGCCGATCAATCTGGCAGCGCCGTCATCATTGCGGGGCAGACGGGCATCGCCTACAGTTACGCCAAATGCTGCAACCCCGTGCCGGGCGATGATGTGATCGGCCTTGTTACGGCGGCGGGCGAAGTGCGCATTCACCGCAAGAGTTGCCGCAACATTACCAACGAAAGCGTGGTGAAGAGCGAAAAAGTGGTCGATGTCGATTGGAAACAAACGAGTTCGAACGAGTTCATCACCGGTCTGCGAATCTTCGGCGAAGATAAACTCGGCATGACGAACAGCATCACGAGCGTCATTTCGAAATCGGATACGAACATCCGCAGTATCACGCTCAACGCCAAGGACGGCATCTTCGAAGGCACGGTGATTGTCTATGTGCGCAACATCGAGCACCTGCAACGGCTGGTTGAAAAACTCAAGCGCGTCGACGGCGTTTTTACCGTCGAGCGTTTCTTGGAATAAAGTTTTCAAAGTGAGGAGGAAAATATGGGATGGGTTCACGCAGACATTGAATTGATCAACGCAGATGATTTAAGCTTGGAACGGCGCGGGATGATGAAGCCGGAAGAAGTGCGCCGGTTGAAAGTAACCGCGCTGGTCAATTCAGGCGCATACACACTCGTTGTGCCGGAATCCGTGCGGTTGCAGTTGGGTTTGGATGTGATCGATGAAGATGTGGTTCAATACGCCAACAGCGACTTTCAGCAGGTGCCGGTAACGACCGGCGTTGAAATCAAATTCGAAAACCGGCGTGCACTGTGCAATCCGGTGATGATTGGCGATGCGGTGTTGCTCGGCGCGATGCCGATGGAAGCGATGGACGTCGTGATTCACCCGAAGACGCAAAAGTTGATCGTCAATCCCGAACATCCGAACTTACCGCAACATAAAATTTTCGCAGCACAAGGTTTTATGCCGCCGATTGATGCTGATTGAAAACGCCGTCATTGTTGATTCAACGTTTGAGCCGACGCCGTTCAACGCAGTGCAGATTAAAAACGGTGTCATTCAAAAATTACTCACGTCCGCTGAAGCCGTGCGTTTGCCAGATGAACGCATCGATGCCAAAGGACGCTTACTTCTGCCCGCCTTTTTCGACAGCCACACGCACTTGCTTGAGTTCGGCCTGCGATTCAGTCGACTGAACTTGAAACATACTGGTCGCGCCGCTGCTCTGGACTTGGTGCGAGCGGCTGTTCATCATACACCGAAAGGTAAGTGGATCACCGGCGGCGGCTGGATGAAAAAAGATTTTTCCACTTTCCCATTCGCCATCTGGCTTGATGAAATTTCCACCGAGCATTTCATCGCCCTTTCAAGTCAGGATTCGCACGCGGTGTGGTGCAACACGTCCGCGCTGGAATTACTTCGCCCCTACAACTTCTCCGAACAAGAACTCCCGACCGATCCGGCTGCCGGAGAAAAGTTTTCCGGTATGTGTTTTGAACGGGCGGCGCAAAAAATGATGTCGCTCATCGAGACAGGCATTGAACAGAAAACGGCAGCGTTGCGAAATGCGCAGCGGGAACTGTTCAAGCTGGGCATTACGGAAACCATCAGCGTTGAAAGTGCAAGTGCTTTGCCCGCGTACAAAAGTTTGGGCGATGACCTCAAACTCCGCACCGGCATTGCGATTCTCTGTGAAGAAATCCAAGCGGCGAAATTATTTTTCAGATCGTATCAGCACGAGCGTTTGCACCTCAACAGTGCCAAACTTTTTTTGGACGGGTCGCTGGGGGCTGAAACCGCATCGGTGCTCGCGCCTTTCAACCGTTCGCCCAAAGGCACAGTGAACTACGGACTTGACCTCTATGCCGAACCGGATATTCTGGCGATGTTCAAATTGATTGAGCGCGAAGGATTGCCCGTCGCCGTTCATGCAATCGGCAACAAAGCCGTGCGCCGCGCCTTGAATGCGTTCGAGAAACTTTTCGAATCCTCATCACTCTCGTTTGGCAAAGGGGACAAAGGGGATTTCCAACACCGCATCGAACATGCCCAGATGATTTCGATGGACGATGCCAAACGGTTTTCAAACTTGAACCTCATCGCATCGATGCAGCCGGTGCATATTCGTGAAGACATCGCTACCGCCGCCGCATTGCTTGATGACCGGCAGCAAGCTGATCTTTACCGCTTCGCCTCACTTGAAAAATCCGGCGCGACGTACATCTTCGGCAGCGACGCCCCGATTGAAACGCCCAACGTCTTCGAAGGCCTTTACTTCGCCGCCGCGCGCAAAGATGCCGGGGGCAACGATTGGTTTCCAAAGGAACGCATCTCCTTAAAGGCCGCGCTCAAAGCTTACACGCAAACCCCGCACCGCGCGACCGGCAATGCCCGCACGCGCGGCAAAGTTGAATCGGGCTACGCCGCCGATTTGATTTTACTATCGGAAAACATCTTAAAAATGCCCGCCGAAAGCATTCGAGATGCCGAAGTCGTTTTGACGATGGCGGCGGGCGAAATCGTTTTTTCGCAGAAATGAAAAAAAACATCGAAAACACGTTGAAGTTAATCGTAACGTAACAGCGTGTTAACCGTTGCTTAACATACCCCGACTATCTTTGCATCATGTTCTTTAGCAGAGAAGTTTTGGTTGGTTTATTTATCAGAAAGGGACGCCTCAAAAAAGCGTCCCTTTTTGTTTCGATGGAAAATCCGTCCGTATTAAGTTTTGATTAACCCCGAACGCCGCCCGCCCAAACCCTTCTCGAACCCTTTATATTTACCACACCTCGAATGACAAACGCACAACGAACTTGACCGAACTCACCTTCGGCATTGCTCACATCGCCGCCATGACCGCCGCTCAACTTTCACGCTCGACCAAATACATCGCCTTCGCTTTGCTGCTTTCGCTTGCTGCGTGCGGCGGCGATCATAACGAATCTTCCGGCGGGCAACCCCCTGCCGCGAGCGGCGAACCGATGTCGATCAAAGGCTCGGACACGATGGTCATTCTTGGGCAGAAGTGGGCGGAAACCTACATGAAAAAAAATTCCGGCACGCGCATTCAAATCAGCGGCGGCGGCAGCGGCACGGGCATCGTTGCGCTTATCAACGGCACGACGGATATTTGCCAAGCGTCCCGCCCGATGAAAAAATCCGAGCGCGAAAAAGTCAAGGCCAAATACGGCCACGACGTCTTGGAAATTCCCGTCGCCAAAGACGGCATCGCGGTTTATGTCCATGCCGACAATCCGATCCGCGAAATAACGATGCAGCAGTTGGAAAAAATTTATACCGGCGAGATTTCAAACTGGCGCGACCTCGGCGGCGCAAATCAGCGCATCATTGTATTCGGGCGCGAGAACAGCAGCGGCACCTACGGATTTTTCATGGAGCACGTGTTGCGCGATAAAGATTTCGGCGCGGCGGTTCAAACGTTGCCCGGCACGGCGGCGGTCGTGAACGCGGTCAGCGAAGAAACCAAAGCCATCGGTTACGGCGGCGATGCGTATTCGACGGGCGTGCGTGCGCTCGCCATCAAAAAAGACAGTGCCGCACAAGCCATCGCGCCCGGCGAAGTCTCGATCATGACCGGCACCTATCCGATTGCCCGCGATCTTTATTTTTATATCGGCAAGGAATTTAAAGGCGCCGAAAAAGAATTCGTCGAGTGGGTGATGAGCGAAGAAGGGCAGGGCATCGTCAAGAAAGTGGGCTACTACCCGATACCGAAAAAAAAACTTGCGCCGCCCGACAGCACCGCCGCAGATACGGCGAAGACCGCATCGAAATAAATTTTGCTTGTTATTCCGGCGTCGTAGGGGCTAGGGATGTCTCGCCAATGTTAAAGATGAAATGCAGATGCTCCGCGGAGTTTACCCTCGGCCACGCTCGGGGGCTCAGAATGACAGCGGAGATAGGGCACAACAATAAAAAACAAAAAAATATGGCTGAAGCAATCATTGAAAGTATGCCGCTCTCGCGCCAAGTACGCACGAATCCTGCGGCGAAGAATGCTGATGCCGCAGCGCGGGTGGCGATTACCGCCGTCGCCGTGTTCGCGCTCGCCATTATTTTTTTGATTCTCATTTTCATTTTCAAAGAAGCCAAAGACGTGTTCTTTGATGCCAAGAAGCGCGATCAGGTGTTGCCGACGCTTTTTATGATGCCCGCCAATGAGAACCAAGCCGTCTGGACGCCCATCTCGAAGAACCCCAAATACAGTTTGATGCCGATGCTGCTCGGCACCTTGAAAACGACGCTCGTGGCGATGTTCATCGCCATTCCGATCAGTGTGCTCGCCGCTATCTACACGGCCTGCTTCGCGCCGCGGTGGGTGCGCGAAATCGTCAAGCCGGCGATTGAACTTCTGGCCGGATTTCCGTCGGTCGTGCTTGGATTTTTCGCGCTCATCGCCATCGCCGGATTTATGCAGCGATTGACGGGCGCGGACTATAGATTAAATGCGATTGTCGGCGGCATCGCGGTTTCACTGACGGCGATTCCCATCATCTTCACGATTGCCGAAGACGCCCTTTCCGCCGTGCCGAAAGCGATGCAGGAAGCTAGCTACGGACTTGGTGCGACGGAATGGGAAACCGCCTTTTACATCGTACTGCCCGCCGCATATCCGGGCATCTTCGCCGGGATTTTGTTGGGACTCGGACGCGCGTTCGGTGAAACGCTGATTGTATTACTCGCCGCAGGAAATGCATTGATCGTCTCGTGGGATTTTCTCGTGCCGACGAAAACGCTCACGGCTACGATTGGTGCGGAGATGGGCGAAGTCGTCTACGGCGACACGCACTACAATGTGCTTTTTCTTATCGGCGTTTTTCTGTTCGTCTTTTCCGTCATCATCAACAGCATCGCGGAGTTTTATGTCAAAGGCCGCCTGATGAAAAAATTCTCTGGCGCGGCGTAACCCCTCTGCACTCCCCTTTATTAAAGGGGAGATTGGATTGAAGAAGGGAAAAGAAAAGATAGAGATCGATTATTTCTTGTTGGTCTTGCTGGCTTTAAACACTGTCCCCTTTAACAAAGGGGACGTCCCGCCAAAGCGGGACAGGGGTTCGAATTTTGCACCATTCAAGTTTGTGATATGAAAAAAGTTCTTGGGGTTTTGGCAGGCGGATCGACCTTGCTCGCGGTCGCATTGATTCTGGCGATCATCGTGATCATCATGTCGAGCATTGTCAGCGGCGGCATCGGACGGCTGAGTTGGAATTTCATCACCACGCCGCCAACCGAAGGCTTGACCGAAGGCGGCATCTCAACGCCCATCTACGGCACGGTGCTTTTGGTGCTGCTCATGTCCGTCGTCGGCATTCCGTTCGGCACGATCACGGCGGTTTATTTATCTGAATACACCAGCGAGCGTTCGCGCATCGCACGCTTCGTGCGGTTTGCGGTGAGCAACTTGGCGAGCGTGCCTTCGATTGTGTTCGGGTTGTTCGGCCTCGGATTTTTTATTCAATTCGTCGGCGTCGGCATGGATAAAGCGTTCGCGCCGGAAGGCCGCGTGATCTTCGGCAAGGAATCATTGCTCTGGGCGGCGATGACGATGGCGGTTTTGACGTTGCCCGTCGTGATTGTCTCGGTCGAGGAAGCCTTGCGCAACGTGCCGCGCGAATACCGCGAAGCCTCGCTCGCACTCGGCGCAACGAAGTGGCAAACAGTGACGCGCGTCGTGTTACCGAACGCCGTCGGCGGTATTCTCACGGGTACGATTCTCGCCGTCAGCAGAGGCGCGGGCGAAGTGGCGCCGATTCTGTTTACCGGCGCGGCGTATTCGGCGCAGACGGAATCGGTTACAAGCAAGTTCATGCATATGGGGTATCACCTGTATATCCTGATGACGCAATCGCCCAACGTCCGCGAGACTTTGCCGGTACAATACGCCACAACGCTCGTGCTCTTGATGCTGACGTTCGCACTCAACTTCACCGCCATCTTCGTGCGTTACCAGTTCCGCAAAAGATTGATCCGTGCCTGATTCACATCATGCTTTTTGTAGGCCTCCGGTCTAATTTAGAATCCTCACAGATTTTCTTCGTAGGGGCAACCCTTGTGGTTGCCCTGAAGACGGTCAACCACAAGGGTTGCCCCTACGAAATCTTCAATCATGTTTGTATGACGCAGGAGAAGAGCGAAAGATTTTAAACCGCAAAGGGCATCTCGACGGATGCCCTTTTGCTTTGATGAATGCTTCGCTGCAGCAAGGCGAAGGTTCATCATGTAAGATCAACGATTACTTGACAAGCGTCATGCGTTTGTTCTGCACGAAGTTGCCCGCCTGCGAGCTTGACGAGCCAACAACCGAAAGCCGGTAGAAATACGTGCCGCTGGAAAGTTGCGACGCATTGAACTTTACATTATAGATGCCCGCAACTTGACGCTCGTTCACAAGGTCGGCAACCACGCGGCCTGTCATGTCATAAACTTTCAGACTTACCGCGCCGTCTTCCTTCAACGCATACTGAATCGTCGTCTGCGGGTTGAACGGGTTCGGATAGTTTTGCGCAAGTTTAAATTCGTTCACGGGTTGGGTACCTTTCGAGAAGCCCGCAAATTCCGCCGTGATGCCGTTCGGTTTCGAGGCCGTCAGCGTGTAGTTCGCCGTCGTGCTGAATGCGCCGCTGTATCCGAAAACGCGAACGTAGTACGTGCCCGATGACGGTGCGGTATAGTTGATCGATTCCGGTGCGCCCGCGCCCGCTTCGGAGCGTGCGACAATCGTGCCCGATGAATTGTAGACGAACAAATCATAATCTTTTCCACTCGGCACCGTGAGACCGAGCGACAACAACTTACCCGCATCGACCGACGCACTGAAATAATCGTTGTCTGTTGACGAACCGATTTTACCCGTGATCGTTGCGGGGAACACGCTGATGGCATTCGCCGCGCCGCGCGATTCGTTCGGCTCCGATTCGGTGAAGTTGCCGTTGCCACCGCCGCCGCTGCCCGGGGCTTTGTTGCCGCTGAACGTCAGGCCGTAAGTCGCTGCCGTGCTGAATGCGCCGTTGTATCCGAAGACGCGGACGAAGTAAGTCGCGTCGCCTGAGCCGGTGTTGGCGTACGTCATCGACTCCGACGCGCTCGTGCCGTTCTCGGATTTTTTCAAAGTCGTGCCCGCGCTGTTGACGAGGAACAAATCATAATCTTTTCCTGATGGCACCGTGAGACCGAGCGTGAGCGTTGCGCCCGCACCGACGGTAACTGCGAAGTAATCGTTGTCGGTCGAAGTGCTGACGAGGCCGGTGATTGAGCCGGGCGCGGTGAGCACTTGCGGTGCGGATGTAGAATTGTTCGGTTCAACTTCTGTAACCGTTGGCGGCGGGGTGCCGCCGCCTGCGGGCGATCCAATACCGACGGCTGCAAACGCATTTTGCACTTGTGCGTATTCCGTGCCTGCCGTGCCGTAAAGATCAGCCGTCGCCGAAAGATATGCGGTGCGACACGCAGCGAAGTTCGAACTTGAAGTGAGATAGTTTGCCAGCGCGCGATAAGCAATCAAGCGTGCTTTATCGAGCGAGATGCCGGTTACGCTGAACGATGCGCTGTTGTCGTTCGTGCCGCTGCCGCCGACGGACAAAAGATAAAACGCATAGTTGAGTACGCCGCTGTTGATGTGCACGCCGCCGTAGTCGTTGTTCTGCGTGTAGGGCGGCGCGGTCGATGCCCACTGTGAACCTTGATACGTGTCGGGTTGATTTTCGGAGTTCGGGTTGCTCATCGAACGCAGCGCGTCGCCGGAGGTATTCGGCGTGTAGCACTCTTCGCCGATGAGCCAGTTGGCCGAACCGCCGCGCACGTAAAATTCAATCGCCGCGCCGAAGATGTCAGAGTTGGCTTCATTGATCGCGCCCGATTCGCCTTGATAGACGAGGCCTGCTTCATATTCCGTAACCGCGTGCGTGAGTTCGTGGCCGCATACATCAAGCGACGTGAGTGAGGTGAAGGTGGTGCCGTCGCCGTCGCCATAGACCATCTGCGAGCCGTTCCAGAATGCGTTGTTGTAGCCGTTGCTGTAATGAACGCTCGATCGAATCTGTGCGCCCGCGTTGTTGAAGCTCGTGCGGTTGTGAATATTTTTGTAATAATCATACACGTTCGACGCGCCCCAATGGGCATCAACGATGGACTTCTGCGTGGTGGTCGTCCAGCTGTTGTCCGTGTCCGTCGCAATTGGGCCGGGCAGCGAGGTGCCGCCGTTGAGGTTGTAGGTTTTGATATTGCGACCGATATCGTAGGCTTCGAAGCCGCCCGAAACGCCGCTGTTGGTGCGGAACGACACCGTGCCGTTGTAGTTTGATGTACCCGTGCCGCCCGCATCGGCGGTGTGAATCGAGTTGAATTTATTGATCACCGCGCCGCTCTTGGCATCGACGAAGTATTCATAGTTCGCGGGCGTTGGTGCGTTGATCGCCAGCGTGAACTTCCACGCCAAACGATATTCGCCTTTTTCGAAGTCGCCTTGGGCGGGCGAGATGACAAGCTCCGGCGTCGGCGTCCATGTACGGGCGTTGTCATTAAAAACTTCTTTCAGCGATTGTTCCGCCGCCTGATTCAACCAGCGAAATTCGGCGCCGGTGTTTTCGACCATCGCTGCCTGAACCGCTCGCTCAGCGGTTACAGTCGGGATCACGTCCATTGAAAGCCCCGGCAGCACGCGGCCATTGATTTCGCGGAGCGTCAAGGATTTATCGGTGTGCATAATGATTTCGGCGCCGAAGATTCTGACGCCGTTGTAGGTTTGCTGCAACTTCAAATGCGTCATGCCGAGATCGTCTTCTCGCAAGGACAATTGATCAAAATCATCTTTGCCTTCTTTGAGACGATAGACGTCTTGCGCGGACTTCAGTACGGCTTTGGCGTCGCTCAACCGGTTCAAGCGGATGTTCTTTGCCAACTCGCCGCGAACGAACAGCGGCACGTCGGTTGCTTCACTGACGGCAAGATCTTCAATCGTGCCGAAAGATTTTGTAAGCGATTCGCTGAGCGTGGCGGAGCGTCCGGCGGATTTGGATTGGGCGAAACTACGGGATGCAGGAAGGATGAGGATGAGCAAAAGCAGCGCGCGAAGCCCGCGCGTAAAAAATGTGTTCACGGTTAGGTGTCTCCTTTGGAAAAAGTTGGAAAAATTGATAGAGATTAAAGTTTCTGGTAATGTGCGTCTCAGTGAAATGTGCGTAAAGCAAGGAACGGTAACATCATTTCTTCCGCTGCCCGAAGAAAAAATGCAAAGCTGCGGATTGCAAACCGGTGTTTAACGTGCGAAGAAAAAAACGGCGATGAATCGTGAAAGGAGAAGAGAGGTTCTTCTCTCATGGAAGCAGTGCGTGGCTCTAGTGGCGGGAAAAAGTTTCGGCGGTTGCTTGTTGCTGTTATGTAATGTGCGTGTTTGAAAAGAGTCTTTGAACTTACGCGTTGCGTTTGTGAAAACAAACGACGGCGCAAAAAAACTTTCGACTTTTTTCATCCCGGCGCATCACCGCCCGTATCACTCTCTACATAAACTGCGTAAGCCTAACCGCCTGCCTGCGAATACAGGGTCTGTGAATGCAGCCTGTTTTTTATTGGGCAAGCCGACTGTATTTTATTTGGATTTCTTTCAAGTCTCGCCGCAATCTTCCGGCAAGACATCACTTCCGGTCTCACGCCAGCATCAGCGATGAATCTGTTCAGCAAATATCCGGTGTTCTTCAAGATCATGCTCGTCTCGGTGGCGGTCATCGTATTCATTCCGCGCGTGCAAAACCGGCTTGGGCAAGCCCGCACGACGGATGAAAACGAATTTAAAAACCGGAACAACCGCGTCGTTATTACATCCATTGAGCGGGGCGGGGCGAGCGACCGCGCCGGTCTTGAAGTCGGCGATACGATTCTGTCGATCAACGGCAGCACGTTCAACGGCGTGTTGCAAGCCGATAGTATTCTTCGCGCGGCGGAGCCGGGTCAGAACATTGATTACGTCGTTACGCAGCACGGACGCACGCGCACCGCGAAAGTACAGGTCGTGCGGCTCAGCATCGGATTGCCATTCATAGTGCAAGCCTTGGTCGGTTTGTCTATGATGGTGCTCGCGCTCTTCGTCGGGTTCTCGAGGCCGGAAAACAAACATGCCCGTCTCCTCGCCTTCGGCCTCGCGGTGCTTGCGCCGTTCTTTTTGCTTACGGTCGCGCCCGAACTGAACGGGCGGGTATCCTATTCGTTGGCGTTCGGTTTGCCGATGGTGATGCACGCAATGCTTTATTTTCCGCACGCTTCGGCGGCACTGTTCCGGCAACGCAAATTAATTACCTACGCGTACATCGGCGGCGCGCTAACGGTAGTGGCGCAAGCAGCGATGCCATTGCTGATCGGCGACCGGAGCGGCAGTCAATTGAATCAATGGTGGGCGGCGTCGTCGGTTGCCTACACCGTCTTCATTACGATATGCAGCCTTCTCATTCAGCGCAAGCACGATAAAGACGTGGCTGACGCTCAAAAGTGGATCGGCGTCGGCTACGGATTCTTCGGCACGGGCGTCGGACTTGTTTTCGGATTGCAGTACGTGCTCAGAGAGCAATCGCTGTTTTTCGCCGCGCTGTTTTTCGCCGTACCCGCGTCGTATTTGTATTCGATCATCAAGCACCGCGCGTTCGGTATTTCCCGCGTCATCCGGCGCAGTTTCAGTTACAGCGTCATCAACTCTTTGATGATTGCGGCGGGCGTGTTTGTATTTCTCAACGTGCTCGCGCTCGCCGTGCAGCTCGATTACGGCGAACCCGTCGGCGTGCGGTTCACACCGGTATCGATTGAGTTTTTTACGGCGAAGGAAAATACCTCCGTCGCCCGCGATGGCGAGCGGCTGATCTTTCTCGTCATCGGCGCGATGCTTTTTATGATCGCCCGCATCATCAAAAAATATTTGCAGCAGCAATTGGACAAGCGGTTCGACCGTCAAGGCTACGACTACAAAACCGCGCTCTCCGAACTTTCCGGCGTGCTCGCCCAAACGCTCACCACCGAATCCCTCGCCGAAAACATCGCCACCGACGTTCGAAAATTTATGCGTCTCAAAGGCATTGCCATTTTCCTGCGCGATGACGACGACGGATATAAACAAGTTGCCGCCACCGGTTGCTGCGTAACCCTCGCGCGAATTAGTTCGCGTGAACTTTTCAATCGCACCTCGGAACTCGTCTCGCCGTTGCCCGCAAGCGACGTCGGTATGGACGCTGAGATGGACAAGGCCGATGTGCAGTTTATCGTACCGATGCTGCTCAATCTGCGTCCGGTCGGTATTCTACTGCTGGGCGAAAAACTTTCGGAAGAAATCTACAAGAAGCCCGATCTTGATTTTATCGAGTCGCTGGCGCGGCAGGCGGCGATTGCGTTCGAGAACGCACGCCTCAATGAAGACGCCCGTCAGAAACGGCAGTTGAAACGCGAGTTGGAATTTGCGAGCCAAGTACAGCGCGAACTGTTGCCGCAGCAAATGCCCGTCGTTGCAGGGCTGGATGTGGCGAGTCTCTACAACTCCGCCGGAGACGTCGGCGGCGATTACTACGATTTCATTTTGCCGCCCGCCAAAAAAATCGAGACTGCAAAAAACGGGTCAAGCGAAACAGCCCTCGTGAAAAAAAACGGGTCGGGAGGAATGAACGCATCGAACGGATTGGATGGCGAAAAGGAATTGCCGTCGCAAGTTACCGTGCTCGTCGGCGATGTATCGGGCAAGGGCATTTCGGCGGCGATGTACATGTCGCGCGTGCAAGGCGTGATTCGTTCGCTGACGAAAGAGGAACTCATTTCGCCCAAATCGCTGCTGGAGAAAACGAACGCGATTGTGTTTTCCTCCGGCGCGCGCGAAGTTTATGTGACGCTCATCTGCGGACGCTTCGACGCCGCATCAAAAACGCTGACGCTCGCGCGGGCGGGGCACTTGCCGCTCCTTTGGTATCAGGCTGCTAAAAAAAGTTTGCGGCTCGTGCGTCCGCAAGGCATGGGCATCGGCTTGGATAAAGGCGAGCGGTTCAATGCCGCGATGCAGGAATCCCTGTTGCATTACGGCGACGGCGATATTTTTATTTTCCTTTCCGACGGCGTAACCGAAGCCATGAGCATATCGCGCGAAGAGTTCGGCATGGCGCGGTTAGAAACCCTTGTCGCTGACGGTGCCATGCTGACGGCGAAAGAACTGCTCCAAAAAATCGAGAACGAGATTATTGATTTCGTCGGCAATGCGGAGCAGCACGATGATATTACGCTGCTCGTCGTCAAGGCCGAACCCGTTGCGGTGCAAACGTCCGTGAAAGATGAATCGCTGCGCACGGGGGCGAAGTCAATACCGCTCGAACCGACACCCGCGCGAGTGAAAGAAAATGTCTGAACGCGCCTTTGATCGCATTTTGATTGTGCGTTTGAGTTCCATCGGCGACATCGTGCTGACGACGCCGCTCGTGCGTCAACTACGCTCGCGGTTTCCCGCCGCCGAACTCCATTACCTCACCAACCCGGCCTTCGCGCCGCTACTCATTCACAATCCGCATCTCAATCAGGTGTTGACAACGGACGCCTTGCCGGATGAATTTTATTCGCAGCAGTACGATACGGTGATCGATTTGCAAAACAACGCACGGTCGCGCGGGTGGATTTCGCGCTTGAAAGGTGCGCCGGAAATTTTCCGGTACTCGAAGGAGAACTGGAAAAAGTTTTTGCTGGTGAATTTTAAGATCAATCTGCTCGCGGATGAAACGCCCGTGCCGGAACGTTACCGCAAGGCCGTTCTGCCGCTCGGTGTGCGGGACGACGGCTGCGGCTGCGAAGTTTTCCTTTCCGAATCCGACGAAGCCTTCGCGGAAAAAATGTTGCCGGATGCCAAGCGGCGGCTGGCGATTTGCTACGGGGCGCGTCATTTTACAAAGCGGTTTCCGGCGGAAAAATTCGCCCGCGTTATCGGCACCGTCTTGAACCAAACGGACGCGGAAGTGTTGCTGCTCGGCGGCGAGAGCGACAAAGCCACAGGCGATGAAATTTTCTCGATGCTGCCGAACGCACGCGTCAAAAACTTTTCAGGCGCGTGTTCGATCTTGCAAACCGCTGCGCTCATAGCTCGCTCGGACATGGTGTTGACGAACGATACCGGTTTGCTTCACATTGCTTCGGCGTTTCAGAAAAAGACGGTTGCGCTGTTCGGTTCGTCGGTTGGGGAATTCGGCTTTGCACCGTTTCGAACGCCGCATCAAGTTTTCGAAGTGCAAGGTCTGGCGTGCCGTCCGTGTTCGCACATCGGCAAGAATCATTGTCCCGAAGGACATTTCAAATGTATGCGCGAGCTGAACGACGCGGAAATCGCCGGTGCGACCATTCAATATCTCACCATGTAGAGACGCGGCAGGTTAAGGCTTGGCGCGGAGGCGTTCTAACTTTTCCTGTTCCAAAATTAAATCGCGTTGCAAGCCTTTGTCGTAGTCGTAGCTGACGTAGCGGGAGGCTTTGTCGAACTCCGACAAGGCGAGATCATATTTTTTTTGCTGCATGTAAAGTTTGGCGAGATAAAACCGGCTGAAGGGCGCGAACATCCGCTCCTGCTTCGCGGGCGTTTGAAATGCAGCCTGATAAAACTTGACGGCCTTTTCGGGAGCGAGCGATTCGTCGTAGCACCGCGCGAGCCGGTAGAAGAGTTCCGCCCGTTCATCATCCGTCAGGGCGTCCGGCGCGGCGTCCGTCATGGATTTTTCCGCAAGAGGCTCTAAAGCGAGCAAGGCTGCGGCGTAGTTGCCTGCATCAAAGTGATTGCGTCCGAGATAGATGGTTTTGGCGGCCTGAGAAAGCGGCGCGGTGATGAGCAACTTTGCGCGGCGTTGCGAATAAAGTTCGTCGAGATTTTCCGTCTTGGCTTGCGCTTGTTGATAGTATAAAACCGCGGTGGTGCGGTCGCCCGAAAACTCATAGCAGAGGCCGAGCCGGTACGCGGTCTGTGCGTGGTAGATTTCGAAGTTGGCGGCGGTGCGGTAGAGCAAGAAGTTTTTCTTGGCGTCGCTGAAATTGCACAGGCGGAAATCAACATCGGCCAAGCGAAACATCGCGTAGGCAGCGAACGCATTTCCGGCATCGCGCAGGGCATCGCCCGCCGCTTTGGTGAGATACAATTTTGCTTTGTCGGTCTGTTTGGTTTGATAGTAAAACAGGCCGATGGAATAGTTGAGCAATGTGCTTTGCGGACGTGCGGCGGAAAGCAAGAGTAAATCCTTTTCGGCGGCGGCGTTGTTTTTGTAGAACAGAAACTGAATCATCGCCAAGTAGTAGCGCGATTCGGTTTGCGAGTAGCGCGATTTATCGCGGGCGGCGGCGATCATCTCCAAACCTTTTTCACGGTCGCCGCCGTAGCCGAACATCCCCGCCAGCCACTTGACGCTTGAGGGCACGAGCGTTCCGAAAAATTCGAACAGTCCAAGCCCTTTGCCCGCGTCGGTGAAGTCAGGATCGAGCTTCAGGGCGTCGGCGTAAAGTCCTTTGCTGCGATTGGCATTGATGCCCGCGCTGATGTAACTCTTCGCGCGCCCTTGGGCGAACGCTTGCTCCAGCCGCGCTTCGGCGAGAAAATACGTGCCGAGGGCTTTGGCTTTGGCGTTTTCGGCAACGGCGGCGATGAAGGCGTCGGATTTTAAAACGGAGGTTTCGGAAAGCTCGGTGAAGCGGTCGTAATCTTTTTGTTTTTCACCGAGCAGGTAACGCCAGAAATAGCACGCACTCTTATAAAAATATCCTTCGGGGCGATCCGGTTCGAGGGCGATGAGCGAATCAAACTTTGATTCGGCGAGCGGCAGGTTGTAGTTGATGATTTCCGAAATGCCCGATTGCACCAATGCTTCCGATAGGGCGTTGCGCCACGCGGGCACTTCAACCGGTACGCCAAGTTGTGCGGCAGGCAAGGCCGTCGCAGAAGCCGTGCGGAGAGAAAGTGAAAGAACGGTTTCGAAAACAAAAAAACTCAGCAGGGTGAAAATCAAACGCATGTCAATCGTCAAAGATTAAAATGAAAATCAAATCGCCCGGGGGAGTCATTCCAGCCACAGCGCGGTTGTTCCTACTGCGCGAATCGCTTCGAGGGCGTCGATGCTATGAACATTGTTAAAACTGACCGTCTTCAACCGCCCGACTTCATAACTGATACCGCCGACGCCGAACGGCGTGCGTAATTTCAAAATGCCGGAAAGCCGCTTCATCGTCATGTAGGCCATCGCTTGTTGCAAGGTCGCAATTTCCGGCGGCAGCCCTGACGACACGGGCGGTTTTTGAAACGAAGTATCCACGAGCGGCACGATGAGCGAGGGATCGAGCGGCACTTCGCGCGCGGCGGCTCCGGAGGTCCCGCCGGATACTTTTGCATCGCCGGGGGAATCGCGTGGGGCGGGTTGCGGCGGCGTGAGCACGAGATATTCGCAAATCGTTTCGCGCAGTTTTTTCGTGCCGTCGGTTTTGAACAGGTAGCAACTTGCGCCGAGCGAGAGGGCTTGCATAATCACATTCCGCTCCGTGATGCTGCTGCACACGACGACAATCGGCAGCGGGAGATTAATCGCATCGGCGGTTTGAAGGACGTCAAGTCCCGCAACGTTCGGCATCACCATATCGAGTAGCACGAGATCGTAGCGGCGGTTCTGCAATTTTTCCAAACATTCCGCGCCATCGAAGGCGGCTTCGAACTCAATCGGCAAATCGCGCAAGGCGGTGCGGAACACCCGGTGCGCTTCAGGATCGTCATCGACGATCAGAACGGATTGCATGTCAGTCATTGCCGGAGACGTTTTGTGGTTCAGGTTTTTTTGAATCAGTGATGTTGCGGAATCACGAACCGTGAAAGCCAAACGAAGGTCATTCGAAAAACTGTTTCATCTTTTCATACACAGGCCGCTTCTGCAAAAGCGATTGCATCATTGAAAGCATGATCGAGGCGCCTTGGGCGAAATAAATCGGACGCGAAGAAATAATGTTCGTGTAATACACCGCCGGAATGCCTTGCTCCTTCACATATGTATCGAGCGAGGTGGTGCCGATCACCAAATCGGGCGCGTGTTTGAGCACGGCTCTACGGTCTTCCTCCAGCGACTTGCGGTAGCGCAATTCCGTGCCGAGCATCGTCAGCAACTTGTGATCATCGCGGCCAAGTTCGGTATTGGCAATCGATGTCGAGGCGTAAGGCACATTCGCCCCCGCTTCAAGCAGCAGACGCACGAGCGGAAACTCATTGCCTTCATAGCCCGCCACGATGATCGTGCCTTCAAGTTTCTGCGCCTGCAACACCGCTTTCAACTTTTCTTTTTCTTCGGTCGCAATTTTTTCAACGTGCGCGGCCTCAAGTCCCAATGCGAAGCCAAGGTCTGTGATCCATTTGTAGACCGAGTTCGCCCCTACCGGATTGCCGGTAATGACGGGCACGCCCCGCTTGCTGAAAAATTCCGCCGTGAGTTCATAGAACGGATGCAGCACCGCGACCGCCGCCGCCTCGCCTGCCTCTCTGAAATCTTCCAAGTGCTGCGAGGGTAACACCGTGATGCCCTCCGCGCCGAGCCGCTCCAAGACGCTCGCAATCGCCATCGTATCAAGCGGAAAAATTTCCCCGATAATCAACACCTTCTTCTTCTTGCCCAATCGTTCCGGCGCAGCGGGCACTGTGGGCACCGTAGCGAAGCGGCGCAGCAACGCATCGATGGCAATGTCTTTAGCTTCGGGATGCGACTTGATGAGATACGCGGGCAGCCGCACCAGCACGACTTCCGCATTCCCAACTTTTTTCGGCAAGAGTTCCTCGGCAAGTCCCGCCGTTTCAGCCACGCACAAACTCACGACGGGAATCAAGCGGATGCTGGGGTCTTTGGCGATTTCTTCGATGGACGCGCGAATGTCTTTGATGATCGATCCGCCCGCCAACTGTTCATTCATCAGTTCCGGCGAGACGATGGATTTTCGGGCGGCGTAAAAATGGGTAACGAAAGTGAGGCCGTACATGCAGCCTTTATCCGTCGCCATGCAAACCTGCGCGCCGTCGATGCGCGTAACGACGCGCAGGCCGCCGAACGCAGGGCACATGGTTTGCGGGTGCAAGTTCGTTTCACTTGCCTCGTCCGTTGCTTTCGGCGCGGTGCTGAGAATATTGAAGAGTCCCGAAAGCGTTGCGTCTTCGGAGGCCGGGTCTGGGTTCGTGGTGTTAGGCGGTGTCAGGCTCATAGCGGTAATACTTTTACTAACGGTTTGATAGAAAAAATCCGCATCGTTTTATTTGACGCGGACAACGAACGCGCCTTTCGGGAACAGCGAGGCGTATTCTTTGATGGCTTTGCTCGCCGCCGCCGTGCTTGCGAATTGGCCGACACGGACGCGGTGGCGCGTGCTCCCGCCGACTTCCGCTGTTGCGAAACTCACCGCGAGACCTTTGGCGATATACGGCGTTGCGATCATCTCCGATTCCTTCCGCGATTCGCCCGAACCGACCACGATGCACGAACCGCCTTTGCTTGACTCGACCGGCACGGTCAGTTCGGCGGGCAATCCCGTAGCGGACGTAACCGCAGGCTTTGGCGGCACAGGCGTCGCAGGTTTTTCCGCAACTTTTTCAACCGGTTTTTCGGCGGGCTTCGCTACCGGCGGCGCAGGTTTTTCAACCGCCGCGGGCTTGGTTTCACTCGG
>JACMJS010000100.1 GCA_014380515.1 Chlorobiales bacterium
CGGGAAAAAGTTGAACCAACCCGTGCCGCCCAAAAGTCCGCTCGAAGTAATGTTGTTGTTCGAGCTGAAGTTGACCGTGATGTCGCTGAACGTTAGAAAGGTGAGCGCGATATTTTTCAAATCTTTGCCGAGCGTGAGCAGCGGCGAGGGTCCGCTCTCGGTGATGCTTCGCGTGCTATCGGCGCGGGTGCTGTCCTGACGCAGCGGCGCGGACGCGGCGGCAAGTTTTTCCTGCTCGGCGATCCGCAGCATCACCCCTTTTTCTTCATCGCTCATTCCGGCGGTATCCAACACGGCGACCGGCGGGAGTTGCGGCGGCGGAACGACGCCTGTGCCGCGTCCGGCATTGCCCGGCGATTTGCTTTGCCCTGGCGTCTGTCCGGGCGGATTCTGTCCCGACGGCGCGTTGGGTACGCCGAGCGACCAACCGGCGTCTTTGCGAAGGCCGATGCGTTCCAAAAAGTTGCGCCATTGAATCGTCGTCGAGACGCGGAACTGTCCGTTGGTTGCGGCGGCGTTGCCGAGCCCCAGATTCGGGCGGTCGGGCGAAGGATTCGACCAGCCGTAACTCGAGCTGTAATCAAACTTCAAGGGTATCCACGAGAGGAGCTCCAGCATTTTCGGTTGCCATGAGAGCGTGATGCCTTGCGTGTAATTTTGGTCGCGGCCTAAATCAAACGCAAGCGCGTCGCGGAAGAAGAGCGAGGCGGTTTCACCGTTGTCGCGTTCGGTGTTGGTTTCAATGTCAAGCACGAGCCGGTTTAAACTTGCGGAGAGCGACGACGTGTAGTTGAAGGTAAAAGTATCGGTGATGCGGTAGCCGAACGAGAACGCCCGCGTCGATGAAAAGCTGGTGCTGAACGGTGCATCGATCGCGCCGGCATTTTTCGTTTGATTGCGGCTGCGCGCAAGCCCGAGCGAGAGCGTGTAGGTTTGCGGCAAATAATAAAGCCGGAAATCTTTGTACGCACCGAGAAGCGGCACATTCACCAACCACCTCAGCGGCTCGAAATAAAACTTGGCATCGGCGGGCAATTGCAAACCGTAGTTGATGCCGAACTGCCACGACCACCGCTGATCAAACTCGATCGACGGCGAGCGGGCGTTTTGAATCGTATAGTTGAAACTCAGCGCGAGCCGGTCGATAGTCAGTTGCGTCAGCCAGTAATCGGACGGCGCATTTTTTTTGATCGTCGGCAAACTGAATTGCTCACTCACCGTAATCGAGCGAGCGCGGTTTCGAATCGATTCGCCGTAAGATTTCGCGTCCTCTTGCGAGGCGCCTTTGCGAAGCGTGTCGTCAATCGCGCGGGCGATGGCCGCCTCCAGCGTGATGTCGGTTTGTCCCGGACTGTATTTGGGTTCATTGACTGTTTCGCTGTGCGAGAGCAAGAGCGGAATCGACCATTGGGCTTCGGCGGGCAAAAATTTATCGAGATTAAAGTTGCCGCTCACGCCCCACGACAGCGAATTATTTTGTCCGCCCAATTGATTGAGCCGCACTTGAATGTCGTGGAAGTCCGCCGTCTGCCGTTGCACTGAGGCACTGATGCTGCCGAAGTCGGCAAGCTTGAGCGAGACGTCCGCGCGGGCAGCCCAGCCCGGTTCTTCGTTGTAGCCCGACGCACGCAGTTCGTTCGCCCATAATTCCGTTGTCAGAACCTCGTTCGTCTCTCCGACATTTCGAACGCCGATCATCAGAAAGCGAATTGACCCAAGGGTTGGGTTGCCGACGATGGCGACTTCCGTACCGGGCGCAACCGTTTCGCTCGGCTCAAGCGCGCGGACGAAAGCACTGTCGCCGCCCTTTGATTGCTTGAAGGCGGCGAGCGCGGCCAGATCGATATCGATTTCATTTTCATCGGGCCACAAGGCGCGCTGCGCTTCTTGATAATCGACGCTCGATTGCGTCGCGTCTTCAGGCACAGTGGTGGTCGAGTCCGAAGGCTTCAGCGGGATACGATATTCATAGTAGTTCGACAGCGAATCGGCGCCGAAACGTATGAAGGCTTGAGCGTTGTAATCCGGTTTAGCGTCGCCGTTGGATGTGTAGCGGATATTACCGCCGCCGCCGTGCAGAAACATGCGCAGCCGTTTGTAGGGATTGAGGTTGATTTGCTGCACCGACAAATTTCGAAACGCCGCCCGGCTTTGTCTTGGCTTGACATCAACGACGCGAACGGCGAGCGATTGTTCATTGGCCAAAATGTTTTCATCGACCCGGCGACGGTCGCGGGCGCGTTGGATGCCGGGCGGCAGCGCATAACGGTCGCCGTTTTCTTCGATGTTGATGACCGACAGCGAAATGAGTGAATCGCCCGCAGGCCGCTCCCACTGCGAACCGACGAAATCCAAAGTCGCAAGCCGCACGCGCGCTGCGGTTTGAAAGCCGCTCATCCACACACGGGCGTAAGTGATGTTTCGAAAATCCTGAATCGATCCGACTTTGCGTTTGAAGGCACGCAGCGGAATGCGAAACTGAATCCATCCGCCGTTGCCCGCGCCGCCGCCGGAGATGAACTCACCCGTCGGCTCGGCCTGTGCGTAAAGCGCGGTGCTGAGTTTGACGCTGTACTGAAAAAATGAATTGTCGCGGCTGACGTTCGTGCTCGCATCCAAATCTTCGGTGTCGGGAAAATTGTTCGTCGCTTGTCTCGTGCCTTGTCCGTCGCCGCCGTTGCCTTCCTGACCGTTGATGCGGGCGTAAGGAAAATAATTTTTATCGGGCGATGACTCCGTCGCGGTAAAAAAATCGTCGCCCGCCGGATCGCGGAGTACGCTTTCGCGGGCTTCTTGCAACCGCCGCCGTTTCAAATCGTCCGGCTCGGCAAGAATTTGCTGATCCAACTTTGCAACGAGAGCATCGACGTACGGCTTGAAGAATGTCTGCTCCTCGCTCGTCGGCAATCCGTCAATGCCGACGTCTTCCGTGCCCGACCCGCCCTGCTCGCGGTTCAATTGGTTATTGATGTAGGTTGTCGCGGCGGTACCGCGCAATTCGCGTCCGTATTTTCCGAAGACAAACCGGGTAGTGTCGGCGGCCTGCGTGGCGTTGAGCGGCATCCCGTCTTCGGTATTGAGCGTGCGCGTCGGCAAAAGGTCTTCGCTGATCGTGCCTAAGTCGATGTTGAGATAACCGCTATCGGCAACAGCCGCGCCATTGAGCGGATCGTTGATCAGAACCACGCCGGTTTTGGGATCAGGATCGGAAAGATTGCGTTCGTACTTGACCCAGAACTCGATGAACTCGACGTTTTGATTTTGCAAGTTGCTGATATAAGTCGGCAAGCGGCGCATGATGCCCGCCCACGAGTTCTGCGGTTTATCAAAGATGGTTGCATTGAGATCGGGCGAAAAGTTGTAAGGCCCTCTGCGATACGGAAAGTAAGTCAGGTTGAACGTGCGGATTTGGTTGTCGCTGCGGGCGGCTTGACGGAGCGGAAAAATTTCCTTTGTCGCCAAGTTTTCGGTTGAGCCTTGATCGTAGTTGAACCACGAGAGTTGCGAGCGGTAGCCTGAAATCGCGCTATCGCCCTCGACCGATCCCAAAGTATTTTTGGATACCCCGATGCTGTCGGGCGGCGTGGCGAGTGCCCATTGGTTGAACGTCAGGCCGAGCGTGAGAATTTGTTTCGTGCCTTCGAAGTCATCGATGTAACTGACGCCTTGCGGGTCGAGCGTCGTATTGAGTTCTCCCGGATGCGACGGCAACACTTGCGCGAACTCGCCGCGCACGGTGATCTCGGATTCGGCTTTGGTGCTGATGAGCGGCAACGCATCGATGAGTTTCGTCAGGAACGGCAGTTGGGTTTTGTATTGAAAGTCGAAACCATAGATGCGGTTCAAAATCGGTTCGTCGCCGACGCGCACTTTATCTTGCAACGGGCGTTCGCTGTATTCTAAAAACGTGCCGCCGATGCGCAACTGATCGCTGAACACGTATTCGGCGCGGACACCCAAAAGAGATTTGGCAGCGATGATGGCCAATTCATTTTTCTCGCACTCGATCCGCAAGTTCGCGCCCGGCTTCAAGGCCGCTTCGTTGCGAATCGTTACTTGCCCGAGTTGATAGTCAACGACGTAATCGGCACCTTCCGTCAGCAGGCCGCTGTTGGCATAGACCCGCACGCTGCCTTGCACGACATTGACGCCCAAATCATAACTCGCCCGCACGTCGCTGCGGAAGTTAGCGCGGATGATGTAACGATCTTTGAGCGTTTGACTGCTGGCACTGTTGTTTCCGATTGGTTCGTTGTCATACACCTCGTTGTAAACCAACTGCTTGATGCGGGTGGTATCGGTGATGCCAAGTTGAGTGAGGCGGAGGCGAATCGGTTTGTCGAACGGCCTGAGGAACGGAAAGATGATCGTGCCGCGCAGTTCGTCAATCGTTACGCCGCGCAGATAATCAAACTCGTTGTCGGTTACGCCCGGCGTGTTGTTGACACCGAAGCGGTCGAGGCCGGTAAGTTTGA
>JACMJS010000101.1 GCA_014380515.1 Chlorobiales bacterium
AGAGTGATTTTTTCTTTTGTCATTCTGAGCAGAGCGAAGAATCCCTTGTTTCGAGAATTAGGGATTCTTCACTGCGCTTATGCTGCGTTCAGAACGACACAAATATTTTTCGTTGGTTAATTAAGAAGTTGTTTGGCTTTCTCAAGGGCTGCCGGAATCGCATCGGCGAGTGCGAGCGGCATGACGCAACCGGCGGCATTTTTATGTCCGCCGCCGCCGTAGTTTTGGGCGAGACGGTTCACAAAAATATCGCCGCGTGAACGGAAGCTGGCTTTCGTCGAACCATCCGGCAGTTCAATAAACATCATACCGATTTTCGTTTTCGGCATGGACATTAAATAGTCGGTAAGTTTCTCGGTGTCGGAAAGGCCGGTCGAGGTGTCGCGGAGCATCTGTTGCGAGACGGAAAGATAGGCAATGTGGCCGTGCTCCGCCAGATGAATACCTTCAACGCTCATGCCTGCAAGTTTCAAGCTGCCTTCGGTTTGGGTATTGAATACTTTATCGAAGATGTCCGTGGGCGAAGCCCCGCGCTCAATCAATTCAGCGATGATGTGATGAACGTGCGCGGTCGTTTTGGGAAACTTGAACGAACCGGTGTCGGTCATAATGGCGGTGTAAAGTCCCGTCGCGGTGGTGCTATCGATGAAAGATTTTTCGGTGCGGGCTTCGAGATGCTTGATAAGTTCATAGACGAGTTCGCCGGTAGCGGAAGCATAGTCCAAGCAGATGCAGATGTCGGCGAAGTCTTCGGGTTCGAGATGATGATCGATGCAAATGAGTTTGGTTTTCCCCGCGGCCTGCTGCCGGAGCAGTTGCGGGCGAATTGTTTTGGTGCGGGTGATGCGGTTGGTATCGAGCACGAAGGCGAGGTCGGCTTGCTCGAGTTTCTCTACGTGTGCGGCGTTCGCATCGTCGTAAATCAAGGCGGTGTCAGAATTGTTTTCATCCAACAGATCGATCAGGAAGCGATAATTTTTCGGGATGACGGTCGCATTGACAATCGTTACGTCTTTGCCGAGTTGCCTGAGCACATGATAGAGGGCGGTTTGGCTGCCGAGGCCGTCGCCGTCGGAATTTTCGTGCGTGGTGAGGACGATCTTTTGAGCGCGAAGGATGTGATCGATCACGGGCGACCAAAGGTCGGAAGATGTACCTACCGCTGCGGACATGAGTTGTGGTTCTGATATGCTGACTGCACTTCAACCCGACGTTAAATGCAAGGCGTGAATATAGCAATTCCCTTTTACTCACAAGTAGTTTCAGCTCGTCTTGCGATGTCGGATTCACGGATGAGAAAAGCCGGATGATGCAACGCAGAAATAATTTGCAATCTTTCAATGGCCGACGTACTTTCATTCTGAAATTTTACGATCACCAAAAGCCCGATGCAATGCCCCGCCCGATTGCAAACATCTTCCAACCCCGACGACACTTCCGTTTCATAATTCCACTTTTAATTCTGTTTTGCTTTGCCGGTTCGTGCAAAGAGATGCCGCCGGAAGTGCCGCCCGTGCTGTCAAACACCGTTCAACTCACTGCGATTGATTCCTCA
>JACMJS010000102.1 GCA_014380515.1 Chlorobiales bacterium
CCCTTCAGGGCAAAACGATTTTGGTTACGGGCGGCGGAAGCGGCTTGGGGCTTTCGATGGCGCATCAGTTCGTCAAGCTCGGCGCGAACGTCGGCATCTGCGGACGGGCGGCAGAAAAATTGCAAGTCGCCGCGAAGGAACTGCAATCGCACGGCACGAAGGTCGCCTATCACACGGTCGATGTGCGCGACTATGATGCCGTCGGTGAAATGTTTGAACAACTCACTTCGCAACTGGGCGCGATCAACGGCCTCGTCAATAACGCGGCGGGAAATTTTTATGCGGCGTCGGAAGACCTTACGCCCAATGGCTTCAAGACCATTGTAGATATTGTTCTGCACGGGACGTTCAATTGCACGCAGCATTTCGGTAAGCGGCTCATTGATGCAAAGGGTGATTCGAACCACGGCGGCACCGTGCTCAACATCGTAACGACCTACACCGAAAGCGGCTCGTCGTTCGTCTTGCCTTCGGCCTGCGCGAAGGCGGGCGTTTATGCGATGACGACGAGCCTCGCCTACGAATGGGCGACCTACAACATTCGCCTCAACGCCATCGCGCCCGGCCCCTTCCCGACCGAAGGCGCATGGACGCGGCTGATGCCGAAAGATTTTGAAGCGGCCTATCTAAAACGCCTGCCGATGGGACGCTACGGGCGGCACGATGAACTTTCAAACCTCGCCGCGTTTTTGATGAGCGACCTTTCGCCCTACATCAACGGCGAGTGCATCACGATTGACGGTGGCGAACACCGCGCATCCGGCCAGTTTAATTTTCTGACGCAACTTGCACCTCGCGCCGAACTCAAAAAATTTTTCGCTTCACTGCGACCGAAGAAATAAACGTTGTCATTCTAAGCCGTAGGCTCACAAGTGAGTGCAGCGAAGAATCTGCATTCTGTTGCAATCAAGAGGGCGAGGTATACCTCGCCCCTACAAAATACATTTCATGGTGAAAGAAAAACTTAATTCTCTAATTGCCGCAAAGAAATCGATGCTGTGTATCGGCCTCGATCCCGACCTTGAAAAGATTCCGCCCTTGTTCCTCAAAATGTCCGATCCCGTTGCGACCTTTAACCGTGCGGTGATCGAGGCGACGCATCAATTCGCTGTCGCTTACAAACCCAACTTTGCGTTTTATGAATCGCGCGGCGCGGCAGGGCTGGGTGAACTTGAACGCACGCTTGAATTCATTCCCGAAACCTGCATCACCATTGCCGACGCTAAACGCGCCGACATCGGAAACACGAGTAAGCACTATGCCACCGCATTTTTTGAAATATGGAAGTTTGATTGCGTTACAGTTCCGCCCTACATGGGCTACGATTCCATCAGCCCGTTTCTCAGTTATAGCGACAAACTCACGTTCATTCTTTGCCTCACTTCGAACAGCGGCTCGCAAGATTTTGAAGAAGCAAAGTTGGAAAACGGACAGCGATTGTATGAACGGGTTTTAGAAAAGGCGGTCGAGTGGAACAAGTCGGGCAACGTCGGCGTGGTGGTCGGGGCGACGAAGCCGGAGCAACTGGCGGAACTTCGTAAGGCCGCGCCGGGCTTGGTATTTCTCATTCCAGGCGTCGGCGCACAGGGCGGAGATTTAAGGGCGGCAGTCCGCAATGGGATCGATGCAAACGGCGGTTCGGCACTGATCAATCTCAGCCGCGCGATTCTTTACGATCCTGCGCAGAAATCCGCATCAGGCATTGCGGTTAATGACCTCGATACATTTAAATCACGCGTTGCCGTCGCCGCTGAACAAACCGTAACCGAGATGCGGACGCACTTGCCCTAACTTTCCTCGCCCGGCTTTTGTAAATTCACGGCCTCTCTGTTTTTTACCCGCTCAATCTTCGTTGAGCACTGTTCTTCACAACCAAAACCGAAACGCTATGTGCGGCATTGTTGGATATATCGGCTCACAGGAAGCCTCACCGATTCTCTTGGAAGGTCTGAAGCGACTTGAATACCGCGGCTATGATTCCGCAGGTCTCGCGTTGCTCAATCATCAACTCAGCATCTATAAACAGAAAGGCAAAGTCTCCGAACTCGAAAGCATTTTGCCAAACGGATACTCGGCGGGCAAGACGCTTGGCATCGGCCATACAAGGTGGGCGACGCACGGCGAACCCAACGATGTGAACGCGCATCCGCACACGAACACCAAAGGCGACATCGCGCTCATTCACAACGGCATCATCGAAAACTATAACGCGATTCGAACTGAACTCGCGCGCAAAGGGCACGTCTTTAAAGGGCAAACGGATACCGAAGTGTTGGTTCACTTGATCGAAGAAATCTGGAATGAAGTCGGCTGCGATTTCGAAACGGCGGTGCGGCTATCGTTAAAAGAAGTCGAAGGCACGTACGGCATCTGCGCGATCTCTTCGCGCGAGCCGGATAAAATCATCGCCGCACGTAACGGCAGTCCGCTGCTCATCGGCGTCGGCGATGGGGAATATTTCATTGGTTCAGATGCGTCGCCCATCGTTTCGCACACGCGCAAGGTCGTCTACCTTTCCGATGGCGAGATGGCCGTGCTCACGCGCGACGGTTACACGGTCAAGACGATTGACAACATCGAAATGCCCAAACAAATCGATGAACTCGCGTTCGGCATTTCTGAGATCGAAAAAGGCGGCTTCGATCATTTTATGCTCAAGGAAATCTTCGAGCAGCCCGAAGCGATTTTAAATTCAATGCGTGGCCGTGCGGTCTTTGCTGAAGGCGCGGTGAAACTCGGCGGCATCTTGCAACACCTCTCGCAACTGCGCGAAGCGAAACGCATTATCATCTGCGCGTGCGGCACGAGTTGGCACTCGGCGTTGGTTGGCGAATACTTGATTGAAGAGCTGGCGAAGATCCCCGTCGAGGTCGAGTATGCGTCGGAGTTCCGGTATCGCAACCCGATCATTCACAAAGACGATGTGGTGATTGTAATTTCACAATCGGGCGAAACCGCCGACACGCTCGCCGCCGCACGCGAAGCCAAATCGCGCGGCGCATTGGTGCTTGGCATTTGCAACGTCGTCGGGTCAACGATTGCACGCGAAACGGATTGCGGCATCTACACGCACGCGGGGCCGGAGATCGGCGTCGCATCGACGAAAGCTTTCACCGCGCAAGTTACCGTGCTCGCGTTGCTCGCCGTCGCGCTCGGACGTTCGCGGACGCTCTCGCACGCCGAAGCGAAATTCTTTATCGATGAACTGCGGCTCATTCCCGAAAAGGTCGAACAAACACTTGCGCTCAATCCCGACCTTGTGAAACTGGCGGAGATATTTAAAGACGCGAAAAACTTTCTATATCTCGGCAGAGGCTACAATTTTCCGGTTGCATTGGAAGGCGCGTTGAAGTTGAAAGAGATTTCATACATCCACGCCGAAGGTTATCCGGCGGCGGAAATGAAGCATGGGCCGATTGCGCTCATCGATCAAAACATGCCGGTCGTCTTCATTGCGATTAAAGATCAATCATATCCGAAGGTGATCAGCAACATCGAAGAAGTCCGCAGCCGAAAAGGCCGTGTGATTGCAATCGCCACCGAAGGCGACGATGAAATTCAAAAGCTCGCCGAGTTCGTCATTCGCGTCCCGAACACCATCGGCCCGCTGACGCCGCTCCTCACCGTTGTGCCGCTGCAACTGCTCGCCTATCACATCGCCGTGATGCGTGAGTGCAACGTCGATCAGCCGCGCAACCTCGCCAAGTCGGTTACGGTCGAGTAACATTTTGAAATGAACTTTTCTTGTTGGGGAGCGGAGGCATACAAACCTATGATTTCAAATTCCATTCCGTCATCAAGTCTTTTTTTGATCAATAGAGAAAATTCTTTTGCTGTTGTTAAATCTTCGAACAGGAAAAAATTATTTAGATATTTTTCATATAGCGAAATAAAATTATCTCGGTGATCAGTACTGCTGAAATAGTCGATGATCGTAGAGTTATTTCCTTCATTAGTCATAATGACGTCGTAACCCAAAAAGTAATTATTCCTTGAAGGCTTTTCTCCTGCTTTTACGACTTCTATAATTTCGTACTTCTCTCCGGTTTCATTGTTTGCGGTGTAGATGCGTGCGATTTTTTCGGCCACCTCATAACTATCTAAGTATTCGCCGTCTTTTACAGAGGCGTCGGTTTGTTCTAAAAACTCCGCGAATGCTTCGTTAATCGCTTTTAGTTTGTTCCCATCTTTGGGCATTTCAGGAAGCGTCGACCTATCAAGCCCTCGGTAGTGAGACCACGCTTGCCGCTCTTTTCCTAAGATTGATCCTAAAATTGTAAATCTTCCCATTTGAAACAGTGAAAAATTATTTTAACAACCTTTTTAAAATACGCAATGCCCGATACAACCGTTCTTACATCGCTTGACGGCGGTGTTTTTACCATCACGCTGAACCGGCCTGAGGCTTACAATGCGTTCAACACCGCGTTGCTCAAAGACCTTGCGGAAGCCTTGAAGCAAGCGGAGAAATCAAAAGACGCGCGGGCGATTGTGCTCACCGGCAACGGCAAAGCGTTTTGCGCGGGACAGGATTTAAAAGAAGTCAAAGATTTTTCGAACGGCTTCTCGTTTTCCGAGACGGTTGTCAATGGCTACAATCCCGTCATTGTGAAACTCGCTACGATCTCAAAGCCCGTCATTGCGGCGATCAACGGCGCAGCGGCGGGCGCGGGATTTTCGCTCGCGCTTGCGTGTGATTTACGTGTGATGTCGGCGAGCGCGAAACTTTCGACGGCGTTTATCAAAATTGGTCTCGTGCCAGATTCGGGCGCGAGTTTCTTTTTGCCTCGGCTCATCGGGCACAGCCGCGCGTTTGAACTGATGACGCTTTCCGATGACATTTTGCCCGAACACGCATTAAGCATCGGTCTCGTGAACCGCGTCGTGCCTGCGGATGCGCTGATGACGGAAGCGATGAACATCGCCAAGCGTTACGCCGAA
>JACMJS010000103.1 GCA_014380515.1 Chlorobiales bacterium
AAAAAATTCAGCAAGAAAATTCATCGAATGAAATACAATTTTGCAGAGATAGAACGGAAGTGGCAAGCTTATTGGGCGGCGCATCAAAGTTTTCAAGTTGCGAATGATGACCGCTTGAAGCCGAAATATTACGTGCTCGATATGTTTCCCTATCCGAGCGGTTCGGGTTTGCATGTCGGACATTTGGAAGGCTACACGGCCAGCGACGTCGTGGCTCGCTACAAGCGGCACAAAGGATTTAACGTTTTGCATCCGATGGGTTGGGACGCGTTCGGATTGCCCGCCGAGCAATACGCGATCAAGACCGGCACACATCCGCGCCTCACGACGGAAACCAACATTCGAAGTTTTAAATCGACGCTGGAGCAGATGGGATTCTCGTACGACTGGTCGCGCGAAATCAACACGACCGATCCCGACTACTTCAAGTGGACGCAATGGATTTTTTTAAAACTCTACGAAAAAGGTTTGGCCTACGCCGCCGATGTGCCGGTCAATTGGTGCATTGAGCAAAAGGTCGTGCTGGCGAACGAAGAAGTGGATGAATATGTCGGCAAAGGCTTCACCGTCGTTCGCAAACCGCTGCGGCAATGGATGCTGCGCATTACGAAGTATGCCGACCGATTGCTTGACGATTTAGAACTCGTCGATTGGCCGGAAAGCGTGAAAGAAATGCAACGCAACTGGATCGGCAAATCGACCGGCTGCGAAATTGATTTCGCCGTTCAAAACTCAGGTGAACAGATTAAAGTTTTTACGACGCGACCTGATACCATTTTCGGCGCAACTTATATGGTGCTTTCACCGGAGCACGCGCTCGTTGCCGCATTGACAACGGACGCCCAGCGCGAAGCCGTGCAGCAGTATCAAGAAGAAGCGAAGCGCAAAAGCGATTTGGAGCGCACGGGACTTCAGAAAGAAAAGTCGGGCGTATTCACGGGCAGTTACGCGATCAATCCGGCGACCGCGCAACCGATTCCGGTTTGGATTTCGGATTTCGTGCTGACGGGCTACGGCACGGGCGCGATTATGTCCGTGCCCGCACACGACGAGCGCGATTGGGCGTTCGCTAAAAAGTTTGGGCTTCCGATTGTTGAAGTCGTTAAGTCGGATCACGATGTAGAGGAAGCCGTGTTCGTCAGCAAAGATGCGGTGTGTGTGAATTCATCCAACGGTGAAGTTTCGCTTGACGGACTTGGGTTCAAATCAGCGTTCGAAAAAATTTCAGCGTGGTTGGAAGCGAAAGGTATCGGCCAGCGAAAGGTGAATTACAAATTGCGCGATTGGATTTTCAGCAGGCAGCGGTATTGGGGCGAACCGATTCCGGTGAAGTATTACTTGGATGCGAACGGTGATTACACGGTGATGAAACCGGAAACAAACTTGCCGCTGCGGTTGCCGGAAGTTGAAAAGTATGAACCGTCGGGCACGGGCGAATCGCCGCTCGCCGTCATTGACGACTGGCTTTATGGTGAAGATGAAGTGCGCGAGGGAGCGAGCGAAAAGAAAATCAAATACAAGCGCGAAACCAACACCATGCCGCAGTGGGGCGGCAGTTGCTGGTATTACTTGCGCTTCACCGATCCGAAAAATCCAGATGCGTTTGCTTCACCGGAAAATGAAAAGTATTGGATGGGCGATACCGGCGTTGACCTTTACATCGGCGGTGCGGAGCACGCGGTGCTGCATCTGCTCTACGCGCGGTTCTGGCACAAAGTGCTCTATGATTTCGGACTCGTCTCAACGAAAGAGCCGTTCAAGAAATTGTTCAATCAGGGCATCATCTTGGGCGAAGATTCGGAGAAGATGTCGAAGTCGCGCGGCAACGTTGTAACAGCCGATAGCGTGCTCTCGGAATACGGCGCGGACACAGTGCGGCTTTATGAATTATTTTTGGGACCGCTGGAACAAGTCAAGCCGTGGAACACGCACGGCATCGAAGGCGTGTATCGATTCCTCAGCAAAGTCTGGCGGCTTGTGTATGGCGCAGATGAGGAGAATGTTGAAGTGTTGGTGAACGACGAACCGCTGCCTGCGGCGACCACGAAATTGATGCACAAGACGATTCAAAAAGTGGCGGAGGATACCGAGAACCTGCGTTTCAACACGGCCATTTCCGCGATGATGATTTTCGTCGGCGATCTGACGAAGGAAAATTGCCGCAACCGCGCGGCGATTGAAACGCTGCTCGTGATGCTGTCGCCTTACGCGCCGCATCTTTCGGAGGAACTCTGGCAAGCGTTGGGACACGAAAGTTCTATCTCTTTCGAACCGTTTCCGAAGTTTGATGCGTCGCTTGCCGCAGACGATGTGGTAACGATTGCGGTGCAAGTTTCCGGTAAACTGCGCGGCACGTTCGAAGCGAGCATCGCAGCAACGAACGACGAATTGATTTCGGAAGCAATGCGTCAGGAAAGCGTGTTGAAGTTTGTGGATGGCAAGGAGATCATCAAGAAAATCGTCGTGCCGAAAAAGTTGGTGAACCTCGTCGTCAAGTAACGTTGCGCCGCAAGAGCATGATACCGGAAACACATTTGGCATTTGTTCATCGGGCAACTGAAGTTTTGAGCAGGCATCCGAAGCTATGCGGGTTGGCCGCGGGCGGCTCGTGGATCAATCAGAATATGGATGCGTTCTCCGACATTGATCTCGTTGTCGTTTCACCGCCTGAGTTCGAAAAAGAAATTGCCTCGGAGCGACGCACGATTGCCGAAAGCTTGGGTGATCTGCTGGTCGGTTTTACAGGCGAGCATGTTGGCGAACCGCGATTGTTTATTTGTCTTTATGATCATCCGCTTTTGCACGTCGATTTGAAATTCATCACGCTATCGGACGTTGAACATCGCGTAGAAAATCCAATCGTGTTGTGGGAAAAAGATAAAGCGTTGTCATCCGTTCTTGCCCGCACACCTTACCGGTTTCCGTTGCCAGACGCGCAGTGGATTGAAGATCGCTTTTGGGTGTGGGTGCATTATGCGGCGCTGAAGTTAGGCCGCGGTGAGTTGATGGAGTGCACGGATTTTCTCGCGTTTCTCAGAATGCAAGTTCTAGGTCCGCTCGCGCTGATGCGAAACGGCAAACTGCCGCGCGGCGTCCGCAGAGTGGAAACGGAAACGATCACCGCCGATTTTGAACGGCTGAAAAAAACCGTTTCGAGTTATGACAAAGCGGCGTGCGGCAAAGCAATGTTGGAAGCCGTCGAACTATATCGAGACCTCAGAGCCGCTCAAGCCTTACCAGCATTGAAGATTAACGACCGCGCCGAATACCAAGCGATTGCATTTCTGAAAGATGTGATAAATGTGATAAAGAAAAGCGGCAATGAATAATAAGCCGAGAGTTAAAATTTGTTGCATCGCTTCGGCGGAAGAAGCCCGGCTTGCGATTGATTACGGCGCATCAGCCTTGGGATTCGTTTCTGAAATGCCCAGCGGTCCGGGCGTCGTTTCAGAAACAGTGATTGCGGAGATCGTTAAAACTGTGCCGCCTGCGGTCGCTACGTTTTTACTCACAAGTAAAACCACTGCGGCGGAGATCATTTTGCAACAGCGACGCTGCCATACGAACACGGTTCAATTGGTGGATCACGTTTCGAGCACCGTTCACGAGGAACTGCGAGAGACCTTATATGGCATTGCCATTGTACAAGTCATTCATGTCTCGGACGAGACGGTCATAGAGGAAGCCGTGGAAGCGGCCAAATATGTCGATGCCATTTTACTTGATTCCGGCAACCCGCGTTTGACGGTAAAAGAGTTGGGCGGCACAGGGCGCGTGCATGATTGGCGGATCAGTAAAAAAATTCGTGAGTCGATTGATGTGCCACTTTTCTTGGCGGGCGGATTGAAACCGGAGAATACCATGCAGGCAATTGCCGAAGTGCGTCCGTTCGGATTGGATGTATGTAGCGGCGTGCGGACGAACGGAAAATTAGATGAGAAAAAACTTCGGATGTTTTTCAACGAAGTGAATCAAGCATAGTTCAAACCTTTTTCGAAATGCGGATTGTAGGAATCGTTGCGGCACTGTCGGGAATGTTGTCGCTGCTTATTGTTATCCCTGCGGCTATCTTCGGCGCGATGGGTACGTGGCAAGTGTGGACGCTCGCTGCGGCCTATTTCACGTTCTTCTTACTCAACGTGCTGCGACGCGATACAACGCACGGAAAGCTGGCGAAGCGCGATGACGACGAACAAGTCAAAAGCGTCTTCGGGCGCATCGGATTTGCAACGCAGATTTTCGGATTGCTCGGCGTGCATTGGCTTGCGCTCTACGATTTTTCAACCGATCAATTTTCATCGCTTCGGCTCGCAACCGTTCCGGCAAACATTGTAGCAGCGATCTTTCTTGTTGCATCAATCGCTCTGAGTGAAGCAGCGACGCGGCAACTCGGACGCTTCTTCGACCGGCTCGTCATCAAAGACGGACATGAGTTGATTACGACGGGCGTCTACAGTCAAGTGCGACATCCGATCTACACGAGTTACATGTTGCTCTTCGCAGGATTCGTCATCATGCTGCAGAGCCTTGTCAGTATTGGGCTTTTGGCGGCAGTGTGCGCGGTGTGGTTCGGCAGCCGGATACAGATTGAAGAGGCGATGCTTGAAAAAAAATTCGGCGGCGAATATAAATCTTACCGTGAGAAAACAAAACGCTTGCTCCCGTTCATCTATTGATTTTTTTTTCTGCAAACTTTTTTCAAAGTTTTTTTCGGTGCGCTTGACACAGATTGGAAAAAAACTATATTTGCCCACCTTCAAAACGGTTTTGTTTTAATGAGAAAGCAAAATGGTTTTGATGATTCGCTCTGACAGTGAAGAAAAACAATGCTAAACTTTCTTCGGAACATTATCCCGCCATTCCATATCTCTTCTTCACTTCTTTTCATAACAATTTGATTGCCCGTTTCTCAGGCCGCTTTCGCTGCGGCACACGCTTCTTTTTGAGAAAAGCAAAATAGAATTGTTCCTTTCAATCCCGTGAGGCAATCAGAAGTCTCACCCAGCCTGCGACGCTTGACGTGCAATACCGGCGATGGTTGAACCTCGCGGTTGCACTTTATAGACGCGCATCTTCACGGTTTACTTTTCTCTCTCTATCAACAGGGACGGGCATTCATGGCCTGTCTCAAAAGCACGTCTTTACGGACGTGCTCAACATTCCAATAACTAACCAAAGGAGACATCAATGGCAACAACACAGGTAGAACCGCCGCCGCCGCAGGTGGAGGAAACCAGCAGCATTCAGCGCGTGATCATCGCGTCGTCGGTGGGCACGCTGATTGAGTGGTACGACTTCTACATCTTCGGCAGTTTGGCCACCATCATCTCAACCCAGTTCTTCCCGACCACCAACCCGACCGCTGCTTTACTTTCCACGCTCGCTACTTTCGCTGTCGGCTTCGTCGTCCGTCCGTTCGGCGCGTTGTTCTTCGGACGTTTGGGCGATCTCGTCGGACGTAAATACACGTTCCTGCTCACGCTCATCATCATGGGCGGCTCGACCTTCGCCATCGGTCTCGTGCCCGGCTACGCGACGATTGGCGTCGCCGCGCCGGTTATCGTGATCGTGCTGCGCATCTTACAAGGGCTTGCGCTTGGCGGCGAATATGGCGGTGCGGCGACTTACGTCGCGGAACATTCTCCGGTTGGGCGGCGCGGATATTTTACGAGCTTCATTCAAACGACGGCCACGTTGGGTCTGTTTGTTTCACTCGGCATTATCCTGATCACGCGGCAATCCGTCGGCGTCGCGGCCTTTAACGATTGGGGCTGGCGCGTGCCGTTTATTCTGTCGGTGTTTCTCGTCGCCATCTCGATCTACATCCGCCTGAGAATGTCGGAGTCGCCGCTCTTTTCGAAAATCAAAAAGGAAGGCAAAACGTCCGTCAATCCGCTCGCGGAAAGTTTCGGCAAAAAGGAAAACCTGAAAATGGTGTTGCTCGCGCTGCTCGGCGCGACGATGGGACAGGGCGTCGTGTGGTACACGGGACAATTCTACGCGCTCTCGTTTTTGCAAAGCGTGTGCAATGTGGAATATGTGCAAGCCAACACGCTCGTCGGGGCGGCACTCTTAATCGGGACGCCGTTCTTCATCGTCTTCGGCGCGCTCTCGGATAAAATCGGGCGCAAGTGGATCATGCTTTCGGGAATGCTCATCGCCATCATTGCCTACCGTCCGATTTACACGGCGATGTACGAAGACACGAACATCAAGAACAAAACGGAAGTGGCGGAAAAAACAAACGTGGCCGTGAAAGCCGCCATGACCGGTACGGATTCCGTCATCACGGCTACGACGCTGAAGACTTACACCGACGGCACGTCTTACAAAGAAGTCAAGACGGAAACCTTTCCGGCGGATGACGCCAAGAAAGCGGTGCTTGCGGCGGATAAAAAACTCGCCAAGCCTGTGATCAAAAAAGAAGTTACGCTCAGCGCGGGCGGGTTCTGGCTGATGGTGTTTCTGGTTACGATCCAAGTTCTCTTTGTAACGATGGTCTACGGCCCGATTGCCGCCTTCCTCGTCGAACTCTTCCCGACGCGCATTCGCTATACATCCATGTCGCTGCCCTATCACATCGGCAACGGCGTCTTCGGCGGATTGGTGCCTTTAATTTCTACGCGGCTGGTGCTCGCCACACGCCCTGCGCCCGATCAACCGCCGTCCGATTTACTCGCCGGTTTGTTCTATCCGATACTTATTGCGGGCGTATGCTTCGTCATCGGGGCGATCTACTTACCGAACAAGAGCCACGATAACACAATGGAATAGTTGCTGCAAACGGAAAGATGTTTCAAAATATTTAAACCAAACTTTATATGTCGATCAAAAAAATTCTCGGGATCGTGTGGATTTTGATGGGCGGGGCGATTATCCCGTTCATCGTCCTGCGCGCCATTCAGGAAATCGGTGAGAAGCCGACACAGGACAACTGGATTTTCTGGAGCATCGTGCTCATCGTGCTCATGCCGATCATCGCACTCAGCATGATTCTCTTCGGCTGGTATGCGTGGCAAGGCGAATACGAAATGATTACTTGACTGTCAATGAGAAGGTAAGCGGGAAAATGCTTTTCCGGCAACCTTGACGCTGTGTGGCGGCTGCCGAAGTAAGGCGGCAATCACACTGTTCTTTATCAATGCTAAGAAGCAATGCTAAGACCGCCCCGCGCGGGAGCTGCAATCTAATCCGCAGACTCCCGCGCTACCGGCGGATACTTCGATGCGACCAACATTCAACAAAACCAACACAACCAATGACAAAGAAAAAGTTTTTATTTAGAAGCGCGCTCACGGCAGTGATGCTCGCTCTCTCGGTTATCTGTTCGCCGGAAAATGTTCAAGCACAAGGTTCAAGTCTCTACACCGGCGGATGGCGGGTGAATTTAGATACGACCGGACGCAAGTATTTCCGGCTCATCGTTTGGAATCAAGTCTGGGCGCGCTATCAGGAGTTCAACCCCGGCTCGGCAGTGAACAGCGAACCGGCCAAAGATTATTCGGACATTATGCTGCGCCGTTCCCGCTTCCTCATCTACGGACAAATCTCGCCGGATAATCTGCTCATGTTTCACTTCGGCATCAACAACCAAACTTTCACCAGCGGCGGCGACGGCAC
>JACMJS010000014.1 GCA_014380515.1 Chlorobiales bacterium
CCCGCGCCAAGATTCTGACCCACGAGCGTTGCCGCCGCATTGCTTAGGCCCCACGCAGGCAGAATAAAAAAGACAAAGTTGCGGATCGCAATCTGGTATCCCGCCGAGGCTTCCGTGCCGCCGGTCTCCGCCACAAGCCGCGCGAGCACGATCCAACTGCCGCTCGCAATAATGAACTGAAACGTCGCAGGCCACGCAATGTTCATAATCGCTTTCGCAAGTTCGGCGTCAATGTTGAAATAGTGCCGATGGAATTTTAAAACCCCATGGCCTTTAACCAACTGCACCACCTGATACAGCACGCCGGTGCTGCGGCCAATCACCGTCGCAATCGCCGCGCCTTTCAAGCCGAAGAAGTGAATGAACACGGGACATAAAATGATATTGATCAGGCTGGCGATCCACAAACTTTTCATCGCAATCGCCGCATCGCCCGCACCGCGAAAAATACCGTTGATGAGAAAGAGCAACATAATCGCCGCGCTGCTGCCGAGCATGATGCGGGTAAAATCCGCGCCGTCCCGCACAACCTCCGCGCTCGCGCCCATCAACGCTAAAATATCCGCCGCGAAAATGACGCCCGCCACGCTTAAAATAACCGTGAGGATTAATCCGATGATGAGCGACTGCGCGCCCGCTGCGGCGGCGGCTTCAGGATTCTTTTCACCGATCCGGCGCGCGACAATCGCCGTTGCCGCCGTGCTTAATCCGATGGCCACCGAATAAATAATTGTGATTACTGATTCCGTCAGCCCGACGGTTGCTATCGCATTTTGACCGAGCTTGCTAACGAAGAAAATATCTACCAACGCAAAGACGCTTTCCAAACTCAGCTCAAGGATCATCGGAATCGCCAGTAAAAACATGGCCTTCGGAATGCTGCCTTGCGTGTAATCCTGCGTTTCGCCATTGAGCGATTGCCGGATGATGCGAATGATTCCCGATGCCGTCGGTGCGGGGTTTTGAACGGACATATGTTGTAATGATGTCGTTTCGAATTAAGTCAAGATGCCTTTATCGAGATGCTTCTGCGTGCGGGCGTAAGTTGCGGCGTGCGGATCGTGCGTAACCATCACAATCGTTTTGCCGAGTTCCTTGTTGAGCCGCGTGAGCAAATTTAAAACGTCTTCAGCGGAAGCACGGTCGAGATCGCCGGTCGGTTCATCGGCCACAATGACATCAGGGTCGGTGGCGATGGCGCGGGCAATCGCCACGCGCTGTTGCTGTCCGCCGGAAAGTTGGTTCGGGTAATGCGTTTCGCGGTCAGCGAGGCCGACGAGTGCGAGCACTTGTTTGATTTGCTTTTCTTTTTCCGCCGCATTGAGGCCGGTGAGATGCAGCGGTAGCTCGACATTTTCAAACGCCGTCAGCACGGGAATTAAATTATAGAATTGAAACACAAATCCGACGTGCCGGGCGCGCCATTTCGTCAGCGTGCCCGCGTTCATAGCGGAGAGGGAATCGCCGCCGATGGTGAGTGTGCCGGAGTTCGGCGTATCGATGCCTGCGATAAGATTGAGCAAGGTTGATTTGCCCGAACCGCTCGGCCCCATGAGCGCGACGAAATCACCCTGTTCAATGTCCAAAGTGATGCCGCTCAAAACATCAATCGATTCCGAAGCGCGCTGATACGATTTGCGAATGTCGCGGATTTCAATGAAGGCCATGGTGTGTTTGGTTTATGATGAAGCATCTCGAAGACTTATTTCGAATTTTGGACGGAAACTTTTGCGCCGTCGCTCAAGCCTTTCGGCACGGGCGAAACGACGATGGCACTCGGTTCAAGACCACGCTTGACTTCGATAAAATTGCCGATGCCCGCGCCCGTTTCAACCTCAACGGCTTTGGCGCGGGCATTATCAATTTTGAAAACGGAACGCTTGCCGTTGATCGTCGTGAGAGCCGAGAGCGGCACGACCAAACGCGGCACGGTATCAACGCCCGTCTTCTGAACTTCCGTTGGGGTGGCAAGGAAACTTACTTTGGCACTCATCTCCGGCAACACGCGCGAATCTAATTTGACGAAGCGGACTTTCGTCAGCACCGTCGCTTTGTTGCGGTTGGCCGTCGGTACAATCGCCGAAACCGCGCCTTCAAACTTCACCGACGGATACGCATCGAGCGTAACGGCGCAAGGCTGCCCGACTTGCACCCGCGCAATGTTGGCTTCCGAAACATCGGCTTCAACTTCGAGCGAGGTCATATCGGCGAGCGTAACGACCGCGCCTTTCGTGGTGGCCGAGCCGGAAGTCGGTGAAACCACTTCGCCAAGGTCGGCGCCTTTCGTCAGGATTGTGCCGCTGAAGGGCGCGCGAATACGGGTGTTGTCGAACTCCACGCGCGAGACCTGCACGAACGCTCTGGCCGCGGCGAGATCGGCCTTCGCGGATTCCAAGCGGGATTTGGAAACGGCCTGCTCCGTTTGAGCGCGATCCATGACCTCGCGCGCCGAGGCGCCGGAGTCGAACAAATCACGTTGGCGTTTAAAGCTGAGGTTGGAAAGACTCAGATTCGATTCGGCCTCGAACTGTTTGGCGCGCGACGAGGCTTCGTTGCCTTGCGCTTGAATAAGTCGCGCACGCACATCCGCATCTTCGAGCCGCGCGATTTCTTGTCCTTCTTTGACTTGATCGCCTTCCTTGACGCCGAGCCAAACCAATCTACCCGTAGCTTTGGAGGCAATCGCCGCTTTGCGCTGTGGCACGACGTAGCCGCTCGCTGTTAGTGCTCCGACCGCTGTTGCACCTTGCGGCGTCATCGTGGTTGCGGTCGCAGTTGTTACGGCGACTTCCCCACCGAAGATGTTCATGGCGGCTAAACCGAGCGCGAGTACAACAATGACGGCGGCGGCAATCAAGCCATATTTTAAAATCGGAGGTGATGATGGCGCAGGAGACCTATCCTTATTGATTTTCAAAGATGAAAGGTCGGTCATAATGACGAATTGTTTTAAATGAAATCGTCGAAGCGTAGGAGGAAAGACAATTCAATTCTGAGGAGGCGGACTGCCAAGGGAAAGTTTGGTAACTGTGCAACGCATGCCATGCGTTGTTGTTGCGGCAACAAAAATAGAAAAGCCGTTTTGCTTAAACAAACTTGTCTGCAAAAGTCCACGAAGGTAAGAGCAGGAACTGACAACTGTATGTCAGCAGAGATGCAGAAATATTTTTTTTGCCCGGCGCGAAGCTGCGGTTAATACAAGTATTGCAGCGTGAAGACGGTCGCCGAGCCAAGCGAATTGCTGAAAGGCACGAACGCAAAATCAATTTTGAAACCGTTAACTGCCACGCCCGCACCGGCGGAAACGCCGCGCGACTCGTTGCCCGCCGTCAATCCCAAGCGTCCCCACAGAAAACCGTTGAACGCAAACTCCGCGCCAACGCCAAACTCCGTCGCATCCGAGAAAATAGTTTTACCATTTGCTTCAAGCGTCAGTGCGCTTTGAAGGGAGGCAAGCGGCAGTGTGTAAGCCGCGCCGAGCCGCAGCGTCGTTGGAAGTTTCACCGCTTCTTCGCTGAGGCTGCCGAACCCGCCAAGGTTCTGCAACGCCGCCGCAAGCGTGAGCGGCTCGCCGAACGGCGTGGCTGCCGCCGATAAATCAACCGCAAAGCCGCGCGCATCGTTAATATAAATTTTTTCATAAAGCACTTTGCCCGTCAATGCAAGCGTGAGGACGCTGCTAAACTTTCGCGCGTAAGAAACGCTCAAGGCCGCACTTTGCGAGGTGAACGAACCTTCAGGATCGAGCGTCGGCGCGGTGCGCACGGGAATATCGGCAACCGTCAGCCACGAAAGTGAAACACCAATCGCGCTTTGTTCGCCTCGAAAATTTGCGGCAAAATAATTGGAGCGCGTATCGCGCAGCCACGGGCTGTGTGAGAACATGACCGCCGAAGTCCCGCCCGCACTGAGCATCGCCGCATTGTAGTAATTCGCCGCCGCGCCGGAAGCCGAAGCCGCCCCGACATCGCCCATCGCTTGCTCTCGAGCCGATGGCCCCAGTTTCAAAAATGACAAGCCTGTTTGGGCGCGAACCGGCGCCGGAAGTGCAACGAGCAAAGCGAACAGCAAAGTTTTTTTGAACATTCGGGTTAGAGCGAATTCGGGTTGAAGCAAAAGTATTGCGGAGTCAGCGGGCAATATAGAAGGCCGCCGCGCGATGCACAAGAGAACGCCTTTGCCCACAACGAAAAAGGATGCCGCCGCATCCCGTTTCCAGTTCTCACTTCGCTTGAAGTTTTTTGTAAGTCTCTCGCCACACCGGTTCGAAATCGTAGGTCGGATAAAACTCCGTGTTGAATGCGCCCCACGCACCCTTCTCGACGGAAAGGTTGAGTGCCCGCAACTTATCCGCCGGAAGCTTGAGCGTAACCACCTGACCGACGCCCATCATCACATACCATGAAACAACTCTCGATTCCTTGATCGGAAAGCGTTGCCAGAAATTATTTTTCGCTTGTATGCTCTGAAGCGAATCCAGATTTTTATCCTGCTGATGCCGCAGAAAAATGGTAATCATCACACTATCCGCTTCGCTTGAGGTTTTTTGCTGTGCCAAACCTTGCGGCACATTCAACCCGCACAGGCAGATCAAGGACAGCGTAACAAATAAAACTTTCATCGCCGGTTTCTTTGATGCTGCGGGTGATATGCCGCTCAAGACTTGTCTTTACTGGCTTCGAGCAGGATTCGCTTTTCATCGCTCGTTAAAGATTCATAACCCGTGCGCGAAATTTTATCAAGAATCTCATCGATCTTATCCATTCTCAATTTCGGACTTGAAATTTTTGATTCAGGCCGCGTCTGCGGCACCGTTTGCGGAAAGGTGCGCTTCACCCATTCTTGCAACGGCCACTCGCGCTGCATGATTTTGATATAGACATATCCGACGATCATGCCGCCCAAATGCGCGAAGTGCGCCACGCCGTCCGAGCGGCCATCGATGCTCGAGAAGAATTCGATCACGGCATAAAGCGCGACGAGATATTTCGCTTTGACGGGCAAAAGAAAATAAATGTAGATGTACCGGTCGGGGAACATCATGCCGAAGGCAAGCAGCACGCCGTAAATCGCGCCCGACGCCCCGACGGTTGCGCCCGCGCTCGTCAGCAGTAAATTTAAAACGCCCGCGCCGATGCCGCACACAAAATAGAACGTCGCAAACTGTTGGCCGCCCCAATAGTTCTCAATCTCGGCGCCGAACATCCAGAGAATGAGCATGTTGAAGAAGATGTGCCAGAACCCGCCATGCAGAAACATGTATGTTACCAGCTGCCACGCTTCGAAGTTGCCGGAGTTGAGCGACCACAGTGCGCCATACTGCGAGATGACGGAATCGCTTGGATTGAAGTTAGGTGAAGTCAACGTCTGAAGCAGAAAGATGGCGACGTTGGCGAGGATAATTGTTTTGATGACCGGCGGGATCAGTGAAAAACCGCCCGGCCTATATTCGTTGTCGTAGGAAGCCATGATCAAATTCTCCTTCTCAAGGTTTTATAAGTTTGTCTCCGCAACAGGACGCGCCTGCTAATAATTTTCTCAGGCGTTGCTCCGGTCAGGCATTATCCGTAAGGGCGGCGATGCCGGGCAATACTTTGCCTTCCAAAAATTCCAGACTCGCGCCGCCGCCGGTCGAGACATGCGTAACCTCTTTCTCCAAGCCCGCCTTTGAAATCGCCGAGGCCGAATCGCCGCCGCCGATGATCGTTGTCGCGCCGCGCTTCGTCGCTTCCGCAAGGCTCTTGGCTATCTCCATAGTTCCCTTCGCAAACTTTTCAATCTCAAACACGCCCATCGGCCCGTTCCAGACCACTGTCTGCGCGGCGGCGACTTCGCGGCTAAACAGTGCAATCGTTTTTTCGCCGATGTCTAAGCCCATCCAGTCGCCCGTGATTGCATCGGCATCGACGGTTTTCGAAGCAGCGTCTGCGTCCATCTTTTCCGCAATCACAAGGTCAACGGGCAACAGCAACCGCACATTTTTTTCCTTCGCCTTTTTCAATACCGCCGCCGCAACTTCCACTTTATCATCCTCGACGAGCGACTTGCCGGTGTGCAAACCTTGTGATTTGAAAAACGTAAAAATCATCGCGCCGCCGATGAGAATGACGTCCACTTTATCGATCAAACTTTCGAGCACATCGATTTTGCCGGAAATTTTCGAGCCGCCTAAGATGGCAACAAACGGACGCTTCGGTGTCGTCATCGCCGTGCCCAAATACTTCAACTCTTTCTCGATCAGATAACCGGCGACGGCGGGACGAATGAAGTGTGTAACGCCTTCCGTCGATGCGTGGGCGCGATGCGCGGTGCCGAACGCATCGTTGACGAAAATATCGCCAAGGGCGGCCAACTTTTCCGCGAAGCCCGCATCGTTCGCTTCTTCTTCCGCATGGAACCGCAGATTTTCCAAGAGCAACACTTCGCCGTTTTTCAAATCATGCGCCATCGCTGTGGCTTCCGCGCCGATACAATCGCCCGCAAACTCAACCGGCTTGCCGAGCAGCTCGGCAAGCCGCGTGGCTACGGGCTTTAGCGAGAACTCGGGATTCGGCTTGCCCTTCGGCCTACCGAGATGCGACATTAAAATAAGGCGTCCGCCGTCGTCAAGAATCTTTCGAATCGAGGGCAAGGATTCCGTGATGCGCGTGTCGTCTTCAATCTCGTGAGACTTGCCGAGCGGCACGTTGAAATCTACACGCATCAGCACGCGCTTGCCGACTACGGAAAGGCTATCGATGGTCTGTTTCGTCATAGTGGTAAGGCCGAATGAAAAATGAGGTGATGAGAAGCCGGGCGACGAAAGGTTAAGCGTTGATCCGGTAAGTGATTTTCGCAACGGCCTTCAGTTTCAATTTATCGCTCTCGCGGACATTTATTTTTCTCGGCGTGCCTGCTTGTTTGGTATCTACACCGACACGACTGATAACGAACTTCGCCTGCTTCAACCGTTCGATCTCGGTTGCGGTGAGGTCATAGCTTACGACCGTTGTGGTTTCACCGCTGCTGAAACCGGTGGCGGCGAGCGGCGCGGCGGCAATCAATGTTGTGGCATTGCCGCGCGGCAAGGTGAATGGAATCGTTTTCGCGGAATCGATGTAAAGCGGTTTTTGATCGATGCCAAGAAATACCGTGCGAAGCGCGGCGTTGGCCGGGATGGCATTTTGAACCGTGAAAGTTACCGCGAGGCCTTGTGTCGTGCCGAGATCAATAGCCGCGAGGCTTGATGTGTCCTCACCGACGAGTTCTATCGCGCTTAGTTGCAACGGCAAGATGAATTTGAAATCCAATACTGCGCCGCTGGTGTCATAAACCATCCCGAATGCACGCTGCGGATTGAGCCTCGCCGTACCGATAATTCGGATTTTGTTCGGCAGGATTTCTACCGCGGCGGCGATGTTGCTGTTGAGCGTATCAAGTTGGAATTGTTGTATGCCTTGTGCGGCCACATCAATCGGCACGGAGATGCCGTTGCGGAGCAAAACTTGTGAGGCCGTTGGGACGCGCTTGTCGTTAACGGTTATGTATGTCGGCGTGCTCGAAACGCCAAAGCCGATACTGTTGCGAATGGTCGTTTCCGCACGCGGCGCAAAAAATCTACCGCGACTGCTTGAATCTAAACCATCGAAAAAATCGAGTAAAATATCTTCGCTCGATAACTCGAATACCGTCGGTTTCAACTGACCTTCGATGAACGACGCAACGAAGCCTTGTGTGCGAAACGTGCCGCTTAAAATGGAATCGGATTCAATCGTAACGAAGTTCGCGCTCGCGTTCGTTGAGATGAGAAATTTGTAGGCAACGCTCTTTTCATCCGATTCCGTCTCGAAGAGATAATCAACAAGCGACGATGAAACCGTCGCGCTGCTGTTGGGTGCAACGGGCGATGAGACGGAGAAAAACGCCGATGCCTTTGTGGCCTTAGGCAATTGCAACGTGGCTGTGCCGGAAAGCGGAAATCCATTGCGCAAGACGACCGTGATGCCGCCTTGCTTCAATTTGAATTGACGCAAGCGTTCGATCACATCGCCCGAGATACTCAGCGTACCGTTGCGCTCGATGAGCTGCGCACCGAAGCGGGCGCGGGCGCGGGAAAATTTTAAATCGGCGGCGGGTGAAATAGAAAACGAAATTAGGTTCGCGGTATTTACCGTCGCCGTTTGCGAAAGAATTTTTCCGTCCGTGATGGCCGCCGTCAGCGCGCTACTGAAAGTTTTTCCGGCCAGCGGCAAGATGGCTGTAACGGTTGTGCCCGCCCCGACAAGCGGCAATGTAACCGTGCTGATGCTCGTTGCCGTACCGCCTGCATCGTCCGTGAGGACAATGGAAATATCGGTGAAGGTTACGCCCGTGTTGTTAGCAACGGAAATCTCGATGCCGCCGGTTGCAACGGTAACGGATTCAATATCGGTGAGAGCGGGAAACACAAACGCGGGCGAGCGGATGCCGGTAAATTCCGGCAGCTGCGATGTGCCGCCCGGAAGCGTGATACCTGAGGCAGTTGCAATGTTGCCGAGCGATTGCGACGCGCTTGAATTAAAAGCAGGAATCTTTAAATAATCTTCGGCGCTGCTGGTGGAAACGACGTTGGTATCGCGTACCTGAAGCGTGTCGCCGATGTCGAACGTCTTGTAACTTGATTCGAAAACGTAGGAAGCGATGCCGTTCTCGATGATCACACTTTGGGCGCCGGCTTGCTTCGTAAAAGAAGACAAGCTGTAGGTTGCGTCGGTGAGCGGCAAGAGGAGCGAGGTATCCCACTTCGGCACGGTCGGCGATTTCAATTCGCAACCGGTGATGAGCGAGAGCAACATCAGTGCAAGCGGTGAAATGCGAAGCCGGAATTTTTTTGCTATCATTGCCGAACGAAGTTTCCGTGAGCGAGGCGAGGCGGAACGAAGCTAAAGCGAACAGAACATTTCGAACATAGCGAATTCCGCAAGCCCGAACAACGCCGCTTAAACTTCATTCAAATGCCATCCTGAAATGAGTTCATACAAAGGTCATCTGTTCGGCGGCGTGCTGTTTTTTATTCCGTTCGCGTTCGGCCTTGCGGCGGTGTACGATTTCGGCAAAATCACGCCGCTCCAATTCACCCTTCAAGTCGCGGTACTTTTCGGCATCACATTGCTCTTCGCGCTGTGGCCGGATGTGGATATTAAAAGCAAGGGACAGAAAATTTTTTATGTGCTCTTCCTAGCCGTTGATCTTTTGCTGATCGCAAAAGGCTTGTGGCGCGAAGCTGCGTTTCTCGGACTCTTCGCCATGATTCCGATTGTGAGCCGTCATCGCGGGTGGACGCACGCGCTCTGGGCGGTATTCGTGGTGCCGTTGCCGTTTCTGGTAATTCCGATGTGGATGTCGGGAAGTTATACAATGCTCGGCCTGCCCTACTACCTCGCCGCTGTCGCGGGCTACCTCAGCCACCGCATGATGGACGGCATTTTTTTTAGCAAGCAGTGAATTTATCTACCGGTAGCTCGCGCTTGATAAACCGTGTAATCGCCAGCCTTGAGCGCACGAACCACACCGCTCTCGCTCAGGCTTTCATCGATGCTCGTGTCTGCTGCACTTCCGATCTGATCGAGAATGAAGACCGCATCCGGCGCAACGGAAAGAATCTGATACAGGCTGTCATTTAATTTTTCGACCGGCAATAATGTAAATGCACTTCGTCGCGGCCACCGGCTGGAGTGCAAGTCTAAGCCATCGAAGTAATAACTGAACTGCGGATTGATACTCGGCTGGGACAGGCGTTTCTCGGCAACCAAATAAATAATGTGGGAAGGCTGCAATGAATCGCAGGTAGCTTTGACGGAGCGAATACCGGTGCTGTAAATCGTAGGAACGTTCGTCAGTCCGTTTGCTATCGTATTCATTGCCGCACCGATGCTCACCGCAGCGACAAGTCCCGGCAATATCCATCTCGCGCTTTCAAACCGCAACAGCACTTTCGCACCGGCATATCCAATAGGAATACTGCCTGCAATCACCGCGAACTTAAACCACTGTTCCATCGAACCGCTGCCGAGATGAAGAACAAGATCGGATACTTCCCGGTGCCAACCTGCCGCCGCCGACCACATTACTGCCGCACCGAGAAGTACCAACGATGCGATTGCAACACCCGTTGGCCGCGAACTTTCACTTCTCTGTTTTCCGAATGATGAACCAACGATCCACAGGGATTCACCACTGATCAGCATCAACGGCGGCCATAGCAACAATCCATAGAACATCAATTTCGTTTGTGAGAGCGACATGATCACGAAAGTGATCATGAGCCACAGCACAGAGAGCACGCGCTCATTGGTGCGAAAGGCAGCGTCTTTGAAAAATTTCCAGAACCATGCAATGCAAATGAGCGCGACGGGAAACCGGGTGATGATCAAATTCAGATAATAAAAATAACCGGTCCGGCTGCCGTTAGGCATAAGATTGCGGCCGAAGCGATTGATGAGATAATGATCCGTGTAATACTTCAAATGTTCCGGCGTTATCCAGCAAACGACGGCCAGCCATGAAAAGCCAAGCATACCGATCAACAGCCAGAGGCTGTTTACCTTAAGAATCGCCGCAACATGGGTTTCGCGCCGCCAAAGCAAGTAGACCTGATGCGAGAGAATGGCCATTGCCGGAAATAAACCTACAAGGGATTTGGTCAGCAAGGCCAACGCCAACGCTGCTCCCAAGAGAATCAAGTACGCTTTGCGACGTGTGTGCAGGTAGTTCAGGTAGGTTAGAATTTGCAGCGACGAAAATAGCAACACCATCATATCCAACTGTGCAATCCGTGCATACCAAACCGCTAACGGGGCACCACCGGCGCAGATCACTACAAGCATTGCAATGCTTCGGCTTGCCTCGATATTAAAGGTCGTTCGGCGCGAAATTCCATAAAGCACCGTTAGCATTCCGGCAAATGAAAGCCACGACCAAATGCGAAGCGACGCTTCCGTCAGCCCGAAAAGCGTGGCGGTAAGTGCCATCCACCAAATTTGCAACGGCGGATGCGACGCGGAATAAAAGCCGCTCACAGCGTAGTCCGTTTGATCAAGCCAGCAGCCGAACCGCAGAATCGCCTTCGCTCGCAGCGCGTAGTAGCTTTCGTCCCACGGCTGAAGTTCGAGGCCGCCGAGATCATACAGCGCGATGACGCTATAAAGCAAGATAATGGCGGCAGGCAGCCACTTTGAAAGTCTGTACATGCTCAAGAGATGCTTGCTTCGGGCGGCGGCGTGGTATAAATTTTCGTGGTTGCCATCATGCCGTGGCGCATCTTGGTTTTGACTTCCTCCAGCGAAAGCTTGTCCCGCTCCAGCCAAAGTTTCGCTGCCGTATGGCGCAGGCTGTGCGGCGAAATGTTATCGCGCAACACGCCCGCTTCTTTCAGCCAATGATTCACCCGGTAACGCATCGCTCGCGTCGTCAATCGCGCTTCGCTGATACGATGGCTGTGGCTTGCAAGCAACGGCGACGACGGCAAGGCTTTCTTCCGCCGCGCGAGATACGTTTGAATGAGCGAAACAAGTTCAGCAGGCACATCCAGCGTTTCATCTTTTGATTTCTTGCCCTTCGCCTGCACAAAAAGGATATACCGGCTTGATGACATCTTTTTCAGGTCTTCGATGCTGGCTTTGATGAGTTCATGTTCGGAAGCGGCGCACTCCAGCATCAACCGCACGGTAATCAAATCGCGCAGGTCTTGCATCTTCTCCGTTGGGATCATCACGACAAGTTTCTGCGCTTCGGCTTCGGTGAGCACGCCCGCCGTGTGGCGTTCGGGACGCTTGTTGCCTTTGATTTTCTTCGCCGTGTTTTCCGTCAGCAATCCTTGAGCGACGAAATAATCGATCAAGCGTCGCAGCGAAGTGAGGTAAGTCGAGACCGAGACTTGCGAAAGCTTCCGCTCTTCCATCAAATATTTCTTGTATTGATCAATGTCTTCCGTGCGGAACTTGAACCAATCTTTGGCCACCGCAAAGTACCGCTGAAATTCCCGCAACGCCCTTTCATATGTGCCGCGCGTCTCAAGGCTCTTCTCTTTCAAGTAACTCGAAATGAAGGTCTCGACTTCAAGGTTAAGCTTGGCGACGGACAGCGTAAGTTGAGTTTTCATATTTAAAACTCCTGCTGCATCGGATGAATCACCATTTCATCCTGAACGACGTGCGGCGGCAGCGACAACAATCCGGCGATCTGTTTGGCAAGCACTTCGGGACGCAACGCCCAAGTTTCTTCCCGCGAACCTTCCTGTGAATCATTGAAGTTGGTATCGATAATCCCCGGCATTACCGTGCAAACTTTTATGCCGTGCGATTTGACTTCGCGGAGCAGCGAGCCGGAAAATCCTAATGCTCCGAACTTCGTCGCCACATATGGCGACATGTTCGGCAAAAACTTTCGGGCGAGATCGGAAGCAATGTTGATGATAAAGCCCCGCCGGATCGCCATCATTTCCGGCAACACAGCTTTCGTGCATAGCATCAGCGCAGTAAGATTCACTGCCGCCGTGTCCACGATTTCCGTTTCCGTCCACTCCGTGAAAGGCTTGTATCTTCCGATACCTGCATTATTTACGAGCACGTCCGCCATGCCGAACCGCTGTCGCGTGGCTGCGAAAAGAAGTGAAATGGATTCTGGCGAACGCAAATCTACAACTGTGTAAGCGATGCGATTTCCATGCTCCGCTATGAGAGATTCCGTAACCGCACGAAGATCAGGTTCATGGCGCGCGGCGAGCATCACATTCAAACCCTCGCTCGCAAAGGCTTTTGCAATCTCGCGTCCCAAACCGCGCGAAGCACCGGTTACAATGGCTGTTTTGTAAATCATGTTTTTAAAAGGCAAGGCTCATTTGAAAGCCTGAAAGCGTTCGGTTCAAAGTGGCGACCAGATTTCTTCGTAAGTATTGTATCGCAAGTGAAGGCGTTGCGAAGTCAAGTCTAAAATCGTGCTTGTAGCCGTGAGCGTGAAGCCTTCGCTTTTTAATTTGAACTCCAAGGTCGTTTCATCATTCTTGAAAATCCATATCCCGCTTTGATCATCGGGCAGGGCGATGAATGCACAAGTGCCATCGGCGTTGAAAGTTGCCCGCGCGGTGGTATCGATAGATTGCGCCGCGCCGCCAATCGTGCGCGAAACCAGCCGCCATGTTTTGGTGCCGCTGTTCGTCAGCAACTGTGCTTTCGCGGTCAGGACGATTGCCGCGATTTTTTTCGGACTCCTTGATTTGGATTGCGCAGCCACGCGAATCGTCAGCGTGCTTGACAGAAGCAGGATGGTAAATATGACAAGGGCGAGTTTCATTGAAAGTTGTTTTGATCGTGTTTTCAAGGTGAAGGAAAATACAGATTTTTCGTTGCTCGGGATGACGGAGAAAAATCAAAACGGGACTTCTTCGTCCAGTTCCGACGTGCTGCGGTGCTGAATTTCCCGAATGACTTCGATGCCTTCGGGCGAAAATCCGAAGAGTTCATCGGCGGTAAAGATGCGGCTGAAATCCGTCGGTGTAAAAAATGCTTTGAACTTTTCCGTGAACTCATCGAGCCGCTTGAGGTAGAAGTAGATATTCTGATCTGGCTTCTTCGGATTCCAATCGCTCGCTAACTTACCGCGATCAAAGTTGCTGCTGCCCGCATCTGAACCGGTGAGATAGTAAACAATCCGGTCGCCTTTCGTGATTTCCATTTTCTGTTTCAACGCAATCTCGTAGGTAATCGCTTTGCCGCGCTTCCCCGCTTTCACTTCCGCCAGATATTCGTCCATCGGCGACTTCAATGTTTCCTGACGGCTGAACTCGCTCACATCCATCTGCTTATCCAAGATGCGGTTTCGGTAGTGGCAATACAACTCGTGCAATCCGGCGATGTCTTCGGTGAGCAGGAGTTCGAAACATTTCCGCACAAACTCGCGTCCGAATTTTTCGCCGCTGCGACTAACGAGCGACGAACCTTTCATTTTCAACTTGCCGTCGTAGCCGAGCAACACATAATTTTTTTTCATGTACGAAATCATCTTCTTGAACCGGCCATCGTAACCGATGTCGATGCCATCAACCATTTCGTTCGAAACTTCTTTGACGAGGGCTTGCTCTTCGGCTTCGGTCTGGACGTGCGGCGGCGGAATCAGATAAATGCCATCGGTATCGACTTCGATCACGCGGCTGCCGCGCTTCTCAAATTCCATGATCATCTTGCGGGCGATCTCGCGTCCGGTCGTCGTAACCTTATCGGCTTGTTCGTAGTCGTTGAAGATGCCCGCGCGGAATCCGAGATAACCGTACATCGAATTGATGAGCACTTTAAATGAGTTTTGCATCGCGTCGTAAGCACTCGCCGCATCTTCATCGCCCGACTTCTGCATTGCCTTCATCCGGCCTTTAGCTTCGAAGCGCAGTTTTCGCAAGTCGGTAAGAATTTCAGGAAAGACGCGGCGCTCATCGGATGCGGGACAGACGTTGAACGAAAGCATGATGGATGGATAAAGCGAATCCACGTCGGCATACATCACCGGCCCCAGCACGCCCTTCAAAAAGACTTCGGTAAAACCGCCGACATCTTGCTGTCCGTCTTTCGCTTTGGGAATCGAATGTTTGTGCCGCAGATATTCTCGAACGAACAGGGCTTCGATTTTTGCCGCAGGTCCCATCTTCGAAACTTGGCCGTAAGAGAACGGCATCATCTGCGTCATGTAAAAATTGCTGCCGGAAAGCCGCTCGGAAAGTTTGTTCGCTTCGCGCACGTCATCCAAAGCGTAGGCGATGAGCTTTTCAGGATTATTGTCCCAAAGGTCGGCGATGTCTTTGTAATCGACGTAAGTTCGCGTATCCGAAGCGAAGCCGAAATACTTCGCCGTTTCCTTGAGATTGTAACTCGGCATGGCACGTTTGGCCATATCAAAGTATTGCACGAGAAACAGGGTATCAACGACGTGTCGTCCGGCGATGTCGCAGTAGGGATAATCGATAGTGCGTTCCGCGAAACGAATGCTCGAAGGATAACAGCGTGGAACCGTACCATCGCGCCCGATTTTGAAAGGGACGCCGAACATTTCGCACCGCTTGATAATGTAGGGCAAGTCAAAGCTAAAAATATTATGGCCTTCGATCACATCGGGATTGCGCTCGCAAATAATTTGCACGAGTTCCTCCAGCATTTCTTTTTCGGTTTGCCCGTGGGTATGAACAACCTGTTCCCAGCCGGTATTGTCCGAAAGTGAAATGATGATGATGCGGTCGCGCCCGATTTCAATTTTGCTGGAGCGTTGCGCGGCTTTGTCGTAATACGTTTCGATGTCCAACTGCAACCGGCGCAGTTCTTCGAAGGCCATACCCTTGAAGAGTGTCTTGCCGGTTTGAAACAGATATTGCGAAGCGGCGTCGCCCTTCGAATAAATTTCATTCATGCCCCAGCGCGAAGTCTCCTCAGGAACCGGGTTCGGAGAAAATGAGATACTTCCCTCATTGCCGGTGGCCATCTTGCGTTTGGTTTCGGCGGCGAAGTCCATCGCCGCGCGGTAATCTTTCCACCGTTCGAAGATGACGAGGTACTTGTAAAAATTATCACCCGCAAGTTCCGTCAGCCAGTGCTTCCGCTCGAAGCCTTTGAGGTAACCGGCGTTAGAGAGGAAGAAGAACGGATAAAAGCGTTCCTCGCGCACGGCTACTTCGCCCGCTTCGCGCTTGTAAAGTTTGATATGCGTATCGGAAACCTGATGCAACGCAATCAAATTTTCTTCATCATCCTTGCCATAAAGCTTTTCATTCTTCAGAAACTCCTTCGCAAGGCTGGCGGCTTTCCGTTTGGCTTCAATAACTTCTACCATGATTTCATTGAGTCGTTAAAAAATCGATCTGTTTGGCGAAATGTTTCACGTGAAACATGCGGGTTTTCAGCGCCCTAAATGTACCATCAGCACGGACACGTCTGAGGCACTGACGCCGGAGATGCGCGATGCTTGTCCAATCGAGGCCGGGCGAAACCGTTTTAATTTTTCGCGGCCTTCCGATGACAACGCGCGAACGCGGTCATAGTCGAACCGCGTCGGGATGGTGAGATTCTCCAGGCGTGAAACCTTTTCAGCCGTTACAGACTCGCGCTTGATATATCCTTCATACTTGACATCGATTTCAACTTGTTCCCACACTTTCGGCGACTGCGAAACGGCAAGTACTTTTTCCCTAAACGCGGGCGACGCATTCATTAAACTTTCCATTGAGAACTCTTGGCGACGCAACACATCAATTGCTTTCATGGATCGTTGCACGGGCGACGCCCCGACGGAAAGAATAAACACGTTCGATTCATCCGCCGGAATTATGACTTCGCTGATCAGCCGCATCAATTCCGCAATCTCCGATTTTTTTTGCAAAAACTTTTGATAGACTTCGGGCTTTACCAAACCAAGTTCAAAACCCTTGTCGCGCAGACGGCGGTCGGCGTTGTCCTGCCGCAAAATGATCCGGTGCTCGGCGCGCGAGGTAAACATTCGATACGGTTCGTCGGTACTTTTTGAAATAAGGTCATCGATCAGCACGCCGATATATGCGTCCGAACGCTTCAGAATAAATGTATCGTCGCCCTGCGCGCGAAGTGCGGCATTGATGCCTGCGATGATGCCTTGTGCTGCCGCTTCTTCATAGCCCGAAGTGCCGTTGATTTGTCCCGCAAAAAAAAGTCCTTCGACCGATTTCGTTTCGAGCGTCGGGCGGAGTTGGTGCGGATGAAAGAAATCATATTCAATCGCATAGCCCGGGCGAATCATCTTGACATTCTCCAAACCGACAATCGACCGCAGACCTCGCAACTGAATCTCTTCCGGCAACGACGTTGAAAACCCGTTCACATACATTTCGTGCGTGTCAAAACCTTCCGGTTCAAGAAAAATCTGATGGCGATCCTTGTCGCGGAAACGGTGCACTTTATCTTCAACCGACGGGCAATATCTCGGGCCGACGCCTTGAATGCGTCCGGTGAACATCGGTGATTGGTCAAAACCTTCTTCTAAGATTCGGTGCGTTTCAAGATTGGTGTAAGTAACAAAGCACGCGATTTGTTTGCGGCCTTCAAGTGATTGCGTCTCGAACGAGAAGGGTTCGGGATGTTCATCGGCCAACTGGGTTGCAACTTTCGTGTAATCAACCGTGCGTGCATCGATGCGCGGCGGCGTGCCGGTCTTTAGGCGTCCGCTCGTGAACCCTAAATGGGCTAAGGATTCCGTAAGCCCGACGGAAGCAGGTTCAGCTATGGTGCGTCCGCCGGAATAATTTTTGAGGCCGATATGAATTTTTCCGTTCAGAAAAGTCCCGTTCGTCAGTACCGCACACCGGCTTTCAATCTCCGCACCCGATTGCGTAATGACAGCTTTGAAGACGCCTTGTTCCACGCGCACGCCGATAACTGAATCCTGACGCAAGTCGAGATGTAATTCGGATTCAATCCGGCGTTTCATTTCTAAAGAATACTGGGTACGGTCGGCTTGTGCCCGCGGCGAAAGCATCGCCGGACCTTTGCTGCGATTGAGCATTCGAAACTGAATACCGGCTGCATCAATAATCTTTCCCATCTCGCCGCCGAGTGCATCGATCTCGCGCACAATTTGTCCTTTCGCAATGCCGCCGATTGCTGGATTGCACGACATCCGCGCAATCGCCATTAAGTCCATCGTCAGAAGCAAGGTCTTTAAGCCCATGCGCGAGGAAGCAAGTGCCGCTTCACAACCGGCATGTCCCGCCCCAACCACAATGATATCGTACTTCATTTATTTCAGAACCCTATTTTTTGCGAATGTTTCACGTGAAACATATCGCAGTTTTACTCAAAACTATTTTCAAAATGTGATGCAATCATCAAAATGCGATGCTATCATAAAGTTCAGCAAACATGAGTTTCACACCGACTGATGAAACGACAAAATGACTTTCGAGTGAATCGTACTCGCGCAAAATCCACTCCTCTTTTTCCCGCCGAAAATGTTCGAGATGCACGCGCTGTGAATCGATCAGTATATAATCTTGGAGCGAGGTAATCACGCGGTAAAGCCTGAACTTTTCACTGCGATCATAATTGCGCGTGCTTGGTGAAAGTACTTCAGCGATTGCTGCCGGGTTGATGAGCGTAAGACCGTCATCGATTAATTCCGGCTTGCCGCAATACAGCGAGACATCGGGATATGTATTCAAACCATCGGGCGTTTGGATGCGCATATCACTGTTCATCGGCTGACATGCTTTGCCACGGAGTTTGTTCGCAAGTGCGGTAAGCGTATTGACGCTAATCTTCGCGTGATTAAAATGTCCGCCGGACATCGCAAAAATTTCGCCGTGGTAAAATTCGTGCTTCTCCGCCGCCGTGAGTTCCATCGTTACATATTCTTCTCGCGTGTAAATTTTCTTCGCTTCCGTAACCATATTTTCCTTTCACTTACCGATGCAAAACTTTGAGAAGATGTTGTTCAAAATATCATCCGTTGTAACCTTGCCGATGATCGAGCCGATTTGCGTCAAAGCACTACGCAGGTCGGAGGCAATCAGTTCGATGTGTGCTTTACGGTTGATCAATGAATGCGCAGTTTGCAAACTATCCAGCGCGTTCTTCACGGCTTCGTAGTGCCGGATGTTTGTGATGACGATGCTTGCATCCATCAATTTGTCGCTGCCGACGGCGAGTTTGCGCATCACGCGCTTCAGTTCCTTCAGGCCGTTCCGCTTAGAGGCCGAGACCAAAACTGTTTCGGCGTTTAACATGCCAGCGAGGTGATGTGTGAGATGATCGACCGTCAAGCGGATATCGCTGTTCGTGAAGTCAAATTTTTTGCCTGCCAATTCCGCCGTGTTGTCCAACTTATTCCCGACGACCAAAAATTTCGCGTCGGGATTTTTTTCTTTGAGGGCTGCGATGGCATCGATTTCCTCCGGCATGATTTCATCTGAAACATCTACGACGTACATAATCAAATTCGCTTCCTCGATTTTTTCCATACTGCGCCGGATGCCTTCGCCTTCAATTTCATCTTTAGTCGCGCGCAGACCGGCTGTATCGATGAGTTTGAAGAGCACGCCTTCATTGATAAAATTTTCTTCGATGTAATCGCGCGTGGTGCCGGGCGTCTCACTGACAATCGCGCGGTCTCTGCCGATGAGCGCATTGAGTAGCGTAGATTTCCCTGCATTTGGTTTGCCGACAATTGCCGTCGCCACACCTTCCTGAACCAAGCGTCCGATCTGAAAACTTTCCGCAAGGTCTTCCAACTCGCTCACCAAGGTTTCGATTTTCTGCCGCATATCTTTGCGGCTTTGAAACTCGACGTCTTCTTCGGAGAAATCCAGTTCCAACTCAAGCATCGAGCAGCAGTTGATAAGATCCGTTCGCAAGGAATCCAACTTCCGCGAAAGATCACCTTTCAACTGCGCCATCGCCGAGCGATAGGCCGTTTGCGTTTTGGCGTGAATGAGTTCGCCGATGGCTTCGGCCTGAAGCAAATCGATTCGACCGTTGAGAAACGCACGCCGGGTAAATTCGCCCGGCTCGGCTAAGCGGCAACCGGCATCAATCAAGACTTGTAATACATTTTCGGTTACAATCACGCCGCCGTGGCAATTGAACTCCACCATATCTTCGGCGGTGTAAGATTTCGGCGTGTGGTAGACGATGGCCAACACTTCATCAATTAAATGGCCGTATTTATCGGCGATGTATCCGTAGTGCGCCGAGTGAGAGTAAACGCCTTTGAGCGATGGAAATTTTTTCTTGCCGCCGATTTTTCGAAACACTTTATCGGCAATCTCAAACGTGCCTGCGCCGCTGATGCGCACAATCGAGATCGCGCCTTCACCGACAGGCGTGGCGATAGCTACAATCGGTTCGTACTGCGTGATGGCTGCTTCATCCGCCGCACCGAGAAGATCATCGAAAAGTTTTGACGTGCTCATTGATTAAATGAGTTAATGTTTTCCGTCGCAGTCCCGAAGCCGCAAACGGATAAGGTTGGTGTGGTATCAGAGAAAAACGGCTACGGTTTTATACAGCAAGGGCGTAGCGCACCGCGAGAGCCGGAAGTCCGCTCTGCTGCGCCAAACGTAGCGAGAATTCAGATGAGTTGCAAAGTAAAGATGTGCGACCCGCGCTGTAACTTCTCACTGCCGCCGCGCCACAACTGCAATAGCCGGTGCCGCGCTTCAGCAAATTTAATTGTCTTGCCGAGATACAATGTCCGCTTCAGTTCGCCGAACTCCGAAAAACACAGTGTCAAAAAAAACAAGCCGCCGTAAACCCGCACGGACAAAGGGTTCACAGGCGACGATGGAAGCGTCATCGAAAAAGCGGTTGAAGAAAACGTTGGCGGAAGCCGTGCCGGAAACGCTCGGCGGAAAGTTCGAAAGGCTCGTCAAAATTGTCGCGCTCTTGCGCACCGATTGCCCGTGGGATCGGAAGCAAACGCACGCATCACTCGCGCATTTACTGCTCGAGGAAAGTTATGAACTTTTGGATGCCTTAGATCGCCGCGACGATAAAGAACTCAAAAAGGAGTTGGGCGACATCTTGCTACATCTTTGCTTCCACGCGCTCATTGCCTCCGAAGGTCGCCGCTTTGATATGAATAACGTCCTCGATGCGATTTGCGAGAAACTCGTCTTTCGTCATCCGCACGTCTTCGGCGATGCTATCGCCGCGACTGAAGCGGAAGTGCAGGAGAATTGGGAAAAGTTAAAAATGCGTGAAGGCCGTAAGTCGGTGTTGGAAGGCGTACCCCGCGCGATGCCGGAACTTCTTCGCGCGCTGCGGGTGCAGCATAAAGCCGCAAGTCTCGGCCTTGATTGGAAAGAAGCCGGCGAGGTTTGGAAAAAAGTGGATGAGGAACTGGATGAACTTCGCGCGGCAGCCACGGACAGCGAGCGCGAAGCGGAGTTCGGTGATGTGCTGTTCACGCTTGTGAACCTTTCGCGTTTCATCAATGTCAATCCTGAAGATGCGATGCGCCGCTCAACGGAAAAATTTATCGCGCGCGTGCAAACCGTTGAACGTCTGACAGAGGAAACCGGACGCCCGTGGCAGGATGTTTCGTCTGATGAGTTGGACGCTTTCTGGAACAAAGCCAAAGAACTTACAAAAGTCAAATGATTCCGCTGCCTGAAAAAAAACCGATAAAAAATAGAACGCAACTTGCGTGCCCGCACCCGCGTATCTTGCGGCAACTTCTGCCAATGTTCCGCTAACACACTTCCTGAAGATGCTCACACTTTCATCGGTCTATAAATCTTACGGCGATAAAGTCGCGGTTAAGAATCTTTCAATCTCGGTTTCGAGCGGCGAAATTTACGGGATGCTCGGCCCGAACGGCGCGGGCAAAACCTCGACGATCCGAATGATTTGCGGCATCACTTTTCCCGATAAAGGTGAAATCACTTTTCTTGGGGCCGCGATGGATTCGGAACTTCAAAACCGCATCGGCTACTTGCCCGAAGAACGCGGCCTCTACAAAAAGATGAAGGTCGGCGAACAGTTGCTTTACCTTGCCGAACTGAAAGGTCTCGCCGCGCCCGACGCAAAAGTCCGCATCGCCGCGTGGATGAAGCGGTTTGAGATTGAAACATGGTCGGGAAAAAAGGTCGAGGAACTCTCGAAAGGGATGCAGCAAAAGGTACAGTTCATCTCCGTGCTTTTGCATGAACCGGAGTTACTCATTTTGGACGAACCCTTCAGCGGTCTTGATCCGATCAATTCGGAACTGGTGATGGAAGTGATTTTGGAATTGAAAGCCGCCGGTAAGACGATCATTTTTTCGACGCACCGGATGGAACAAGTCGAAAAAATTTGCGACTCGATTGCGCTCATCAACAACGGCGAGAAAGTGTTGGACGGCAAAGTGCGCGACATCAAAAAGTCTTACGGCAAAAACACATTGCTCATTGACTTCGAAGGTGATGATTCTTTTATCGATGATCTGGCGGCGATGGGAAAAGTGAGCATCTCAGGCCGCAACCCGAAATCCGTCGAACTGAAATTATTGGACGGCTCCGTGATGAAAGACCTAATCATGTTCATCAACGACCGCACGGAACTGACGCGCATCGAACTTGCCGAACCATCGCTGAAAGAAATTTTCATTTCAAGCGTCGGACAATCAAATGCGGCCATCCGAACGCCGAAGCCCGCCGTGCCGCTTCCTGCGTGAGGATGCAGGCACTCGAATCTACAGAGGAAGAGAAAATCAAAAGTTTTGTTTGAATGCTTCCGCATAGCCGGTGAGTTCGACATAGCCTTTACCTGAAACGGCTTTGCCTGCCTTCGTGCCTTCAACCTTCGCACTGCCTTCCCAATAACTGACGCGCGTAGATTCCTTTGTCTGCAACTCCTGATCTTGCACCGTCGGTACGACGGTCGCTTCAAAGCCAAGCTTCGGAACTTTCAACTTCCATTTGCAGGGATATTCGGCGGAAGTCTTTGACGATTTGTATCGCTCTAAAACTTCAATCGTGAAATCATCTTTCGTCAAGTGTTCCGATGAACCATCCGCACGAACGAGCGTGCCGCTTGAAAACTTTCCCGTAGCACCGCTTTGCTCGCGCAGGGCGTAGAGCATCACTTCGGTTGAATCGGAGAGTTGCAGTGAAAACCAATCCCACCCGACCGCGGATTTATCCAACGTGCTCGTGCCGAATTCGTGATCAAACCAACTTGCACCGGTTACGGTGTAGCGTTCGCCGCCGATGGAAATCGCACCGGTGGTTTTCAAACGGGTATAAGAAAAATACATCGAAGCGTTCGTCTCCGATTCTCCTTTGCGGCTGTATCCCCGCTCGCCGTGCAGCACGGCGGGCTTCAAGGGTTCGAGAATCAAAGCGAGAGACAAAGGATTTTCGTCGGTGTTCGTCTCTGCTTGGATCAACTGATAGTTGCCCAAAGACTGCGACGACCAATTGCCGATGAAGGTCTTATGGTAATCTTGCGCCGCGCCGCCATCGCCGAAACTGCCGCGCGATTGCTTTTCATTGAAATAAAATTTTCGTCCCGATTCATCGGTAATTGCAAAGTGCGCGAAGTAGATATTTTTGTTCTGTGAATCACGTTCCTGCTCGGTTTCTTTGAGTGAAAGGGCGGTGCGAAAAAAAGTAAGTTCATAGCCGAAAGTTTTGCCGCCACCGGAAGAATCGTTGGAAATCAAGTGGCCGGTGTAATACCACCACTCGGTTCGAAAGCGGTCGTGCGACGCTTCGTCTTTCGGAAACGACAGCGTGTAACTTTTCGAAGCGTATTCGAATTCTTCCTTGCTGCCGCACGCGATGTAAACCGTCGCCGCAAGTGCAATGCCCGTAGCCACCGCAAGCATTAAAATCTTTTTCATATTTTTTGTTGGGCAAAATTATTTTTTGGGTTGTAGCACCGTGAGACGATAGCCACGCAAGGTGAACTCATTCGGGTTGGTGATAAAATCTTTGAGCGAGCCATTGAGCCACAGCGCAAGTTGATCAGCGTAGTGCGGACTCATTGCTTCGCCGCTGTTGCCGCCCGGCATAACACTGCGAAAACCGTTCGGGTTCGTGAAGTCAATCACCCGGCGCGAACTTGCCCCAAGTTTCTGCGCAGGCATCAGCATCGCGGGAAGATTGTTTTTGCTCTCGCGCTTCTCCACGGTTCGAAAGGTGTATTCGCCGTTGTTGATCGTTGTGGCCGTGCCTGCGGTCGGATACGGACCGAGATTGAAAACTTTGCCAAGCGGACTTTCCTTCCCTTCCTCAGACCGCTGTCCGAACAAATGGCGGATGATGAGCGTGTGCACCGCACACCATTGCCACCGCGATTCATCGGCGCCCAATTCATTGCGCAAGATCAAAACCGCCTCCGAAAAACTTTTGCGAATCACGTCATCGCGCGTTTCGCGCCCGGCGGTGGCGATGTCGTCGAA
>JACMJS010000104.1 GCA_014380515.1 Chlorobiales bacterium
GACGGCGGAGATGGCCAAGCAGATCGGCGAGAAAACCACGTTCGAGATTTTGTTCCACGAAGGCAGCGAACGCAGTATTTATCTCGTCAGCCTCAACGAACGCTACATTTTGGAAATCATTTTCAAAGCGACGATTCCGCCCGGCACGATTCGCATCTACTCGAAGAAGGCGAAAGAGAAACTGTTGGAAGTGATCTCGTCGGAAGAAGTCGAAGTCGATTTCTCTAACATCTTCGATGACAACTTCAATTCGCTCTTGGACGAACAACTCAACAAAACGCTCGGCGACGCGGACACGAAGTAAATCCTTGAACAAAATTTTTTTCAAAAAGCGTCTCCACAGCGGGACGCTTTTTTATTAGTCGCAACAAACCTGAAGCGTTGTCGTGCTTTCGTATATTCGCAGTCTAAATTTTAGAAGTCATGGAAAAAATTAATCTGAAGCAGGCCGCGAAAAACGCGATGGAATTTTTTCTTGAAGCAAATGCAGCCGTTATAAGCACAGCGAAGGTTGTGCACGGTACAGCGATGCTTGAAGAAGTTAAAAAGGAAGGCGGGTACTGGAGTATTACAATCGGCTACGATGAGCAAAATGAGTTAGATATGTTGTCGATGAGACGGCGTAAGTTCAAAGAGTTTAGAGTGGATGATGAAACCGGCGAAGTGGTTTCAATGAAAATTCGTGAGGTGAAGTCTTACGATGAATGATTTCTAAGATGAATGATGCCAATGCCAAAAGTCTCATTTCACAATACCGTAGAAAGGGCGTGTTGGCGGATACGAACATTTTGCTCCTGTGGTTTGTCGGAAAATTTGATCCGGCTTGGATAGAAAAATTCAAACGCACGCAGAAATTCCAACGAGAAGATTTTCGAATTTTGGATTCGCTGCTTCAGCAATTCGACACCATCGTTACAACGCCGCATATTCTAACCGAAGTAAATAACCTTTCCGGCGGATTACCGGAACCGCTATTCGAAAAGTATCGGGATACATTTGCCTCAGAAGTGAAAGTGTTCGATGAAAAATATATTTCAAGCCGGACGCTATGTCTGACGCCGCATTTCAAAAAATTCGGATTGGCGGATGCCGCAATCGTTGAGGCCGTCAAAGAAAAGTATTTGGTGCTGACCGATGATTTTCCTTTGGCAAACTACTTGCAAAAAATGAAGGTTGATGTACTCAACTTCAACAACATCCGACTGCTCGCCTGATTTATAGGCTCAACCGACAACCCGCAACCGCACACAACACAATGGCTGACGCCGCACCGCATCTTTCCTCCGCATCCTCGCCGCTCACTTTGCAAGAGCGGACGCGGAACTTCTGCATCATCGCTCACATCGATCACGGCAAATCGACGCTCGCCGACCGGCTTTTGGAATTCACCGGCACCGTTCAAAAGCGTGAAATGATGAACCAACTTTTGGACGACATGGATTTGGAACGCGAGCGCGGCATCACGATCAAAAGCCACGCGATTCAGATGCAATACACATCGAAAAGCGGCGAACTTTATACGCTCAACCTAATCGATACGCCCGGCCACGTGGATTTCACTTACGAAGTCTCACGCTCGCTCGCGGCCTGCGAGGGCGCGCTGCTCGTTGTCGATGCCGCACAGGGTGTGGAAGCGCAGACGATTGCGAATTTATATTTGGCCATCGATGCCGGTTTGGAAATTATTCCCGTCATCAACAAAATCGATCTGCCTTCCGCCGACCTGCCGAAAGTCAAATCGCAACTCTCCGATCTTATCGGCACGAAGGAAGAAGAAATCGTGCTCGCCTCGGCCAAAGCGGGATTGGGCATCGGCGATATTCTTGAGGCCGTCATCGCCCGCATCCCCGCGCCGAAAGCTAATACCGAAAAGCCGCTCCGCGCTCTCATTTTTGATTCCGTCTTTGATGCCTACCGCGGCGCGATTGCTTATATCCGCGTCGTTGATGGTGTGTTGCGTCGCGGCGACAAAGTAAAATTCTTCGCCAACGGAAAAACTTTTCAGGCCGAAGAAATCGGAACGCTCGGGATGCGCAAACAGCCCGCCGATGTTTTGGAATCCGGCAACGTCGGTTATCTCATCTGCTCGATCAAAGATGTGAAGGACACCAAAGTCGGCGATACGGTGATGCACGCGGAGGCCGCGCCCGGGGTGTTGCCGCTTGAAGGATATAAAGAAGTCAAGCCGATGGTATTTAGCGGACTTTATCCTGTCAGTTCCGAAGACTTCGAAGACCTGCGCGATTCATTGGAAAAACTTTCGCTCAATGATTCGTCGCTCGTCTTCACGCCTGAAAGTTCGGTCGCACTCGGTTTCGGCTTTCGCTGCGGATTTCTTGGGTTGCTCCATATGGAAATCATTCAGGAGCGATTGGAGCGAGAGTACAACATGAGCATCATTACCACCGTGCCGAACGTGGAGTATAAAGTTTATACGACGTCGGGCGAGGAAGTGCTGGTCGATAACCCCTCGAAGATGCCGGACACGACGAAGATCGATCATGTTGAAGAGCCTTTTATCAAAGCGCAAATCATTACGTCGTCGGATTACATCGGCAACATTATGAAACTCTCAATGGACAGAAGAGGCGAGTATAAAGACACTCGCTATATCGATCCGACCCGCGCTGACCTTTCATTCGAGTTTCCGCTCTCCGAAATCATTTTTGATTTTTACGACAAACTCAAATCGATTTCGAAAGGCTATGCGTCGCTCGATTATGAATATCTCGGCTACCGCGAATCGGATTTAGTAAAACTCGATGTGTTGCTTAACGGTGAACCGGTCGATGCGCTGTCGATGATCGTGCATAAATCCAAGAGTTACGATTGGGGCAAAAAACTCTGCGCGAAGTTGAAGGAACTCATTCCGAAGCAGATGTTTGAAGTGGCGATTCAGGCGGCGATTGGCAGCAAAATCATTTCGCGCGAAACGATCAGCGCACGCCGTAAAGACGTTACCGCGAAGTGCTACGGCGGCGACATCTCGCGCAAGCGAAAACTTTTAGAGAAGCAGAAAGAAGGCAAGAAGCGCATGAAACAAGTGGGCCGAATCGAAGTGCCGCAGGAGGCTTTCCTTGCCGTGCTGAGTGTAGATGATTGATGAAAAATGAAAGTGCATTATGAAAACATTGACCATACAATTTCCCGACGGCGTGGATTTGAGCGAAGCCGAAACGAAACTCATTTTGGCGGGTGAACTCTATGAACGCGGCAGGCTTTCGCTGAGCCAAGCGGCGGTGCTTGCAGGATTGAGTACGCGGGCGTTTATCGAGGTGATGGGGAAGTTTGGATTTTCCGTGTTCAGTCAATCGGCGGAAGATTTATTGAGCGACATTGAGAATGCGTGAGGCGGTAATCGTCGATGCCAGTTGCCTGATCGTGCTCGATAAAATCGGCGAACTGGAGCTGGTGAACTGTTGCTACGAAAAAGTTTTTACCACGCCCGAAGTTGCGCTGGAGTTCGGCGGCACGCTGCCTGTTTGGATTGAGATAAAACCCCTGACCAATCACACGCTCAAACATGCGCTCGGAAGTTTTGTCGGAGAAGGGGAAGCAAGTGCGATAGGATTGGCTGTGGAAATGGAAAAAGCAATTTTGATTCTTGATGACCTGAAAGCCAGAAAGACAGCACTGGCGATGAAACTTCACCTCACCGGAACCTTGGGCGTGGTGGTAAAAGCGAAACGCGAGAAGTGCATTGAATCGGTGAAACCTATTTTGCAAAAGTTAAAGCATACCGACTTCCGATTGTCCGAAATTCTTGTTGCAAAAATCATCGAGCAGGCCGGAGAAGACTATCGATAAGTAATGAAAGCGTTGCCGGAAAACATACAAGCGGAGTTCTATAAGGTTCGCTACGGCGATTTGTCCGTTGCGGAATTCGAGAAGTGGGTTTATGAAAATGCGGATGAACTTGAAAAGTATTTAGAGCCGAATGATTATCTCGATCTCATCTCTTTGAACTTCAAGCAAGTTCATTCCAAACATGAACTGATGAACCTTGTTGACCGTACCGCTGCGAAACCGTACGGCAAGGATTTCGGGAGGTATGTTGTAACGCAACTGCTTGAACGATTGATAGCATATGAAGACGACCCGATACCGTTATTCAAAACGCTCTACGATTTTTACTGTCATGGATTTGATTTTTTAGGTATAGGATCGCTCTACTACGGATACGACTTAGACGAACTGCCGTCAATGAAGGCAACGCATCTGTGGAGCGAAAAAGAATCTGCGCAATACCGTCGGCGGGTTGATGAGGCGGTTGGAAACGCCAAGCCGCTAGCCGAAAAAATAATCGCAGCGATAGATAGCGGTAAAATCAGAATCAACGGCTTTTACAACTATGAAATCGATAAAGAGACTGAGGAAGAGCTGAGAAGAGTGAACTACGATTGGCCTGCATCATCACTGTTTGCAAAGCCTGTAAAAAGATGGTGGAAGTTTTGGAAATAAAATCTGACGCGGCAACCGAAGCATGGCAACCGCTATTCAACGGACGGGACTTTGACGGTTGGGAACATGTCGGCAAAGGACGGTTTGTGATTGAGGACGAATGCTTAAAGACGGAAGGCGGCATGGGGCTGCTGTGGTTCACGCCGCAAAAGTTCGGCAACTGCACCATTCGCATCGTTTATAAAACTTCCGAGCAGCAATCGAACTCCGGCGTCTTTGTGCGTATCGCCGAGAAGCCCGTTGATGAATGGTTCGCGGTGCATCACGGTCACGAAGTTCAAATCTGCGATACGGAAAAAGATTATCACGCAACGGGCGCAGTTTATTCTTTCGCTGCGCCGACATCTGCACCGATGAATCCGGCGGGCCTGTGGAACACGATGGAAATTGTATTGAATGAATCACGAATTACAGTAAGCCTCAACGGCACACGCACGACCGAGTTTGAATCTGAACAAAGTGTGCCGAAGCGCGAGCACTGGTATGAGCCGCAAGAGGGCTGGCGTCCGAACGCAGGCTACGTCGGTTTGCAAAATCACGGCGACGGCGATACGGTTTATTTCAAAGAAGTCAGTGTGAAGAAAAGTCGTTAGTCGTTGGTGAACAAAAAGAAATTCTCGTTTACGAACGACCGGCATCCAACGACTGCTTTTCACGGATAGGAAATGTGAGACAGGCACTCTAATTTCACGCACAATTTTTACAACACTTTTTTACTCTGATTGATGAACACGGGAACGCTGAAAAAATCCGACGCGAAAAAATCTTTAAAGCCTTTAAACGAAGGGCCGAAAAAATCGGGCGGGAAGTCGAGCCAAATTCTGAACGGATCGAAGCCGGATGCTGCCCTGAAGAGCAAATCGCGCGAGTGGTTTGATGCGATTATCTTTGCGTTCATCGCCGCATTGATTCTGCGCACGTTCGTCGTCGAAGCGTTTCGCATTCCGACGGGATCGATGGAGAACACGCTGCTCGTCGGCGATTTTTTGCTGGTCAATAAATTTGTTTACGGCGCGCCCGTTCCGTTCACCGATGCCAAACTGCCCGCGTTGAAGAAGCCGGAGCAAGGCGACATCGTGGTGTTCAAATATCCGCGCGATAAGGAAGTGGCCTACATCAAACGCTGCATCGCCGCCGCCGGTAGCACGCTTGAAATCAAAGCCCGGAAAGTATATGTCGATGGCAAAGAATTTGCGTTGCCGCCGGAAGGTCAGTTCATCGGCACGGAAGCTTCGGCGGGCAGCGGCGAATCAAATATTTTTCCGACGGGCGCTTTGTTCAACAAAGACAATTACGGGCCGCTGCGCATTCCGAAAGCAGGCGATGACATCGTGCTGACGCCTGAAACCATCAATACCTATAAGTATCTTCTGGAATATGAAGGCCATTCGCCGAGCGTGATGGACGGCAAAGTGCTCGTCGATAATCTGCCACAATCGACCTACCGCGTCGGGCAGGATTATTATTTTATGATGGGCGACAACCGCGATAACAGTCTCGACAGCCGCTACTGGGGCTTCGTGCCGGAAGCCAACGTCGTCGGTTCGGCCTTAATTATTTACTGGTCGTGGGACCCGGACATCAGCTTCCTCGATCCCTTTGCGAAAATCGGTTCGGTGCGCTGGGGACGGCTCGGCAACATCATCCGTTGATGGCGCAATAGCGTTCTATCACCCATAAATTTTCTTTCGCACTTCTTATCTTTTGCACTTCAACCGCGCTTCAACTGTGAAATATTTTCTCGCGTCTTTTTTTCTCGGTTTGCTTTTGCTGCTCAATACCTCGGCTGCAACGGCGGGCAACGGCTCGCTCTATTCGCGCTTCGGCGTCGGCGATATATTTTATTTGCCGAACTCGGCGGCGGGCGGCATGGGACTTATCGGCATTGCAATGCCCAGCCCGCTCTACATCAACCTCGCCAATCCCGCGCTGCTTTCCGACATCCGCGACACCCGCATCGCCGGAAATTTTTTCTATCGCGGCTACGCAGCCTCGACCGCTTTCGGCTCGTCGTATCAGGTGCTGGCTGGCTTCAACGGCGTCGGCCTTGCGATTCCGATTTGGCGCACGACGTTTTCAACGGGATTGTATCCTTACACGAACACCGACTACACGCAGTTCGAAACCGGCACTTACACCACGCCGAATGCGGGCGATCTGAGTTACACGTTTGAGTATGACGGCACGGGTTCAATCAATCAAGTGCCGCTGTCATTGGGCGTCTCGGTATTCGCCGATTCGCTGTCGGGATCGCTACGCGGCGGCGGCAGTGTAAATTTTCTCTTCGGTAACAGCGAGCGGACGACGGAGAATACTTACGGTTCAGGCACGACGTTTTCAAGTTCGACGCTCAGCGAACTGACGCGGATGTACGGCACCAGTGTTACGCTCGGCACGGCCTACACCTCGCGCCGCGGCGTGCTTGGGAAAAGTGATCAGTTCAGTATCGGGCTGACTTATACCACGCCCGCCACGCTTGCCGCCGAACGCGAAACCACGATTGAGACCGTAGGCGTACCGATTGATACGATCACGACGGAAAAGAACGGTCAGGTTACCATTCCTGAATCTTACGGCATCGGGGTTTCTTACAGCGGCAGCGAACTTTACACCGTCGGCGCGGATGTAACGGCGCGGAACTGGCAGAACTTCCGCTACTTCAACGACGATGTGTCTTACCGGCGCAATGCGTTGCGGGTCAGTCTCGGCGGGCAATGGCAGCCGAGCCGCGAACTGCAAGCCGGATTTTTCTCGCGTGTTACTTACCGCTTCGGCGTGTATAGCGAACAAACGTATTTACGCATCAACGGCAACGACATCGACGAACTCGGCCTCACGGGCGGCATCAGCATTCCGCTCTTCGATGCGTTCGGACGCACCGAATCGCGGCTCGACATCAACTTAGGCTA
>JACMJS010000105.1 GCA_014380515.1 Chlorobiales bacterium
GTGGGGACGAGCACCGTGTTGTTGGCGATGTAAAAATTCGCGTAACTGGCCGGAAGCCGTTCGCCATCGAATTCTACAGCGGGCGGCATCGGCAGTTCAATGATGTTAAACGGTTTGTCATCCTGATCGGTGAGTGTGCGCAGGATGTTTAAGTTCTCTTGCAGCACCGCATAGTTCACATCCTGCGGATCGGATTCGACGGCGGTGATAATCGTAGTAGGATTGATGAACCGCGAAAGATCATCGATATGCCCGTCGGTGTCATCGCCCGCGATGCCGTCTTCAAGCCAAAGGATTTTGGTTACGCCGAGATAATCTTTGAGGTAGTGTTCGATTTCGAGTTGATTCAATTGCGGGTTGCGGTTCGGGTTGAGCAGACAGGCTTTGGTGGTGAGCAGGCAGCCTTTGCCGTTCACATCAATCGATCCGCCTTCCATCACTATTTGAGGATGAAACACCGGCAGGTTTTTCGCTTGCGCGATCTTCGTCGGAATCACGTCGTCTAAATCGAACGGCGGATATTTATTTCCCCAAGCGTTGTAGCCCCAATCGACGACGGCCTTCTCAACTTGACCGCCGTGTTCGCGCAAGACGAACATCGGGCCGTGATCTCGGCACCACGCATCGTTCGTCGGGAAGTGGTGGTAGTGAATATTCGGCACCGCATCCCGCACGATGCCGCTCTTGCCGACGAGCGAGCGTACGCTTTCTTCCATCGCCGCGTCCGTTACATTGATATGCACTTCTTCGTGCGGACACAGGAACCGGACGATTTCGATAAAGACGTCCGGCACGGGCGTAAACTTTTCCGGCCACGAGGCTTCCTTGTGCGGCCACGAGAGCCATGTCGCGTCGTGGTGCGCCCATTCGGGCGGCATCCGGTAGCCTAACAGGCGCGGTAATTCTTTTGGTGTCATTGCGGTCAAAGCCATTTGAGTTTGATGTCGCCTGTAGTTTCGATGCGTTTGAATTCGGGATCGCCCGTAACGAGAATCGCTTTCTCGCGTTTGGCGAGGGCTGCTGCGAAGCAATCTGCGTAAGCCACGCCGCCGAGTGATTTATACTTTGCCGCCTCGCGGGTAAGCAGCATGTCCGCATCAATGAGAGCGATGGGCATCGAGCGAATCGTTTGTTCGGCTTTCTCCGCCGCGTCTAAATCAACTTCAACGATGCGGGTGTAAAACACTTCACCCCAATTGACGACGCTCATCAAAAGTGGCTGATCACTGTTGGAAGCTTCGAACAAAAGTTCTTCAACCGCTTCCCAGCCTTTCTGTTTCTTAAAAAAAACAATCAGCGCGTAACTATCCAAAACATATTTTTTCATTTGCCCTCTATTTTCCCTTGGCACGATCTTTCTTGCGCTCGTCCATTAAAATCTTCAACGCCTTATCGTCTTCGCCCCACGCTCCGGCAAACTGACGAAAATATTCGCGTGTAACCGGCTTGATGACGATTTCATCGCCGCGGTCAATGACGGAAACCTTCGTCCCGTTTTTAAGACCATGCTTCTTTCGCATTTTGGCAGGAATCAGAATTTGCCCTTTCAAAGTGACGACTGAGGTTTCCATCTTACGGATAAAATAAAGTTACTGTAAAATAAAAAAAGTGTTACCTTTTTATAAAAGTAACACTTCAAATCAAAAAGTACAAATTTTTTATCAACCGGCGTCTAAAAAGCGGTTTGCAATCGGACTGTAGAAATCAATGCGGCGGTCGCGGAGGAACGGCCAATGCTGGCGGTAGAACGTGATCTTTGAAAGGTCGCACGCGGCAATGACAGTTTCTTCCTTGTCCGGTGAACCTTTGGCGATGAGTTCGCCGAACGGCGACGACACAAAACTCTGTCCCCAAAATTCCAATTCGCCTTCCGTCCCGACGCGGTTTATCGCCGCCACATAAACGCCGTTGGCAATCGCGTGGCTTTGTTGCATCGTTTGCCACGCAGCGTGTTGACTGGTGCGCGTACCAGCATGCTCCTCGCTCGTCGCCCAGCCGATGGCCGTCGGATAAAATAAAATCTGCGCGCCCTGCAAGGCCGTCAACCGGGCGGCTTCGGGATACCACTGATCCCAACAAATTAAAACGCCGATAGTGGCAAACTTGGTTTTGAAAACTTTGAAACCTAAGTCGCCGGGCGTGAAATAAAATTTTTCGTAGAAGCCCGGATCGTCGGGGATGTGCATCTTGCGGTACTTGCCGAGATACGATCCGTCGGCAGCGATCACGGCGGCGGTGTTGTGATACACGCCGTGCGTGCGCTGCTCAAAGAGAGCGGCGATGA
>JACMJS010000106.1 GCA_014380515.1 Chlorobiales bacterium
ATGCCTTCCAAGCGTGCTTCCTTGTCGGTCTTCAGACCTTTTGAGGTTGAGACGATTTGAAGTCCCAAGCCACCTAAAAATCGCTTGATTTCTTTGCCCTCATAGACACGGCGTCCGGGCGTGCTGACGCGCTCGATCAACTTGATGGCATGGCGACCGGACGCCAAATATTTTAGTTGAATACGAACTATCGGAAAGCCATCGCCGTCTTTGATGATGGTATAGTCGGTGATATATCCTTTTTCCTTGAGGAGTTTGGAAATATTTTCCTTCAGGTTTGAGAGCGGCACATCGACGGTTTTGTGCTTGGCTTTGGCGGCGTTGCGAACCCGCGTGAGGTAATCGGCAACGGAATCAGTTACGGGCATTGATGCAGTGTGTTTCTCCGTGCGTTCCGCTAAAAGTTTTTGCGGCAGCCACGGTGTTAAAAAAAACTGAACCCCTCTGTCCTCGTGTGGACATCTCCCCTTTGATAAAGGGGAGAACCAAAGAGGGGTTTCTTATTACCAACTGGCTTTCTTCATGCCCGGGATTTTTCCTTCGAGCGAATACTGACGGAAGATTTGGCGGCAAAGTCCGAACTTTGCATAAACGCCGCGTCCGCGCCCGGTGATGTTGCAGCGATTCTTGACGCGCGTTGGCGCGCTATCGCGCGGCAACTTGCGAAGGGCTTCGTAGTTGCCTTCCTTCTTCAACTTCTCGCGTAACTCGGCATAAAAAGCCACTTTCTCTTTGCGGCGTTCGTTGCGGGCGACGATGCTTGTTCTTGCCATGATGTTCTATTGGTTAACTTTTCTTTCTGAACGGCATTCCGAGTTCCTTGAGCAATGCGTAGGCTTCTTCATCCGACCGCGCCGAGGTTACAAACGTAATGTCCATACCCGAAATACGTCCGACTTTATCGATATCGATCTCAGGAAAAATAATCTGCTCTTTTACACCGAGCGTGTAGTTGCCTTTGCCATCGAAACTGCTATCCGAAACGCCGCGGAAATCACGGACGCGAGGGAGAGCAAGTGCGACGAGCCGGTCGAAAAATTCATACATCGTTTTGCGGCGCAGCGTAACACGGCAACCGATGGGTTGGTTCTCGCGCAGCTTGAAATTCGCAATGGATTTTTTCGATTTGCGAATATCGACTTTCTGGCCCGTGATCTGCGTGAGTTCTTTCGCGGCGTTCTCCAAGAGTTTCGGGTCTTGTGTCGCTGCGCCCATACCGATGTTGACGGCGATTTTTTTCAGGCGCGGGACCATCATCACATTGTCGTACTTAAACTGCTCGGTCAGTTTGCGCACGACTTCCTCTTTATACTTCACCTGCACGCGCGGCACCGGTGCCGCCTCGCTTGAGAAATCCGCCGCCGAGCGTTCAGGCGCAGCGTCTTCTTTCTTCTTGCCTTTTTTTTGCTTTTGCTCTTTCTCTGCCATTGCTTTATCTGATTGCGGAAATGGTCTTGGTCATTTCCTTTTTTTAATTCTTGTGGCTTTACTTTTTCTTGAAGATCACGCGCTGGTTCTTTCCATCGCCTTCGACCACTTCCATCCCATGAACTTTGTCGAAATGGCCTCGAGTATTTCTACAATCTTCATCAAGTCGCGTGTATGCGTTGAAAGCAACATATTCGTCTTTACTTGCTGCGTCTCAAGTCGGTCAAATTTCTTGTTGAGACTTCTGAGTTCCTCAACCATCGCCGCAAAGTGTTCCAAGTATTTATCATCCATCGCATCGCCTCATCATATCATCTCTCTCAATGCTCAGACCTTTTTCACGTTCGAGGCGTGGATCGGCATTTCGCGTTCGACAATCGAGCCTTGCGGTTGATTTTTGTTCGGACGCATATGTCGCTTGCGAAGGTTTACGCCTTCAATGATAACGCGGTTCTTAACGGGGAACACGCGCAGAATTTTGCCCGTCTTGCCTTTATCGTTTCCGGCAATGATCTGCACATTGTCATTTTTCTTGACGTGCATTTTTTGTTTCGCGGTCGCTTGCATTTCTATTCCTTAGTTATTGCTCTCCGAAAAATTTTAAAGGACTTCCGGTGCGAGCGAGATGATTTTCATGTATTGACGGTCGCGCAGTTCGCGGGCTACCGGTCCAAAGATGCGCGTGCCGACGGGTTCACCCGCCGCATTGATCAGCACCACCGCATTTTCATCGAAGCGAATGTAGGTGCCGTCTTTGCGCCGGAATTCTTTTTTCGTCCGTACCACAACGGCTTTCGAGACGGCTTTCTTTTTCACCGTGCCGTTCGGAATCGCCGACTTCACCGAGACGATCACAATGTCGCCAATCGATGCGTAACGCCGCCGGGTGCCGCCCGGAACGTGAATCACCCGCACTTTTTTCGCCCCGCTGTTATCGGCCACGACTAGGTTCGTTTCGTTCTGAATCATTTTCTAAAACAGTTGTTAGTTATTTGAGCCGGAGGACTCCGCTGTCCGCCTCTGGCGGAATCAGCCTTTGGCTGAAGTCGTTACTTCGCCTTCTCGACAATTTCAACCAGACGCCAGCTTTTTTGTTTGCTGAGCGGACGGGTTTCCATGATGCGAACCACATCGCCGATGCTGCACTCGTTCTTCTCGTCGTGCGCCATCAGCTTCGTCGTTACACGGAAATATTTTTTGTAGATCGGATGCTGCACCCGCCGTTCAATCGCCACCACGATACTTTTCTGTGCCTTGTTGCTGACAACCTTGCCAACTTTTTCTCTGCGTTTTGTCCGCGCGGCCTTCGATGTTTCCGCTGTTTCATCAGCGTTCGCTGCCGTGTCGCTGCTCGTTTTTACTTCAGCAACCGGTGCGGCCACAGAGATCTTTTCCGTTGCTGCGGCTTCCGGCGGTGCGGGAAGTTGCGGAATCTCCATCTCGTTTGCTTCGGCTTGCGATGCGGCTTCTTCCGGTTTCAATTCTTCTGCCATGATTTTCTTTGATGCGGTTTACTTTTTCTCTGCGGCTTTCTTCGCAGCTTTTGCGGCTTTCGCGGGCGATATCTTCACCGTCGTTTCCATGCTTCCGGTTTTGATGCCCTTCGATTTTCTGCCCTTGACTTTCGGATTCTTCGTGTTGAGCAGCGTGCTCATCCGGGCAACATCTTTGCGAAGGTTGCGCAGAATCATCGGGTTCTGAAGCGGCTCAATGGCCTTGTTGAACTTCAGATCGGCGATCCGCTGCTGACTGTCGGCAATCTGTTTCTGCAACTCGCTTTCGTTGAGTGCAGCTATTTCATACTTTTTCATTTCGAGAAAATTTCAGATTTCGGAGTGTCCATTGCGGATTTAACAAAACCGCGATTCAAACCGCAGTTTTGGCAATCCGCATTTCGCAATTCTTGTTTACTTTTTTGCTTTCGTCTTCACTTCGGCGACGGCTTCATAATCAGGCCGTACGACGAACTTCGTTTTGATGGGCAACTTCGCTGCTGCGAGCCGGAATGCGGCTTCGGCAACCGTGCTCGAAATGCCGTCGGCTTCAAACATAATCCGGCCCGGTTTGACGACCGCAACCCAGTACTCAGGATTACCTTTACCTGAACCCATGCGGGTTTCGGCGGGCTTCTTCGTTACCGGCTTATCGGGAAAAATCCGAATCCAAACTTTGCCGTCGCGCTTCATAAACCGCGTCATCGCCACACGTGCGGCTTCGATGTGTCGGCTTGAAATCCAACCCGGCTCGAGAGCCTTGAGGCCGAACGAACCGAACGCGACTTCTGCGCCGCGCGTCGCATTGCCTTTCATTTTTCCGCGCTGTGTCTTTCTAAACTTGACACGCTTTGGCATCAACATAGTCTATCTCCGAAACTTGAATCGTTAGTTTTGAAAGTGCCGCCACGATTATCGCGCCCGTCGCACTGTTTCACTTCGCTCTTGATCGTGGCTTAGCTCGCGCTCGTCGTGCCGCCTTGATTGCCCTGTCCGCCTTGGCCACTCGGACGCGGCTGTCCGCCGCCTTGATTGCCTTGGCCGCTCGGACGCTGACCGCCTTGTCCGCCGCCGCCGGTTCTTCTGCGCCGACCCGCGCCGCCTTGTCCGCCAGCCGGACGATTGCCGCCGCCTTGTCCGCCACCACCACCACGGTTATCACGTCCGCCGCCGCCGCCACTGCGGTTATCACGGCCATCGCGTCCGCCACGATTATCTCTACTATCGCGTCCGCCGCCGTCGCGCCGTTCTTTAACGCGCTGACGTTCTTCTTCTTCAAGCGAATCAATGCGTCCGCCCAAAATTTCGCCTTTGCAAATCCAAACTTTAATACCGACCGTGCCCGCAATCGTGAAGGCCGTCGATTGTGCGTAATCAATGTTCGCGCGAAGCGTGTGGAGCGGGATTTTACCTTCGCGGTATTTCTCCGTGCGCGCAATTTCCGCGCCGCCCAACCTGCCGCCGCATTGAATCTTGATGCCCTCGGCACCCGCGCGCATCGCTTGTTGAATCGATTGCTTCATCGCCCGACGAAACGCCACGCGGCCTTCGAGTTGCGACGCAATGTTATCGCCCACAAGTTGCGCGTCCAGTTCCGGCTTCTTGATTTCAATGACGTCGATCTTGATTTCCTTCTTCGTCAATTTGCCGAGTTCCTGACCCAGCGTATTGATTTCTTCGCCACTCTTACCGACGACCGCGCCCGGACGGGCGGAGTAGATGTAGAGTTTTACATTCTTCGTCGTCCGCTCGATCACCACTTTCGAGACCGCCGCTTTCTGACGCTTCAGCCGCGTCATCACGTAAGTACGGATGATTTTGTCTTCTTTGATTTTGTCGGCAACCTTCGAAGTGTTGTCGTACCAGCGCGAGTCCCAGTCCTTAATGATGCCGAGTCGCAGACCGATTGGATTTACTTTCTGACCCAAGGTTCGCTCCGTTTAATTTTCGTTTTTGGTTTCCGTGTTTTCCATCGTGGCGGCTTTCACTTCCGCCGTCGCATCAGATTTCTTCACTCTCGCCGCCCGTGCAGACCTCTCCGGTTTCTCTGACTTTGCGGACTTTGCGACTTTTTCCGAGGCCGGTTTTTTATCCGGGCGTGAGTCGACGATGATCGTCAAGTGGTTCGAGCGTTTGCGAATCCGGTGGCCGCGTCCCATCGGGGCGGGCGAGAGCCGCTTCACGGTTACACCTTGATTGACGAACGCTTCGGTGATGTACAAATTCTCTTCCGTTACGCGGCTGTTCGGATTCGTCTGCGTGAAATTCGAGACTGCCGATTTCAACGTTTGCAGCACCGTGCGGGCGGCATGTTTGGTCGTAAATCTCAGCATCGGAATCGCTTCCCCGACGCGCTTGCCGCGAACCATATCGACCACCAACCGCATCTTGCGCGGCGAAGTCGGCGTGTGGCGTAAAATTGCTTTTGCTTGCATGAGCGTTTCTAATTGATCGTCTCTAATTTCTGTGTGTTACTTTTTGCCCGGAGCTGCCGCAGTTTTCTCGGCCTTGCCGCCGGAAGTGTGCCCGCGAAACATGCGCGTCGGGGCGAACTCGCCGAGTTTATGGCCGACCATGTTTTCCGAAATGTAGACCGGCACGTGCGTCTTGCCGTTGTGCACCGCAATCGTGTGGCCGACGAATTCCGGCGTGATCATCGAGGCGCGCGACCACGTTTTCGTTACTTTTTTCTGTCCGATTTTATTGAGCGCTTCAATCCGCTCCGCCAGCCGCTCTTGAATAAACGGCCCTTTCTTTAATGACCTTGGCATCTTCTACAGTGATGATTTAATTACTTCGCGCGCCGGTCGCGGATGATAAGTTTCGACGATTGACGTTTACCGCGCCGCGTTTTCAAGCCCTTTGACTTTTGTCCCCACGGCGATTCGGGATGTTGGCGTCCGCCGCCGGATTTCGATTTGCCTTCGCCGCCGCCCATCGGGTGATCAACAGGGTTGCGAGCCATCGCGCGCGAAATCGGACGAATGCCTTTCCACCGCGAGCGTCCGGCCTTGCCGAGCGAAATATTTTCATGTTCCAAATTTCCAACGACGCCAATCGTCGCTTTGCATTCGACGCGCACTTTGCGAATCTCGCCCGAAGGCATTTTGAGCGTTGCGTAATCGCCCTCTTTGGCGGCGAGCGTGGCGTAAGCACCCGCGCTGCGAGCCATCTGTCCGCCTTTACCCTGCTTCAACTCGATGTTGTGAATCTGCGTGCCCGTCGGAATATTTTTCAGCGGCAATGTGTTGCCCGTCTTGATATCGGATTGCGGGCCGCATTCGATTTTATCACCGACCTTCGTGCCGTTCGGCGCGAGGATATATCGCTTCTCGCCATCGGCGTAGTTCAAGAGCGCGATGCGTGCCGAGCGATTCGGATCGTATTCGATGGTTGCAACCTTAGCATCAATGCCGTCTTTGTTGCGCTTGAAATCGATAATGCGGTAATGCCGCTTGTGTCCGCCGCCCGTGCCGCGCGAGGTGATACGGCCATTGCTGTTGCGTCCGCCGGATCGCTTGAGCACCGTGATGAGACTCTTCTCCGGTTTATCGGTCGTGATTTCATCAAACGACGGATACGAGAAGAACCGTGTCGCGGCGGTGCGTGGCTTTAACTGTCTGACTGCCATATTCGTTAGTGATTAATTTCGGATTTCGGAGTGTCAATTTTGGATTTGAATTCAATCCGTAATTTTGGCAATCCACATTTCGCAATTCTTTTTAGTTAGCGTCGTCCTGCTTAGGCTGGTTCGCGTAGTAATCGATCTTGTTATCTTTGACGAGGGTAACGAAGGCCTTCTTCCAATCAGGCCGCTTGCCCGCCCGCACGCCTTTGCGTGTGAATTGGCTTTTCGTTTTGCCCATGTAGCTCACCGTGCGAACCGATTTGACTTTGACATCGAACCGTTTTTCAATTTCCGCTTTGATCGAAGTCTTATCCGCTTCGGGATGCACCTTGAAGGCGTATTGATTTTGCTTTTCCGTTTGGCCAAGCACTTTTTCAGTGAGCAACGGCCTGATGAGAATGTGTTCCATATTTTTTATGCCTTGCCGTTATCGTTACCGTTTTCAACCATGCCGAAACTTTGCTCGAGCAACTTGACCGCGCTCTTTTGCACGAGCAATACACGGCTATCCAAGATGTGATACGTCGCCGCTTTGTTGGCCTCGACAATGTTCAAGCGCTCGATGTTGCGTCCCGACTTATAAAGCACGTCGTTCTTGCCCGCAGTAAGCATAAGCGTTTTCTTTTCCGCGAGGCCAAGCACTTTCAGAATGTTCGCAATGACTTTCGTCTTGATTTCCGTCGGCGTGAAATCTTCGATCACCACAATCGCATTTTCTTTCGCCTTATATGAGAGTGCCGATTTGCGCGCGAGCCGCTTGACTTTCTTGTTGATGTCGACCACATAATCATGCGGCTTCGGCCCGAAGATGCTGCCGCCACCGACGAGTACCGGCGAGCGTGATGATCCGCGGCGTGCGCCGCCCGTGCCTTTTTGACGGAACGGTTTCCTGCCGCCGCCGCGTACTTCTGCACGGGCTTTGACTTTGTGCGTACCCTGTCGCTGATTGGCCATATAAGAACGCACATCCAGATAGATCGCGTGATCGTTCGGCTGAATCTCGAAGATGTCAGGGCTAAGCACGACCATTTCGCCGGTCTCTACGCCTTCTTTGGTTAAAACTTTCAATTCCATTTTCAATCAGAGATAAATTTTGACGCCCCGTCCTTGCGGACAACCCCTCTATTAGAGGGGGCAAGGGGGAGTTCTGAAAGAAGTCTAATCTTTGTTGATAACGACTTTCACGTACGAATTTTTCGTGCCCGGAATCGCGCCCAAAACGACGAGCAAGTTCGAATCGGGAATCACTTTCACAATGCGCAGTTTCTTGGCGGTAACTTGTTCGCCGCCCATGCGCCCCGCCATGCGAGTGCCTTTGAACGTGCGAGACGGAAACGATGAACCGCCGACCGAACCCGGAGCGCGCTGCCGATCCGATTGTCCGTGCGTGCGCGAGCCGCCGCCGAAGTGATGTCGCCGCACCACGCCCATAAAGCCTTTACCTTTCGATGTGCCGGTTACATCCACGATGTCGCCTTCTTTAAACACATCGGCTTTGATTTCATCACCGATTTTCAAGTCGCTGAGAATAATGTCGCGGAACTCGGAAACGAGATACGCAGGCTTCACACCGGCTTTTTTGAAATGCCCGACTTGCGGTTTCGGTGTGCGTTTTTCTTTCTTCTCGTCGAAGCTGACTTGATAAGCCGCGTAACCGTTTTTCTCAACGGTCATCACCTGCGAGACGAAGCACGGACCCGCTTCGATCACGGTGCAAGGAATGACTTTTCCCTTGTCATCGTAGATGCTCGTCATGCCTAATTTCTTTCCAAGAATTCCACTCATAATATTCGGTAGTTGTACGGTTGTTCGCCGTTAGCCGTTGATTGTCTTTACGAACAACTCACGACTAATGACCTTTCAACTTCTTTAGCTTTTGATTTCGACGTCCACGCCGCTCGGCAATTCGAGCTTCATCAGCAAGTCAATCGTTTTGCTGCTCGGGTTGATGATTTCCACCAACCGCTTGTGCGACGCCACCATAAACTGCTCGCGCGACTTTTTATCGACGTGAGGAGAACGGTTGACCGTATAGATTTCCGATTCGGTCGGAAGCGGGATCGGGCCGGAGATAATGGCCTCGGTCTGCTTGACGGCATCGATGATCTTCTCCGTCCATTTGTCAACCAAACTGTGATCGTACGATTTCAGCTTGATGCGGATTTTCTGCTGTGCTGCCACGGGTAG
>JACMJS010000107.1 GCA_014380515.1 Chlorobiales bacterium
CGCCAATGCGGTTGATGTGAGCAAACTCGTCCGCGCCGAAGTCGCTAAGATCGAAAAAGATTACGCGGGCATCGGCCTTCGCTTCGACATCGCGCAAGATGGTTCGCTCTTTACGCTCGATGCCGCGCACGCGGTACAAGAAGATTTGATGATTGCAATCGTGCTCGTCGCGCTTGTGATGCTCGTCTTCCTGCATAGTTTCCGCAACTCGTTTATCGTGATGGTGTCGATTCCCGCCTCGCTCATCTCGACCTTCGGCCTGATGTATCTCTTCGGGTTCTCGCTGAACCTGATGACGCTGCTCGGCCTTTCGCTCGCGGTCGGCATCTGGGTCGATGACTCGATTGTGGTGCTGGAAAATATTTATAGGCGATTGGAAATGGGCGATGACCAGCGCACCGCCGCCATCAAAGGCCGCGATGAAATCGGATTCACCGCGCTTTCAATTACGCTGGTCGACGTTGTGGTGTTCCTGCCGCTCTCGTTCGTCGGCGGTATCGTCGGCAATATCTTCCGTGAGTTCGCTTTGGTGATTGTCGGTTCAACGCTGATCAGTTTGCTCGTCTCCTTTACGATCACGCCCGTCTTAGCCTCGCGCATCACGAAGCTCGAACATATGACGAAGGATACGTTGATGGGACGCTTCTCGCTCTGGTTCGAAGCACAGTTCAACCGCTTTGTCGAATGGTACTTGAGCATCTTGAAGTGGGCATTGGGCAACGGCTGGAAAGTTGCCGCATTGGTTGTCGTGTTGCTCATCGGTTCGTTCTCGCTGTTCCCGCTTGGGTTTATCGGCGGTGAGTTCATCACGCAGTCGGATCGCGGCGAGTTCTCGGTCGCCCTTGAGTTACCGCCGGGCGCGAAGTTCGAACAAACGAACGCGGTTACGCTGCAAGCCGAACGCATCATTATGGATATGCAGGGCGAAGTCGAAAAAGTCTCAACGACCGTCGGCGCAAGCGCGGATGGCTTCGTCGGGCAATCGGCCAATAACATCACCGACATAACGGTTGCACTTGTGCCCAAGGACAAACGCACACGGTCGACGGCGGAAATTCAGCAGGACATCAAATTGAAATTGCTTCGGATTCCCGGCCTGAAAGCGCGCGTCAATGAGATCGGTATTTTCGGTACGGCCAACCAAACGCCGATTCAGTTGGGCGTCGGCGGCACCGATCCTGACAGCGTGCGTAAAGGAGCCAATCACCTCGCCGATATTGTACGCAGCATCAAAGGTACAACGGACGTGCGGCTGTCGTCGGAAGACGGCAAACCGGAAACGCGCGTTGAGATCGACCGCCAGAAAATGGCTGCCGTCGGATTGACGGTGGCGGAAGTCGGCGGCGCATTGCGCGTGGCGCTTGCGGGCGATACGGATGCCAAGTTCCGCGACGGGCAAAATGAATATGATATTCGCATCGGCCTCGATGAGTTCGACCGTTCCAAGACGGCCAATGTCGGCGGCTTGACGTTCGTCAACAATCGCGGACAGTTGATTGAACTTCAGCAGTTCGCCAGCATCATTACCGGCAGCGGCCCGACGAAATTGCAACGCGCCGACCGCAACAGCAACATTCTTGTTTATTCGCAAGTCGCCGGTAAACCGAGCGGATCGATTTGGGCGGAAGTTCAGCAAGCGGTTGCGAAGTCGCCGTTGCCGGGCGGCACGCGCATTTCGCTCTACGGCGATTTGAAAAGTCAGAGCGAGGCCAATAGTTCGCTCGGCCTTGCGTTTCTGGCGGGCATCTTGTTCATGTATATGATTATGGTCGCACTCTACGATTCATATCTGTGGCCGCTCGTGGTGCTCTTCTCGATTCCGCTCGCGGTGATCGGCGCGTTTCTTGCGCTCGCGCTTGCGGCGAAGTCGATGAACATCTTCACGATTCTCGGCTTCTTGATGCTCATCGGACTCGTGGCGAAGAATGCAATTTTGCTCGTTGATTTTACAAACAAATCGCGCGAAGAAGGTTTTTCAACTTTCGACGCCCTGATCGAATCGGGCAAGGAACGCTTGCGTCCGATTTTGATGACGACCTTGACGATGATTCTCGGAATGCTGCCGATTGCGCTTTCGCAAAGTGCGGGTTCGGAGTGGAAGACGGGTCTCGCGTGGGCGCTCATCGGCGGCTTGACAAGTTCGATGTTCCTCACGCTCGTCGTCGTGCCGACGGTCTATATCACGTTCGATGGTTTGAAGTCAAGCATTCCGGCTTTCTTCCGCCGCTTGGTCAAGCGTTCGGAACCCGCACCGCAAGGTGTGCCACAGCCGCTCGCCGGTGCCCGGTTCAGCGAAGTGAAGCCGTAAGCAGCTTTCTTTTTTGTTCTTTAATTGATGATTGATTGATGTTCTTTAGAACCTTTCGATAAAAAGGAAAAGCCCGCTGCACCATAGAGCGGGCTTTTTATTTCGATGTCTGAACCCCTCTTGTCCTTCGGACATTCTCCCCATGACGAAGTTTACTTCGGCAAGCTCAGACAAAGGGGAGAGTCCCGCCGTGCGGGAGAGGGGTTCGAAACGTCGTGAAACAGATTTTAATACAGTGCGGTGATGTCCAACTCGAAACCGCCAAGTACTTGCGACGTAATTTTACCTTTGCCCCCGCGCACGTCTTGCGTAAGCATAAATTTACTTTCGCGGAGTTCATACACTTCCGCCGAGCGGCGGAGCGGATCAAGAATCCAATACTCGCGCACTGCGAAGCGTTCGTAGATTTCTTTCTTGTGCCGCAGGTCGTAGTAAGCCGTTGATGGCGAAAG
>JACMJS010000108.1 GCA_014380515.1 Chlorobiales bacterium
AAAATAAATCCTCCGGCTGAAGCGCGGTTTCAAGTTCGCACACGGCGTTGAAGAAATTCTCCTGCGCGGTGAAGCCCAGCGGTTCAGATTCATACACGCCGGAAACTTTCATCACCTTTGTTTCAGGCAACGCGGCAAGGTGCTGCACCGCCGCGCGGAGATTCTCCAACCGCTCGCCGATGTTCGTGCCGAGTCCAATGAACACTTGCTTCATGCGCTACGGCTTCTCTGGCGCGCGTTCGGCGGTGTAATCGGCCTCGGCATAATCACACACGCCGCCGACGGGCGGGTTGCGCTTCCGCACGCGAATGCTCGCCGATTCCAGCACCGGAAAATCCTGCAAGAGTTCATCGCCGATTTTCTTGGCGACGGCCTCGATGAGGTAAAACTTTTTCATCGTCAGCACGTCTTTGATGCGCGCATAAACGCGCTCGTAGTCAATCGTCTTGTTAAGTTTATCGGTGTGCCCCGCTTCGGTGAAATCGAAGTAAAGTTCGGCATCGACTTCATAGCGTGCGCCGACTTTGTGCTCCGCCTCGCTGACGCCGTGATGCGCGTAAAAGATGGCGTTCATCATCCGAATACAATTTCTTGAACGTGCTTGCATGATTATTTTTTATGTTCCGTTTGCGGAGCGGCAAAATAGGTCGCCGGTCTTTGAAAATAAAAATCAACTTGGTTACTTTTAACCGCTTCTCTCGCCCCGCATCGAAATTAAATTCGTCGACACGCTTCACGGTTATCAAGCCTGACAATCTCTATCGCACATACGAAGTACCATGCCTGAACAATCATCATCCAGCAAGCCGTCGCAACGGCCAACGATTCCGCTTTTTCCGCTGCCGCTCGTCGTCTGTCCCGAGGAGCAACTGCCGCTGCATATTTTCGAAGATCGCTACAAAGACATGATCGCCTTCTGCCGCAAAGGCGATGAGCAAGGCATGTCGCTCGCGTTCGGCGTTTCGCTCGCCACCAACAACAAACTTTACAACATCGGCTGCACAGTGCGCATCGAAGAAGTTGCGACCGAATACGACGATGGCCGTTTGGACGTCATCACGACGGGCGAGACGCGCTACAAAGTTCACGAAGTCTTCAGCGATAAATCGTACAAAGAAGCCGCCGTTGAATTCTTCGATGACGACGATCCCGCGCCGCCGGAGTTCGGCCTGCGTCAAAAAGCCATCACGCTGCATCTGAAACTCGTCGAACTTGTCAAAGGCAAAACCGACATCGAGAACTACGAGCCGGATGAACGCGCCTCGTTTCGCATCGCGCATTCATCAGGACTGGATGTGCTGCAAAAGCAAAAGCTTTTGGAGATGACCAGCGAAACCAAACGGCTGGAGTTGCTTCTCGAACATTTCGAAAAAGTCATTCCCGATATTGAACGCACCGAGGAAATCAAACGCCGCGTGCTTTCGAACGGCCACTTCAAAAATTTACGCTCGACCGATTTTTAATTCATATCTCATCACGACCGCGATGAAACGACGGATGTTTTTCTTGGCATGGCTGCTCACGACAATTCTTGGTTGCAACCCGCTTTTTCCAGAAGGAAGCGTTCAAGTTCGCACGGATAAAACCGAATACGCCGCCAACGAAACCATTCAGGTTACGATTCAAAACAACGGCAGTTCGCCCCTCTTTCTTCACAAGCCAGCCTATTATGAACCGGAACAGTTCATTGATTGTGAATGGAAAACCATCGGTACAGTTTGGCCTGCAATCGTGCTTGCGTCGCAGCCGATCAATGCCGGTGAAACAATCACGGTGAGTATCTACACGCACATCGCACTTGACAAAGGCAGCAGCGGTATATTTCGTGGTAAGATGTGGCTATTTGACAAACGAAATCGCTCGCTCGGTGAACAACGCAATTCGAATATCTTCACCGTAAAGTGGTAGTACATCACGCTAAACTTTTCTTGCAATTCATGCCCGTAAAAACTTCATCGCATCACGCACAAACCGAATCGGAAGCGATCTTGCTTGCGATGCTGGAAGATATTTTTACGGGCGACATCACAACGGACGCCACCGTACCAAGCGGCCACCGCAGCACGGGCATCATTCGGGCGAAGTCGGATGGCGTCATCGCAGGCGTGCGGGTGGCCAAACTCATTTTCGCCTCCTCGAAATTCAAGATGCAATTCAAAACTTTTTTTCAAGACGGCAGCAGCGTCAGAGCGGGCGATGTGATTGCAGAAGTGCAAGGAAGTACGAGCGTGTTGCTTCAATGCGAGCGCACGGTTTTAAATTTTATGCAACGCATGTCGGGCATCGCAACAAGGACGCGGGAATTCACCGAAGCCGTGGAAGGCACGCAGGCGAAAATTTTGGATACGCGCAAAACCGCACCGGCATTGCGGCTCTTTGATAAGGAAGCCGTGAAGCTTGGCGGCGGTACGAATCACCGCTTCGGCCTCTATGATCTGATGCTCATCAAAGACAACCATGTCGATGCGGCGGGCGGCATCAGCGAAGCCATTGCTCAGGGAAAAGCGTATCGCAAAAAAAAGAATTTGAAAGTTCGAATCGAAGTCGAAGTGCGTTCGCTGGGGGAACTACGCGAGGCCGTGGCCGCAACGCCGGAAATCATTCTCATCGATAACTTTTCACCCGCCGAGTTACGTAAAGCGGTTGCAACCGCGAGGTCGATAAACCCGCAAATTTTATTGGAAGCTTCCGGCGGCGTGAATCTGAAAACGGTGCGACGGATTGCCGAAACGGGTGTGGATTTTATTTCCGTCGGTGAGCTCACGCACAGCGTAACCGCGATGGATATTTCGATGAAGATCATTCCGCTTGTGAAATGAACATCGGCATTGACATCATTGAAGTTGCGCGCATTGAGTTATCGCACGCCAAGTATGGCCGGAAGTTTTTGGAGCGCGTGCTCACGGATTCCGAAATCGCGTATTGCCTCTCGAAGTCCAATCCGTTTGAAAGCATCGCCGCACGGTTTGCGTGTAAGGAAGCCATCGGCAAGGCACTCGGCACGGGCATCAGCAAAGACTTCGGATTTCACTCGGTCGAGATCTCGAACGACAAGTTCGGCAAACCGGTGGTGAAAGTACGCGGCAAAGTCAAAGGACTTCTGCGCAAAAAAATTCATCTCTCGCTTTCGCACACGCACGACTACGCTGTGGCCGTCGCCGTCATTGAACCGTGAGCGCACATCTACTATTTTACCGCTTTCACC
>JACMJS010000109.1 GCA_014380515.1 Chlorobiales bacterium
GGTTCGGGCGCCGCGCGGATGTTCGAAAACATCGCAGTCGGCAGCATCATTACTTTTGCCCAGCGTAAGTGGACGGTTGTCGGCCTGTTCGATGCAGGCAAATCCGGCTTCGATTCTGAAATGTGGGGCGACATTGCTCAAGTCTCGCAAGCCTTTCGCCGAGACGGTTTTTCGTCTTTCACCGCGCGCGTCCCAAGCGAATCTGCGCTCGCTGCTTTCCAAGCGGAGATTGCAAAAGACAATCGTTTGCGTGTCGATGTGAAATCCGAGAAAAAGTTTTACGCCGATCAATCCGAAGGTCTGGCAACCTTCATCGGCGTGTTGGGATTGATGGTCTCGATTATTTTCAGCACCGGCGCGGTTATCGGCGCAATGATTACGATGTACGCCGCCGTCGCCGGACGTACCCGCGAGATTGGCACCTTGCAAGCCATCGGCTACAGTCGCGGAGACATTGTGCTCGCGTTCATTCTGGAATCCTCGGCGATAGCCATCATCGGCGGCTTGATCGGCATCTTGCTCGCCACGCTTTTATCCTTCCTTTCTTTTTCAACCACGAACTTCGATTCATTCTCCGAAACTGAATTTCGATTCTCCCTTTCGCCCGCAATCATTCTGAATTCGATGATCTTCGCGTGGGTGATGGGTTTGCTCGGCGGCGTGTTGCCCGCGATTGGTGCGAGTCGCCTCAAGGTCGTCGATGCTTTGCGCAGCGAGTAATTTTTTTTGCGTACATCGAAAAGCAAGGGCGAGACATGTCTCGCCCCTACGAAGATGAAGATTATTTTTTCGTGATGGGCTTGCCGCCTGCGGGCACAAGCCGCCACTCTTCGATGTTATAGAACGGTGAAATGATATTGACTTCCTCGCCCTCGATGCGCCGGTTGAATCCGAAGACGGTCGTCGTTTGCCAATAAAGAAACGTGCACGGCTGCTCGTCGTAAATAATCTGCTGAAACTCTTTCCAATACGGCGCAGCCTTTTCGCGGCTTGCTTCCTTGCCGCCGAGCGCAATCAATTCATCCACGCGCTTGTTCTGAAAACCCACATCGTTGTAAGTGCTTTGCTTTAAGTCTGAACTCCAGAATGGTGCGGGGTCGACTTCCGGCAACGGATTATTCGCGGCGTAAATCGCATCATACTCGTGCCCGAAGCGTTTCGAATTGAATGCAACTTGTTCGGCTTGTTCGATTTTGCATTCGATACCGATATCTTTCAAGTTTTGTTGAATGACGGTTGTGGCGTAATTGCTGCTGCGGTCGACCGTCAGGGCGAATGAAAATTTCTTACCGCCTTTCTGCAAGATGCCGTCCGGCCCCGTTACCCAACCTTCTTCGGCAAGCATGGCTTTGGCTTTCGCGGCGTCAAACGGATACGGTTTCAGCGAATCATTATACGCCCACTTGAGAATCGGCGGAATGGGCGCGGTCATCGCCGTGCCGTAGCGTCCCACAAAGCCATCCATAATGGATTGCCGGTCAATCGCATATGTCAATGCCTGACGCACTTTCTTCGATCCGAAAAGCGGATGCGGCTTCACGGTTTTGCCATTCGATTGTTTGAACGCCTGCGGATCGATGTTCGTCCACCCGACGTAGGTGTAAGTCGTACCCGGCACGGGCTTGGCTTCAATTCCCGGGTTTTCCTTCGCAAGGTTGGCCATATCTTCGACCTTCACGCCGATCACGTCCACCGCGCCCGTTTTTAATTGCGTTAATCTCACAGTGTAATCGGGCACGACTTGAAAGACGACGCGCGGTGTCGCACCCGCCGTGCCCAATGAATACGCGGCGTTAGAGGCGAGCACCAGTTGCTGCTGCCGCTCCCACTTCGAGAGTTTATACGGCCCTGCGCCGACCGGCATAGCGCCAGCGGCGGCGGTTCGCATTTCGGCGCGGGGGACTTTCTCCCAAATATGTTTCGGCAAAATGGAAACCGAAGTGGCATTGAGCGCGGTGCCTTCCGAGAGCGGTTGTGAAAAATTAAAGATGACCGTCGAATCGTCGGGCGTCAGAATCGCTTTAGCAAAATCTACCGCACCTTTGTCGGCACCGACAAGCGGCGCGAGATAGTTTTGAAGCACGCTGCGGGTTGCGGTATCACCAATAAGTTCGTTGGTGAATTTGACGTCGGCGGAAGTGATCGCGGTGCCGTCGTCCCACTTCGCGCCGCTCTTCAGCGTATAGGTAATTGATTTGCCGTCCGTTGCAAGTTTCCACGACGAAGCCAGCCATGGCTTGTAAGTGAGCACACCAACCGCCGTATCGAACGACGGCTTGGCAAGACTTGGGTAAAGCAAGTTGATAATAAACTCGGAGACTTTGGATGTGGCGACGAGCGGGTTCAAGTTATCCGCGTCGCTCGAGATAGCGATGACGATGGTGCTGTCTTTGGCCGTAGCCGTGCCGCCGCCGGAAGCCGAGCCGGAAGAAGATTTGTTGCCGCCGCAACCCGCGGCGATAGCGAGCGAAAGCATCAGCACACTAAGCGCATGGGGCACACCGGGAAAAATTTTCTTTTGCATGAACGTTGATATGAAAAGGTTTTTGAACGGGACTCGTGATGCGGAAATATACGGGCGCGACTCGAAAAGAAAAGGGCGAGATGACCTCGCCCTTACGAATGATTTCCAAATCCTTCGACGCTCTGAATGGTTTACGGCTGCGACTTTGCGAGTGCGGTTTGCAGTTGCGAGAAGCCGAAATTGACACTCGCACCGTCGCAGAACGTTACGACGTGAGTGAAGTCTGAGATGCCGCTTGCGGGCAACGCGAAATTATACACGCCCGCGTATCCGGTGCTGTTATTGAGCGTGCCGAGTTTAACATTGATGGCGGTGTTGCTCGGTTGCACGCGACCGCTTGATTTTGCCAGCCAAATGGATATTGATCCCAATCCGCCGCTCACCCGAAAATCGCTGCCGGTTCGTAATACTTCACTGCCGTTGGCAAGCCGGATAATTTCAACTGAACCTTCCGTTATGTATCCGTTCTGATTTTGAAACGTCCCGCGCCGAATGACGGTCTCGCCGAAACTGGCCATGATGGTGCTGGACGCCGTGGGCAACGCATCTGATGATGCGCCAACAACATAATTTCCTGCTGCATCTACCTTTAAATCTTCAAACCGCGCTTCACCTTTAACGGCCGCGCGCGTGAGTGTGCCGGAAAGCTCGCCCGCGCCGCTCAATTTGCTAAACGACATGTTTTGCGTGTAAGTCGTATCTACACTATTGTCCGCCCGCAGCGCGCGAATCTTGAGCGTGAAAATTTGTCCGACGGTGATGGGCGTCGTTACAATGACAATGCCGAGTTTTGTAGCCGCGCCGGTCATTGCCGCCGTTACCGTGATAGCGGGCGTGGTCGCGGCGGTTAGTACGCCGGAGACAGCGGAAAGCACCCATGTTCCGTTCTGATTTACCGCCAAGTCGCTGAACGTTGCTACGCCGCCGACGGCGTTTCTGACAAGGGTACCGCTGAGTTGTGCGGCACCCGAAACCGGTGTGATGGTGATGCTTCCGGTGTATGTATCATCAATCGAGCCGTCCGCACGAATCGCTTCGACGGTCAATGAAAACGTACTGCCTGCAACGAGCGACGACGGCGCCATTGTAAGCCGGAGCGCGGTTGCGGGATTTGGCGGCTCGGCAATGACGGGAAACTCACTCTTGCAACCGGCGATGGCGCCGATGATCATTGCAGCTACAAAGACAAAATACTTTTTCATCAGATACTCCTTTTTCATTCGTTGCTTTTTGTTCGTTGCTAATTCTCAAAAGCCAAACCGACGGCGAAGGTTGTGCCGCGATACAAATTTTTAAGCGAGCCGAAAGGCTGCGAGACTTCGGCGGAAAGGTTAAAATGCGGTGCGACTTCTATCGCCGCACCGAATATGGCCGAGAGGGATTGTACCCCTTCGCCATAAAGAAACGATGCCCCGGCGGTGGCATTCGGCGTGCGTGCCGGAGCGAGGCTGCGCAACGCAGCTTTGATCCAAACGGTGCCCGCAATTTTATATCCGCCTTCCGCGCCGAACTCAAATTGGTCGGTGAACTTCGAATCGAAGTTCTGCGTGCGGAAATTGTATCCCGCATCAACCGAGAGATATGCCGCAACCGGATAGAACGAATGCGAAGCAAATGCCCGCACCCAAAGATTGGTTTCGCCGTCGCCCGTCGGCAGCACGAGATAACTTTTTTGATCCGAGCCGTTGACGAATCCGAACCCTTTCTCATCGCCCGTCGGCAACTCGATGCCGAGTCCGATGGCCACAGGAAAGTCTCCGCTCACCAGTTGATACTTGAAGTCAATCGCCAGATCGCCGATGCCGGTTTTGGTTTCCGTCGTATTGAACCCCAAGCTTTTGAGCACGGGAAAATTGACCGTCGCCGTAAGTGCATTCGTCAGACCGTATTCGCCGTAGAGCAGCGCGCCGAACAATTGGAAGTCCGCACTTTCAATTTCTTCCCCATTGAGCGTGGCGTAAAGGTTTGAGCGCAACGTGAAGATGCTCGTCTTCAAATAAAATTTTCCTTGTTCGCGCGTCCAAGCCCCGCCGCAGATCGCATCGGTTACATTGACTTGCAACAGCATTGCAGCGGCGATGAACGCCATGAGATGTTTTTTTGAAGTATGCGGGAGCGACATTTTTTCAGCGTGTATTAAGTGGTTACGCTGCAAAGTCGCTTAGGCGTGTCGCAAAAGTATCACGGTGGAAATATTTCGGCGGGGAAATCTTAGGAAGGGTAGTAAGGCGAGATCATTAGATAGACGATGACGCCGGTGAGGGTAACGTAGAGCCAGATCGGCAGCGTCCATCGCGCGATTTTTTTATGCTTCTCGAACTCGCCGCGCCACGAGCGCACAATCGTAAAGAGCGCGAGCGGCACAATGAGCGCGGCCAGAATGATGTGCGAAATCAAAATTGTAAAATAGACGGTGCGGATTGCGCCCGCGCCGCCGAACTTCGTTGCCGGTGCCTGAGAGTGATAAAAAACATATGAGATGAGAAAAAGACTTGAAAGAAAAAACGTAGCGAGCATCAACACCCGATGTATTTTGAAATTGCGCTGCCGGATACTCACATATCCGAGCATGAGCAGCACCGAACACGCGCCGTTGATAAACGCGTTGAGTTTCGGCAGATAAGAGACGTTGATTTTGCCGACCGCAAGTATTTGCGGGAACGTGGCAAGGAACATGACGAGCGCAACGACCGTAATCGTCAGCGCGTAAATCACCAGCGATAAAGTTTGTTCGCTCCAGGCTTTCAAACCGCCCGTTGATTCAGAAGGCGATGAAGGCAAACCTTGCTGCATCATTTCTTTTCCTCCAAAGCGAGTTCGCGTAGATGCGTTTTCAAAAGGGCTAATCCTTCTTTGGTATTGGGACTGTAGTAGCCGCGTACTTGGGCATCTTCATCGATGAGAATAAACTTGGTGCTGTGGCCGCTCGGCAAATCCGCTGCGGGAATCTTAAACCCTTGCTCCGAAAGTTTGATGACTTCCGCTAACTCACCGCGCAGAAAAAACCACTGATTACCCGCGTTGTACCGCTTCGCGTATTCCTGCAACACCTCGAGCGAATCGGTTTCGGGATCGACGGTAATCGAGACGAACTGAACTTTATCGCCGCGCTCGGCATCCGACGTGTAGAGTTTGTAAAGTTCCGACATCTTCTCGCTCATCACCGGACACGCGCCCGGACAATCGGTGAAAATAAAATCAGCGACGGTGAGTTTGCCTTTCAAGTCTGCGAGGCCGAACGGCTTGCCGCTGCGTTCGGTGAACGAAAATTCCGGCAGGCGGCTGATGACGGGAATTGCCGCGCGTGAGGAATTTGCTTTTTCAATCGTGAAAATGGTTAGCCCCGCAAGGATGACGACTGCGAGCGATCCCCACATCAGCGTGCGGAAGAGATATTTATTTTGCATTAAAACCTACGCGGTTTGAGATTTTAAATAGGGTTGGGCGTTGGGCGCAGCTTGTTTCAAAACGGAGTAGACGATTAACAAAAGTCCGATTTGTAAACTTGCGACCCATTGGTGAAACACTTGTAGAAGCGCGGGCATCCCGATGAAGACGAGTGCGTGGCCGAGCAACACTTGCGAAAGCATTAAGGCCATCATGGCCAATAAACTGCGGCGCACCAATGGCGACGGCACGCTTTCTTTGAGCAGGCGATAACATATAAAACCCGCGGACGCCGCAACGCCAACGCCGAACACGCCGTGCAGAATGCCAACCGCGCGAGCACTCTCCATCCATTCAAACTCTGTTGCAAGCGGCATTGTTTCGCGCAGCCCCTCGAGCACCGCCCGTACGACCGTGCCCATCACGACTTGCAAAATCGTTGCGACCCACAATCCTAAAATCCAATGCGACTTCTTTGGATACACCGCCTTCTGCTCTGATTCCGGTTGCTCCAAAAAGTAGGCTTGCAACGCCGCGTAAATTAAAATGCTGATGATGACGAGCGCGATGAGCAAGTGCACCGTAACCGCAATCGGCTTCAATTGATACTTGACAACAATGCTGCCGAACCACCCTTGGAACGCGACGAGTACCGCCGCCGCAAGCGACGGGACAAGGACTTTCGGATGTTTGCGGAAATTTTTCAGTGCGAGCATCGCCATACCCAAAATCAAAAAACCAATGACGACGCCGACGAGCCGGTTGATGTATTCGATCCATGTCAGCACGGGATTGAACGAACTCACATCGAAACCCACGGGCAGTTTGGCGGGGTCTATTTGGCTGATGTCGGTTGGCGGAATCCAAAGGCCGTAGCAGCGCGGCCAATCGGGACAACCGAGTCCGGCGCCGGAAACGCGGACAAGCCCGCCGAGAAAGATGAGGAAATAAGTAGCGAAGGTCGTCATCACCGCGAACCGCCGGAATGATGCGGCGGTCGCAATTGGAACAGTATTAGTGAGGTTTGTTTGCGGGAACGGTAGTGCTGGCGGGGTCAACTTGTTTTCCTTGTTGGGCCGGTTGTCCTTGCTGATTGTGATCTGCTTTATTGGCGTGTCCGCCGGTGCGGGAGGATGTTGGGTTTTGCTTGAGCCTATCATAAAAACTTTTCATTTTCGGATCGGTAACCGCCGCGCCTTCCTTGGCTTTTTGCTCGTAGATCGCGCCGCGGTTGAGCGTATCGAACATCGTAAAGACAATGAAGATGGCGAGAAACAAAATTGCGGAGAAAAAGAAAATCGTGTAGATTTTTTTGTCGTACTTCAAGTGCATGAAGTAGAACGCTACCAGCGACGCCTTGACGGTTGCAACGATCATCGCAATCACCAAGTTCCAACCGCCGCCGAAGTTGATACCTGCGACCCCGACTGTAATCGCCGTCAGTGCCAGCAACGTGCCGCCGATGGCGAGATATACCCAAAGCGGTGTGATATGCACGTGCGCTTCGCCGTGCCCGTTGCTATGTGAATCGGTGTGTGCGGCGGCGCGGTGCGGCGTTGATGAAACTGTCGGAAGTGCCATTTGTTTTATCCTAAAATTTCTTTGACGGCGATAGAAAGATTCACCAATTGCGGTTTCAACATTTCTTTCGCGGTTGCGGTTTTGGCTTCTTGATATTTGCCGTGCTTCGGTTTGCGGTAGAGTTCCACCACTTTCTTTTTCAGATTCACAATCCAGACTTCGGCAATTCCAGAGCGAGCGTAGAGCGGAAGTTTTACTTTGCGGTCGTAGTAAAGCGTTGTATCGGAGACTTCGATCAAGAGCAAGACATCGGTGGGCGACGGATGCGCCTCGCTATAAAAATCTTTGCGCGGCTTAAGTAGCATCACGTCCGGCTCCGGTTCGGACAGATCATCGAGGCGGACGGGATTTTGGATGCTGACTTGCGCCGCGTCTTTTAATCCGTCTCCGAAAATCGCCGTTAGCCTTGTGATGCACGACGCATGTTTCGTTCCGATGGGACTCATCTTGAAAATTTCACCTTCAATTAACTCCAGCCGCCGTTCACCCGGCGCGAAGATGCCCACTTCCGCCATACGGTAGTAATCATCCACATTGAACAGTCGCCGATAGACTGGCGGCGAAGCAACTTGCGTAGCCATCGTGAATCATCCGATAAGATAGAGCAACGGGAAAAGATAAATCCAGATCAAATCGACCAAGTGCCAATACAGACCCGCCATTTCAACCGGCGTGTAATAGATGCTTGAGAACTCCTGCTTCGCCGTCCGCACCATGACCCAAGCAATGAACGACATACCGAGAATGATGTGAATGGCGTGCAATCCCGTCGCTGCGAAATAAATGCTGAAAAAAATGTGCGGGTTCGTGCCTTGCAGCCCTTCGTAAGAATACCACCGGCCCGGTAACTGGCCTTCATGAAATTTATGTTCGTATTCAAAATACTTGACGACCAAAAACACGCCCGCGAGCGCAATCGTGATGCCCATGTTGATCAGGGCTTGCGTGTTTTTGTTCATCTGCACCGAACGAATGGCGAGTGCCATCGTGAGCGAACTCGTAATCAGCACGACGGTATTGAACGCGCCCAATTGCACATTGAGCACTTTGTGCGCGTTGTAAAACATTTCAGGATTCCATGCACGGTAGATGGCGTAGAAACAGAAGAGACCGCCGAAGAGCAGGATTTCCGTAACGAGAAAAACCCACATACCGAGTTTGGCGGAATCGGCTTGCTGTTCGGAATCGGTGAAGTGATGCTGCAAATGCGCGGGGCCGTGCCCATGTCCATTTCCATGGCCTTCGGCACTATGATCGTGCGAATCGTTGTCGCCCGTTTTCACGCTGACTGTTTCCGCGGTGTCCGGTGAGTTCATGGTTTCATTTTGTATTTGGGACAATTTCAGAATCGTCGTTGTAAGGGCGAGGCATGCCTCGCCCCTACGGTGCCGTTAATTTTCGATCTTCGCGCGTTTCGATCCGTTTCCGTTGTGGCCATTGCCATTGTGATCATCGCCGTTTGAGACGGTGGTAACATCTTTGAAGGTGATGTTCTCGCCATCGGTCATCACGCGGTCGTAGTCGTAAGCCCCGTAAATGAGTTTCGGCGTTTCGTCAAAGTTGTGTGTCGGCGGCGGCGAGGAAATCGTCCATTCAAGCGTCAATGCGCCCCATGGATTCTTGCCCGCAATCTTGCCGTTGCGAATCGAGTGAATGAGATAGACCGCCATCACGACGAAGCCCAAGCCCAAGATGTATGAACCGATGGATGAAAACCCGTGCAGCGGTTGATACTGATCGAGGTAACTGTAATACCTACGCGGCATTCCCTTTGAACCCAAGATGAACTGCGTGAAGAAAGTCATGTTGAAGCCGACGAATACAAACGCGCAGGCAATCTTCGCCCAAAATTCATCGTACATCCGTCCCCAAATTTTTGGCCACCAGTAGTGGATGCCGCCGAGAAAGGCCATCACCGTACCGCCCATCATCACATAGTGAAAATGCGCGACGACGAAATAGGTATCGTGCAAATGAATGTCGACCGAGAGTGCGCCGAGAAAAATTCCCGTGAGTCCGCCAATCGTGAAGGTGAACATGAAGGTCAAAGTGTAGAGCATTGGCGCGGCGAAACTGATCGAGCCTTTGTAGAGCGTCGCCATCCAGTTGAAGACTTTAATGCCTGAAGGAATGCCGACCAAAAACGTCAGGAAGGAAAAAATAGTGGCGGAAAGTTCGGACTGTCCGCTGGTGAACATGTGGTGTCCCCACACCAGAAACGAAATCAGCGCGATGCCGAGACTTGAATAAGCAATCGGTGTATATCCGAAAATTTTCTTGTGCGACATCGCCGAAATCAATTCCGAGATAATGCCCATGCCCGGCAAGATCATAATGTAGACCGCCGGATGCGAGTAGAACCAGAAGAAGTGTTGATACAGCACCGGATCGCCGCCCATGGCCGGATCAAAAATACCGATGCCGAGCGCGCGTTCGAGAATCAGAAGTACCATCGTAATACCGAGCACGGGCGTCGCCAAGACTTGAATGATCGCGGTGGCGTAGAGTGCCCAAACCATCAACGGCATTTTGAAGAAGGTCATACCGGGCGCACGCAGTTTGTGCACGGTTACAATGAAGTTGATGCCCGTGAAGATGGAAGAGAAGCCTAAGATGAAAACGCCGAGCGTCATTGAAATCACCGAGCCGTTCGTCGTGGTGCTGTAGGGCGTGTAGAATGTCCAGCCGGTTTCAACGCCGCCGGTTACAATCGAGAACACCGCGAAGAGCGAGCCGACCACATACACATACCAGCTTGCGAGGTTCAATTTCGGAAACGCAACGTCCTTCGCGCCGATCATCAGCGGCAGCACGAAATTGCCGAGCGCGGCTGGAATCGACGGAATGATAAAGAGAAACACCATGATCGCGCCGTGCAGTGTGAAGAACTGGTTGTAGGTTCGCGCGGTCATAAAGTCGCGTTCGGGATGGAGCAGTTCGGTGCGCAGCAGCAACGCGAAAATGCCGCCGATGGTGAAGAACATCATGATGGCGAAGAAATACATCAGGCCGATCCGTTTATGATCGACGGTGTAAATCCACGACATGATGCCTTTCGGCGAGTTGAGGTAATGATGCTCCGGCATCACAGGTTTGACCCGCACGGTTGGCCTCGCGGTCGGTGCAGGCGTTTGCCTTATCGGTTCGGTGTAAATACTCATGGCAATCTATGTTTGTAATTCAAATTCTTTTTTTGCGTGTCGTTCTTCGCGATACCGTTGTAGGGGCGAGGCATGCCTCGCCCCTACGAAATGAACGATGGAATATCTACTTGATGGTTTTCATGTACGCGATGATCGCGTCGATTTGTTTGTCCTTCAACTGGCCTTGATAGGTTGGCATGATGTTTTGATAACCGGCAACGACCTTCGCGCCCGGCTCCAAGATCGATTCGCGGATATAATTGTCGTCGGCCTTAACGCTCGTGCCATCCGATATTTTTTCCTGACGGCCGTAGATGCCTTTCCATGTCGGCCCGTTGCCCGCACTGCCATTGACGCTGTGGCAAGTCGCACATTGCTTCGAGTTGTAGAGTTGCTCGCCGTAAACTTCCAGCGAAATGCCTTCGCCCATTTTGTTGCTTGATTCCAAGAACGCTTCATACTGCCGCGTGCTGACGACCTTCACCACGCCGCCCATATTGAAGTGGCCTTTTTGCTTGAACTTGTTCGCGCTTTTGGCTTGGCCGTCAGCCTTCCAAGTCGCTTCGGTCGTATCGGTAACCGCGCCGCAGTATTCGGTGCAGAACAGTGTATAGACGCCTTCGTTTGGGGCTTCGAACCACAGCAGCGAATACCGGTTCGGCACGACGTCTTGCTTCATGCGGAAGTCGGGCACATAGAACGAGTGAATGACGTCGGTGGAAGACATCGTGAGTTGCACCGGCTTTCCGGCGGGCACCACCAAAGTATCGACGCTGTTTGAGCCGCCCGGATAATCAAACGCCCAAAACCATTTTTGTCCGGTAACTTTGATTTGCAGCGCGTCTTTCGGGGCGACGCTGTTGTTGAGGTATGAGCCGAAACCCCAGACGAAGACGAGAAAGACGAGCATCGTCGGAATCACCGTCCAAGTAAATTCCAACTGCACGTTGTGTGCGATGCCGCTCGTGAATTTCGGCGCGCCTTGGCGGCGATACACATATGCGAAGTAGCCGGAGACACCGACGACGAGCAGGAAAAACAAAATCGATGCGTAGTAAATGAAGTAGAAAAGTCCATCGACATCCGCCGCGCTCGTTGAGGCTTGCGGCGGCATGAACAAAGTTCCGTTGGGATTCATAATCGTATCAGAGGTTAAAAATTCAGACCGTTGTTTTCGCGTCTTCGGTAAAGCGTTCTTTTACCCAGAACGAGGCGAGGAACAGCGAAAGCGCAATAAAGGTCATCACGCCGCCGACTTTCATCACATTGCCCGCCATCACGACATAGCCTTTCGCGTTCGGATCGTAGTGATAGCAGTAAAGGATAATGCGGTCAATCGTGTTGCCGATCTTTCCGTTTCCGGCTTCGAGCAACGCAAGTTTTAAATCATTCGGCTTGAACTCGATGCCGTAGAGATACCGCGAAATTTTTCCGTCCGGCATCAGGATATACGAGACTGCCGGATGCGCGAAGTCGTCGCGTTCTTCAATGTATTTGTATCCGAACCCGACGGCCTTGGCGAGCGATTGAATCTCTTTTTCGTCGCCCGTCAAAAACGTCCAGCCGGTTGCCGCTTCGGGCTTGCCATATGCTTCAACATATCTTTCCTTCTTTTCCTTCGCCAACGCTGCATCCTCGCGCGGGTCGATGCTGACGGTTACAATATCAAAGTCTCGACCGGCGACGAGCGACAATTCTTTTGCCCCGTTGCAAACACCGTTCAAGACGAGCGTGCAGAGCATCGGACAGCGATAGTAGGCCAGCGTTAAAAGTACGGGCCGCCCGTTGAGACCCTTGCTAAAGTAGTTCGCAAGTTTGACCTCTCGCCCGTTTTCATCTTTGAACTTTAAATCAAGCGGAATCGTCGCGCCCAAATGTTCTGTTACGCCGACGCCGCCCAGTTCCGGCACACTGTCCCGCACGACTTGCGCGTTGAGCACATCAAAGCGTGAGGCGAACAGCATTGAAAAACAGAACAGCAAAAAAAACTTCGTGGATTTCATCTTTATCTTTTCGGTAATCAATCACGGCCAACAGAGCAGCGGCGTAACAAATTTACTTTTGCGCCGGAGCGGGTTTCTTTTTTTGCGATGAAGATTTTGTTTTGCCGGAAGCCGCCGGTTTTGCCGCGGTGCCTTTTGCCGAATCCGGCGCGGCGGGCGTGGCCGCTGCACCTTGCGTGGTGGTTGGTGCGGATGTCGCGGGTGTTGCGCCGGGCGTTGATGCCGCCGCCGGTGCAACCGTTCCGGTTTCTTTGCCGGTTTGAATCCGCTTACCTTTGTTTGTAAAGGCTTCGGCAGCGACGAGTTCCATCGCGCGGCTGACGGGAATTTGATAGACGCCGTTCTTACCATCGAGCACTTTATACGCGCCGGTAATTTCGGCATCGCGCGCCCGCACATCGCGGATCGTCAAAGATTCCGGCACCAGAACGGATCGAGTGTAGCGGTTTTCTTTGGCGGAGTTAAAATACTCGTTGAGCAGCAGCAGAATAATTGCCAACGATGCAATCACCAAAAGCGTCAGCCCGACAACCTTGCCGCCTTTAACTTCCTCGCGCTCGAAGCCTTCATCAGCCACTGTAACCGGCGGCAAGACGACGACCTTTTCTTTCTCCATTCCTTTTTCTTCGCTCATCGCAGTTGCTTATTATTTGTTCAAGCCCTTGTTGCTTTCCGGCAACAATTCTCCTTCGGCTTCCCTTCGGCAAAGGGGACGCCACATTGCCGGTGCCATGGGTAAGGGTTACGGTAAAATTCCAACCTTCACCAATTCAGGGACAATCGCGGCGGTTAAATCCGTGCTGAAGGCCTGCGCCGAACTGGGATCGGGCGTTTCACTGACAGCCGACCAAATCAAACGGCCATCTTCTTTCGCCTCCCAGACATGCGTTTCGTAGCGGACGATTTTTTCATTCTCCGTATAGCCGGGCGTCTCGACATAGCGGTTTGCCGTGTAATAGGTGTTGTAAAACCAACTGTACCTCACGACCGGCACAACCTGCACCGACGACGGCACATAGGTTTGGCGGATTTCCTGCGAGAGTCGATTCGTTACCACCACACCGTCATAACCGTTCTGGCGCACCGTTGCGCGCACTTCGTTGGTATCCGGCATCGCGTTCGGAAAAAGTTTGTAAGACGCGGTTGCAGTTACGCCTTCTTTCGAAAGCGCGGCAACAAAGGCTTCTTCCCACACCCGCCGCCGCGTTTGATCTTTCTTGATGGCAATCACCAACACGTTTTTCAATGTGCCGGAATTGTAGGAAGTATCGCGCCACACATCCGTCAGGCGCGTCGCCGTGCAGCCGCTTGAAAGCATCGTCAGCAGGAGCAGTACAAAGAGAGACGGGCGAAGGCGCATGTTTTTTAAGTTCAACATTTGAATAAAAATCTTGGCGCAATCACGCATTCGTGTAGCGAATCGAGACCTCCAAACGCGGGTCGCTGACGGGCACAATCGCATTGGCGGTAAAGCGTTGCCAGAAAAACCAGAAGAACACGCCGCCTACCGCCAGCATTGCCGCCGCATCGATCCATGAAAAATGGACGCCCGCCGCGCCTTCGGCGTGCGGCATGTTCGGCAGCACGAGCCAATACAAATCAATCCAATGCATGAAAAGCACCCAGATCGCCGCCGCGCGGAGCACGAACAAATTGCGTTTCGCCTCGCGCGTAATCAGCACGACGAACGGCACGAGGAAGTGCCCCGCGGCGAGAAACAAACTCACGTATTTCCACGAGCCGTCCCAGCGATGTTGATACCAAATCGTTTCTTCGGGAATGTTGCCGTACCAAATCAGGAAGTATTGCGAGAACGCGATGTATGCCCAAAAGACCGTGAAGCCGAAAATGAGTTTGCCGAGATCGGCGTAATGTCCCAAGCGAATCGTATCGGCGAGTACGCCTTGCGTCCGCAGCGACAGCGCGATGACGGCGAGAAAACTCAGCACCGCCAGAAAACTTCCGGCGAAAACATAAACGCCGAAAATGGTTGAATACCAATGCGGGTCGAGCGACATCAACCAGTCATATGAAGCGAAGGTAATCGAGAGTGCGAAGACCAGCATTCCGGGCGCGCTGATGCGTTGCATGGTTTGAGCGCGCGATTCATCGTAACTGAGGTCTTGCTTGATGGACGCATTGTAGAGCATCCACGCCAGCACCGACCAGATCGAAAAATAAATTCCCGCGCGAATAAAAAACCAACCGGTGTTGAGCCACGGGGCTTTGGCCTTGAGCAGTACATCGTGATCCGCTACGCCCGCATGACTCCAGTGATACAACTCGTGCATCCCAAGTGCAATCGGAATAAAAAGAATCGCCATCAAAGGGAGCGTGATCATCAAACATTCCGAGATGCGGCGCACGACGACGCTCCAGTCGGCGCCGACCAAGTGATGCAGCATCGTAAAAAATAATCCGCCCAGCCCAAGCGTAACCCAAAAGACGAAGGCCACGAGATAGGCGTGAAAGAAATGCGTACGGTCGACATAAAAGCCTGCCGCGCAACCGACGATACCGATTACCCCGACGGCGAGAGCCATCGTGCCGACTTTACCTGTATCTGAAAGCCGATAAGTTTGACTGTTGAGTTGCATGATTGAGCGGTTGCGGTTCTTGGAAGAAAGCAATTGAATGTTTCGCGGCTTTACCTGATTTTACTTAAGCGATTCGCGTTTGTCTTCGGGCACATCGGTGGCGACGGCGTTTTGGCTGCGCTGCAGCACACGGACGTAACTGACAATCGCCCAGCGGTCGGCCACCGGAATTTGCGTTTTGTAGCCCTGCATGTTTCGAATGCCGTTCGAGATGACGGTGAAAATATGTCCGTCGCGTTCGGTGCGCAGACGGGTATCGTGATAGGTCGGTGGTTTGACATAGCCGTGCTCAACCATAATACCGCCGCCGTTGCCCGCGCCGCCATGGCACGGCGCGCAATAAATCGTGTATCGCTCGCCGCCGCGCGCGAGCAGCTCCGGTGTGATCGCTACCGGATTGATTTGCACCGTGTCGCCCTGTTCCGACATGCCGTTGTAGTATTCATAATCGGAACGCTGTTCGCCGCGCGCAACCGTTCCCGCGACCGGGGCTTGCATCGTTGAAGTGGTTTTATACACGCCGCCGTCCGAAAGGGCTTTGCCTTGCGCTTGCGGTTTGTATTTCGGCTGCGTTTCCATGTTCTGGTGCACGCGAATCGGCGGGTTCTTCGAGTAACCACCCTGACAGCCCGTCAATACTGCGGCTACGGCCAGTGTGGATATAAAAAAAGTAATGGGTTTCATCTTTTCAATTCGTTTTTTCTTCTGTCATTCTGAGCAGAGCGAAGAATCTGCATTTCGCGGCGCATTGTAGGGGCGAGGCATGCCTCGCCTCTACGTTCAATCGCAACATCTGAAAGATCAGTAGCCTCGGAGCACCTCAACATTTTTGCCGCCGATGGATTCCAAAAATTGTTTAGTTTTCTCAACATTAAACTTCTTGCTGCCGCGAAGCACGCTGACGAAGAAACCATCGTCGGTTACTTTGGCGAAACGGTCGCTGTGAAATACCGGATGATGATAGCGCGGCAACCGGTTGATGATGAACATTCCGAACACCGCGCCAAATGCAGCAAGTAAAATCGTGAGTTCGAACGTTACCGGCACGTAGGCTTGATAACTGAAATAAGGTTTGCCGGAAATGACGAGCGGATAATCAATCGTGCTCATCCACCATTGCATAATCAATCCGAGCGAGCCGCCCGTGATGCCCATCGCCGCCACGACCCAGCCGAGAAACGACGGCGCAAGGCCCATCGCTTCATCCATACCGTGAATCGGAAAGGGCGAGTGGCAATCGAAGCGTTTGTATCCGGCGTCGCGCAGTTTTTCCGCCGCGTGCAAAAGTTCGGCGGGATTGGCAAACTCGGCGAGCATCCCTTCGGGACGCGCGAGCAATTCCGCTTTAGTTTCGCCCGAAGTTTGAAGTTCTTCCTGAGCAATATTTCCCGTCGTGCCCGTTTCCGTCATGGCAATTATTTCCTTATGAAAAATTTTAGTGGCCGTTACCGTTGCCGTTTTTGACGGCGAGTTCTTCTTCTTTCTGTCCGTTACCGTTCTTGTGTGTCCCGTGTCCGTTGCCGCCATTGACACTGTGGCCGTTTGCACCGTGATCATCTTGATGATACCAATGCGGATCGGCTTGCGGCAATACGCCTTTGACTTCCGAAATCGCAATCATCGGCAGGTGGCGGATGAAGAGCAAGAACAGCGTGAAGAACAATCCGAACGAACCGATGAACATGCCGATGTCAAAAATGGACGGGCTGAAATACTTCCACGCCGACGGCAAGTAATCGCGCGAAAGCGACGTAACCGTAATGACGAACCGCTCAAACCACATGCCGATATTGACGAAGATCGAAATCACGAACATTGCCGGAATGCTGGTGCGGATGCGCTTCGACCAAAAGAGTTGCGGCGAAATCACGTTGCAGGAAATCATCGACCAATACGCCCACCAATACGGCCCGAACGCCCGGTTGATAAACGCGAACCGCTCGTATTCATTGCCGCTATACCATGCGATAAAGAACTCGCAGCCATATGCGTAGCCGACCATCGTGCCCGTAACAAGAATAATCTTGTTCATGTTTTCAAGATGATTCATCGTCAGGAAGTTTTCGAGGCCGTAGACTTTTCGCGCCACAAGACCCAGCGTCATCACCATCGCAAAGCCGGAGAAGATCGCACCGGCGACGAAGTACGGCGGGAAAATCGTTGTGTGCCAACCCGGAATGATGCTCGTTGCAAAGTCCATACTGACGATGGTGTGCACCGAAAGCACGAGCGGCGTTGAAATTCCGGCGAGCAGCAAGTACGCTTTCTCGTAGTGCTTCCACTGCTTATTGCCGCCGCGCCAACCGAGCGAAAAGAGCGCGAGTACTTTTTGGCGCAATGAACCGGGCACCGCGCGGTCGCGGAGCGTAGCCAGATCGGGCACGAGGCCGACGAACCAAAACATCAGTGAGACAGTAAAGTAAGTCGTAACCGCGAACACATCCCAAAGCAGCGGGCTGCGAAAGTTCGGCCACATTTCCATCGAGTTGGGAAACGGCAGAATCCAGTAGATCACCCAGATGCGTCCGACGTGAATCGTCGGGAAAAGCAACGCACAGATGACGGCGAAAATCGTCATCGCTTCGGCGAAGCGGTTGATGCTCGTCCGCCACTTTTGCCGGAAGAGAAACAGCACGGCGGAAATCAGCGTGCCTGCGTGGCCGATGCCGACCCAGAAGACGAAGTTCGTAATGTCCCACGCCCAAAAGATCGTTTGGTTCAATCCCCAAATGCCGATGCCTTTCCAAAACAGCCAGCCGATTTGCGCAAAGAGCGCGACGGCAAAAAAAGCCGCAACGCCGAAGGCGATGTACCAGCCCGTCGGCGTTTTGCCTTCGTTGATGCTCGCAATCTTTTCGGTGATGCTGGCAAAAGTTTGATTGCCCGTGATAATCTCAGGCTCATGCCACGTGCGTGCGTTGCCGTTCTTGTCCGCAAGCGTCGCCGCCGTGCCGCCGGGGGTTGCTGATGTTTTCATGGTCGTCGTAAAATTAAATTTCTAATCGAAAACTCTTGGGCAAATGATGATGCGGTGCCCCGTTCATGGCAATTCACTCGTCATCATCTTCATCCGTAGGACGCTTATACTTCGTCGGGTTCTTGGCCATTTTGCGAAACTCGAGAATCGTGAAACTCACGCCCAAGAACAGCAACAGCGTAACGAATAAACCGACGAGGAAGACAACTTGATCATTCATGGCTGACGGTCTCCTAAAAGTGTTGATTGGTTTTTTATGTTTGTTGATTTCTTTTTCTGTCAAAGTTGGAATCCTGAATTGGAAGTTCAGGAAGGCTGCTCCAACACCAGCGCAGCCGTTATAATGTTGATTGTTCTGCCGGAGGCGCGATCTTATTTTCTTTCTTCCGCAAACAACGTGCGGAAGTAAATGCCCAGCGCTAAAATCGATGGAATCCAAAGCCCGATAAAGACGGCGACGGTTTTATCCGCGTTGGTAAAGAATACATATGTTGCGAAGAGAAACGAAATTAAAGTAGCACTCAAAAAGAAAATATCGGATTTTTTAAACATGGATTTAATTTATTTCAGTTATTAATGTTCGTGTGTGATTAATGCGCCGCTTCGTTTTTTCCTGCGGACGCTGATGGTTCAAGTTCAGGATTCGGGTTGCGCAGTTTCGCCAAATAGGTCGTGCGCGGTTTGACGTTCAACTCTTCCAGCACGGCGTAAGTGCGGTTCTGTTTTTTGAGTTGCGAGACTTTGCTGTTCGGGTCTAAAATATTTCCGAACACAATCGCGCCCGTGGGGCAAGTTTGTTGACACGCCGATACGACGTCGCCATCGCGCAAGTCGCGGCCTGCGAGTTTCGCGCCTTGTTCGCCTTCACGGATGCGCTGCACGCAGTAGGTGCACTTTTCCATCACGCCGCGGGAGCGAACCGTAACATCTGGGTTCTGCGCCATCTTGACGATTTCAGGAATGTCGCCACCCCACACATCGTTGTCGTTCGTATAGTTAAAGAAGTTGAACCGGCGGACTTTGTACGGGCAGTTGTTGGCGCAATACTTCGTGCCGATGCAGCGGTTGTAGATCATCGTGTTCAAGCCTTCCTGATCATGCACCGTTGCGGCGACGGGACAAACTTGCTCGCATGGTGCGTTCTCGCAATGCTGACACGCCATCGGCTGATGCACCATCTCGACCAAATCTTCGAACTTCATCATCTCCTCCAACTTCAACTCTTCCGGCTTTTTGCCTTCAGTGTCGCCCTCGAAGTATCGATCCATTCTGAGCCAGTGCATCTCGCGTCCGCGTCCGACTTGTTCTTTGCCGATGACGGCGATGTTGTTTTCGCTTTGACACGCGACCGCACAGGCGTTGCAACCCGTGCAGGCGTTGAGGTCAATCGACATGCCCCATTGATTTCCGGCGGTGTATTGCGGCTCATCCCATAGTGATTTCAACGGCGGATGTTCGGTGGTGAGTTCATCAACAAAATCAGGGTGCGCTTTGTATTCTTCAAACGACGCCTCGCGCACGAGCGGACGACCTTCCATCGAGCCGTGTTCTTGCGTGGTGGCGAGTTTGTAGGTTCTGCCGGTTTTCGTTGCAGTCGTGCCGCCCGTAAATCCCATTGCCGAGAGAGTCCGTAGCGGATAGACGTTGAACCCGGCTTCTTTGGCAACGCGGCCAAGGTCTTTGCGGCCATAGCCGAGTGCGAGTGTGATGGAGAAATCGGCGTGGCCGGGCAGCACCCACACGGGCATTTCCAATTCGCGGCCTTGTACTTTAATTGAAATCACATCTTCATTCTTCACACCGAGTTCCGATGCAGTGCGCATGCTTATTAATGCGGCATTGTCCCACGTGAGTTTGGTGATGGAGTCCGGCAGTTCCTGCATCCACGCATTGTTGGCAAATTCACCGCCGTTCATGTTGGGCGAAGCGATGAAGACGACTTCCAAATTTTTCGCATCCGCCGCCGCCGCACTGAACACCTTGCTTTGCGCAAGCGATGCAACTGAGCCACTGAAAGCGGGCTTTGCCGTTTCCGTAGCCGCTACACTTTGCTCGGTTATTTTTTTATCTGTTCCTGAACGGCCACGCGGTTTTGCGCCACGACCACCACCAGTGATCGGGTTTCCAAAGGTAACATCCCCACCACTACCTGATGCGGCGGGACGCAAACTGTCCGGCGATTCCGTGGTGAAGGCAACGGTGTTTGCGGGCAAACCGAAATCATCTTTGAACACACCGTCGTGGAGCAATTTGCGCCACTTGGTTTCGAAGTCACTCGTCAAGATGCGTTGCCATGTTTTGCGAACGAGTTCGTAGCCGCGAGATTCAAGGCCGGTGGTGAGCAAGTGCAACATTTCAATGACGCTGTGTTGATTGACACTTGCGCCGTCGTTGAACATCGGCTCGATGAGCGGCTGCACAACCGAAAGCGTGCCGTCAACCGACTTTGCGTCGCCCCAATGTTCGAGGAAAGTGGAGACCGGCAAATGCCATTCGGCCACGCGCGAAGTTTCGTCGCGGTGCGTGCTCAGGTGCACGGTGTGTTGCACTTTCTTCAACGCTTCGGCAAAATTCAAATCAGATGGTGCATTATAGACCGGATTGCCGCCGAGCATAAACAAGGCTTTGATGCGTCCGCCTGCCATTGCGGTTGTCAGTTCCGCGAGCGCAGTGCGGTTTGAGATCATTGCCTCGTCGAGCAACCCGTTGAACATCGTCGTGCCGGTGTTGCCGAGAAAATTGTTAATCAAAGCCGTGAGCGCATGCACTTCCGCAGGCTGACGGCGACCGGCCACCACAAGTCCCGCCCCGCGCTGCGATGTCAAATCCTTCGCAATGGCTTTGACCCACTTGATTTCTTTTTCACTGAGACCCGAAGGCACGGCCGCGCCGCTCAAACCCAACTCTGTCGCAACCGCCATCGCAAACTTTGCGATTTGTCCGCTCTGCATTCGAAGCCGGTGATCGGCCATGCCACCCGTGAGCGTGTAAGTGCTTTCAACGACATAGAGCCGGTTCATTTCACCGGCCTCAGATGTTACCCTGCGGCCATCAATGAAGCCGCGGGCATGTTTGATGCTTTCGCTGTCCATCTGCACGAAATCGTGATCGAGCGAAAGAATGACTTTGGCTTTATCGAACCGGTAGACGGGCTGCGTAGCCTTGGCCGCGCCCGATGCAAGTCGCATCCCTTCGTAGATATTTTCATCGCTGATGGATTCGTAAGCCACGATGGTCGCTTTCGGGTATGCGGCTTTGAATTCATTCATCAACCGCGATTCGGTCGGGGCGGAAAAGGGTTCAACGATGACGGCCAAACCTTCGCCGCCGTTCTGTATAAACTCACTGCGCAATGATTGCCAGAATTTTGTGAACTCACTCGATGATTGCGCGGAGCCGCGCCGCTCTACATTCCGCGAGCGGTCGGGATCATACAGATTGAGCAATGAGGCTTGAACAAACGTGCTCGCCGCCCCAAGCGATGAAGGATGCAGCGGGTTGCCTTCGATTTTCGTCGGACGCCCTTCGTGGCTTTCAACAATGAGGCCGTAGGCACTCGTGCCGAACGTGATCGTCGTCGCGTATTGCTGGGCGACGCCGAGCGTGATATTCTCCGGCTGATTGACGTAGGGAATAATTTTTTCGACCGGGCGGCGGCAGCCCGTCAATCCCGCAAGTGCCATCGATGCGCCCATGATCGAAAGGAACGAGCGGCGCGTGAGTGGATTGGCGAGTTCGGTCGTCAGTTCCGCCGCGCCGTCTTGAAACTCACGCGTGGCGAATTGCTTGGCTTCTTCAGTCTCGGAAAGTTGATCCAAACTGCGCCAGTATTGTTTGCCGTTCGGTTCGGCGGCGTTCAACGGGCGTTCGGGTTGATCTGCGAAGTGGTTGCGTTTCATTTATTTGGCGTGCAAGTGTGGTTCGTGGCGACGATTGGTTTTTGAAAATGCCCGTGTGTTCCCGTGCGATAACTGCGATGATTGGCTACATTTTTTTTAACGGTGGCAACCCGAACAATTCACCGGCGGATTGATGTGCTTCTCAAGTTTCACCGCAGCGGCAAACCGCAGTTGCTTTTGTTCCGGCGTGCCTTCGCCCGGCAGGTCTTGTCCCGGCGTCCAGTCCATCGCGGTAACTTTATCTTTCGGGCGCAAGGCCATGTCGGGATTGCGATGGCAGTCCAAGCACCAACCCATCGAGAGCGGTTGAGCTTGCGCAACGACTTCCATCTGCGCAATGTTGCCGTGGCACGACGAACAGCCGACGCCGACATTCACGTGCGCGCTATGATTGAAGTAGGCAAAGTCCGGTACTTTGTGAACCCGCACCCATTCAATCGGTTTGCCGGTCTCGTAGCTTTCGCGGACAGCCAAAAGTTTTTCGCTTTTGGCGGCGACGATTTTATGGCAGTTCATACAGGTTTGCGTCGCAGGCACATTGGCGACGCTCGATTTTTCCACTTGCGAGTGGCAGTAGCGGCAGTCCATGCCCATATCGCCCGCATGAAGTTTGTGGCTGTATTGCACCGGCTGATCAGGACGGTAGCCGACGTCGGTAAATTTCGGTGAGCCGTAATACCAAAAGAATCCGATGACGCCAAGCGCAAGCGTGCTAACGCCGCCTGCGAAAATCGTCGGTAGCGTGTTTGTCCATCGAGGAAATATCTGGGCCATAGTTGTCTTTGCTTTCTATGTGTGGTAGATGTCAGTTGTATGCTGATGCCTGCAAATGCGGCAATGCTTCTTGTCCGGTCTCGTCCGATTTTCTTACCCGATGTGAGCGATCATTGCCGTCAGTGGTTTCAAAAAGGAATCAATGATAAGCGCGATGAAGAGCGTAAAGAGATACACGATTGAAAATCCGAACAGACTTCGATAGGCTTCAACCGTCCGTTGTGCTTTCGCTTCAAAGGCTTTTTTGATAAACCAGCCGCCGAGTGCGAGCGATGCGGAGAGGTAAAGCACGCCGCCCGTGCCGGTAAAGAGCAGCGATAAACTTGCGACGAACAACAGCACCGTGTAGCCGATGATTTGGTTGAGCGTGCTCGTCTCGCCTTTAACGACGGGCATCATCGGCAATCCGGTTTTTTCGTAATCGTCTTTGTAGATCAATGCGAGTGCCCAGAAGTGCGGCGGCGTCCAGATGAAAATAATCAGGAAGAGCAGCCACGGGGCGAGTTCCATCGTACCCGTTGCCGCCGCCCACGCCCCGACCGGTGCAATCGCCCCCGCCGCGCCGCCGATGACAACGCCTTGCGGCGTGTTCGGCTTGAGGAGCAGCGTGTAAATCAAACTGTAGAATAAAATCGTCGTGAGCGAGAGCATCGCTGTCAGCCAATTAAAGACAAAACCGAACAGCGCAACGCCTGCAATACCGATAACGAGTGAGAAAGTAAGAGCGTGTGCGGGAGAAATTTTTCCTTGCGGCAGCGGGCGGCGCGTTTGGGTGCGCGGCATTTGGGCGTCCAATTCGCGTTCGAAGTATTGATTGAGCGCGCTCGCCGCGCCGCCGGTGAGATAAAGTCCCAACAGTACGAGCGAAAATTTCAGCGGCTCACGAACGAACGAGCCTTCGATGAAGAGCGCGGTTGCGCCGGTGAAGAGCACCAGTAAAATGATCGTGGGTTTGGTGAGCAGGAAATAATCGTTGAGGCGGGATTTCAATCGTGAAAGCAGTGCCGGGGTTTCGGCGGGGAAGTAAGAATGCGTTGCACCGGCAGCCCTGTCAGGCGAAGCGGCGTCATGGGAGGCGAGGGTCTTGTCCTTATACAGCATCAGTGCAAACTCCGAAAGTAAATCCTGAGGCCGAAACAACGCACCCGCTTCACACTTGAAACGAGGCTTTCGGCAACATCAAAAAATTGCCAAGGTTAGCAGGGCAACGGTTGCGGAAGTGTTGAAGTCGGTGGCTATTTGCGGCGCGAGGCTTAGGTCAGAAGTCTTATAGCAAACAGCGAAGCGGCTCTTACTACTTACGGCTCTTTTCTACTTCACGAACTCTATCGGATACGCTGATCGTTTTATCAGGTGAAAAATCTTTGCCTGCGGAAGAAAGGCTCAGACAGTAGGAAGCAGTGAGAAGCGTGGTGAAGTGAATGGCTTTTTGCTTGACCGGCCAAATATACAAGGCGTGTTTTAGAATGTCAAAAAAAATCTGCATGGTCGCCCCTCGCCGAACGTATCTTTCCGCCATCATTGCAAGTAGACGCGGCAATTCGCATCATATCAGGCTTACACGTGTCGGCCTTACATATCGGCATCCGTCTCAACTGCTCTTAACCGCTTTATTCCGGCCATGAAAAAAACGCTTATCATCATCAAGAAAGAATATCTCGAGCGCGTCAAAAGTTTGGGGTTTCTCATTTCAACTTTTCTGATTCCGGTGATCCTCGGAGCCACGTTCGCCATTCCGATTTTACTCGCCGTGTTCGGCGGCGATTCTAAAAACAACGTCGCAGTGATCGATCAAACCGGCAAAGTGCAACCGCTGCTCATTCGGCAACTCGCATCCGACACCTCCGATAAATACTTATCGCTCGTACCCGCCGCAAACAACAACGCTGCCCGCGCGATGCTCACCGGGGAAATTGAGCGGGGCAATCTTGCCGGTTACGTGCTTATCGAAAACAGCGGCAACGATACCAACAACATTAAAGCCACGTTTTTCGGCAAGAGCGTTTCGAACGTGCGGCTGAACCGTACGCTTGAACGCGCCATTGAGAAATCCCTTACAACCCTGCGGCTGACCGAAGCCGGTTTAGACCGGCAGCGCATCGCGGGCATCGAAAAGCCGTTCGATATGACGACTTCAAAAATTTCCGGTGAAGGCAAAACGAAAAAAGATTCGGGCGAGGGACGCTTTTTCCTGAGTTACGCAATGGCAATGCTGATCTACGGTACCGTGCTCGGCTACGGCGTGATGGTGATGAGCGCGGTGATCGAGGAAAAGAATTCGAAGATCATGGAGGTGATGATTTCATCGGTGAAGCCGGTCGAGTTGATGCTCGGCAAAATTATCGGCGTCGGTCTCGTGGCGTTTACACAGTATGCCATTTGGTCGGTAGCCCTGCTGATCTTTTCGGCACTGACGCTTTCAAGCACCGCTTCCGGGGTAGCCTCGCCAATCAACGTTGATATTCCGCCTTCGCTGATCGCTTACTTTATTCTCTATTTCCTCTTCGGCTATTTTATTTTCTCAACGCTCTATGCCGCCATCGGTTCGACGGTTGAGAATGCCAACGATGCCCAGAGCCTTTCGACGCCGGTCACGTTTCTCGTCATCATTCCCGTACTGACGCTTTCGCTCGTGGCCACGCAGCCGGAATCGACGGTCGCGGTTGTGTTGTCGCTCATTCCGTTCTTCTCCCCGATTTTGATGATGGCGCGGCTCGCCGCCGTTGAAGTTCCGCTGTGGCAAATCGCGTTGAGTTTTGCCTTGATGAGCGCAACGCTTTACGGCATCGTTACCCTTGCGGCGAAAATTTACCGCGTCGGCGTGCTTATGTATGGCAAGAAACCCAGCATCGGCGAAGTGATCAAGTGGCTGCGATATTCTTAATCTTGTTTGCGCGCACCAACAAAAAGAGAGACAATTGATTGTCTCTCTTTTTTATTCGACTGAACACTTTGAACGGCTCAACGGTCTACCGAAAAATCAGGCTGACGAAGAATGCGTCTCCGGCAAAAGCCCGGCGGCCTTGCAGCGTCGGTGCGTAATCGAAACTGACGGCAAACGACGAAGAGAATGAAAATTCAAATCCTATCGCAGCCAGCGTGTAACCTCCGTCGCCGACGACGGTAATGACGAAATCATTGGGATCGCGCGGCTTCTCGGCAATGCCGACGGGATAAATGAAGTTGCCGTTTGAAATCATCCCGCTGATCGATCCGCGTAGCAATACTTCCTTCGCGGCCTGATACCCGAACTCTATACTGAACGGCTGTTGTGCGGCATAGTCGCCGCCGCGCAAGCGGTATCCGAACTCGGCATTGAGATAAGACGGCGCTCCGGCGAGTGCAAAGGAAAGCTGTCCCAGAAGCCGCACGTCATAATCAACAACGCCCGTGCCCAACGGAATCGTGGTGTTCAAATCGCCCGTCGGTATTTTCAGGCCGCCTTGCACCGAGAGCGTGAAGGGCACCACGAGCGCACCGGGCATCACGAGGCCGTACCGTACGGAAAGCCACAGGTCGTCAAAGCCTGCGGCATTGACGGAACGGCGACGGTCGTTGAGCGTCGGACGCGGGTCAACGTTGTTCACATAATCGGAGTTCACGAAACGATACGCGAGGCGGGTGGCGAAGGTGAGGCGGTCGGTGAGGCCGTATTCATATTGAAAGCCCACGCGGGAATCGGAGTAAGTCGCATCAGCAATCGGGTAGAGCGAGTAGAGTCGCTGGCGGGTGCCGTCAATCGTGTATTCATCGAGACCCGAAAAATATACGCCTTCCAATTTGACGAACGTCCGCCCTTCCTTTATCGGCAAAGGCTGCGAGGCGACGTGAAACGGTTGCGCCCGCAGATTGCTTGCGGCAGCCAACAAGAAAAATACGCAACAAGAAAAAGTGATGAATGCAACAGGGCGCGGTAAGGTGTGGGTCATGCAGTGTGTTGATGTATGATGAACAAGTTACAGGCAAGTTTGTTGCGGGCAATATAGAACGGCGACCTTCAACCCGAAAGGGAAGCGTTTGTATCCGAACATTTGTTCGTCTCTGCCCGCAGCCTCACGCCGGATGCGGTGCGGACGGATGCGGGTGCAAATGCGGGCTTTGGAAAACTTGAAGGTTTTCGCTACACTTGTCGCCCCTCACGATGTTTAACGGTGCAGCGAATTTCAACGCCTGCACAACACCTGATCAACTTTTCACTTAGAAGCACTGCAACCATGCCTATCGCTCGCGCCGGTCTTCGGCCTTTTTTTCAACTCCGCTCCTTTGTTTTCGCTCTTTCACTGTTGTCGTTTCTTCCGCTCACGGCTTGCAGCGATGGCGGCGGCAACGGTGAATTGCCCGTCGCTGAAATCCGGCGCGGCGAACAAACACGGCGGATCACGCTGGGTGAATTCGAAGAAAAATACGTCGAGACTTCTCAGAACATCGACGCCGCCCGCAAAGATTCACTCGCGGCTTACAAAGAATTTCTGACGCGCTACGTCGATTTCCGCCTCAAAGTTCAAGACGCTTACGACAGAGGCATGGACAAATCGCCCGACGTGCAAACGGAACTCAAACAATACCGCGATCAACTTGCGGGCACTTACCTCACCGAAAAAGAAGTGCTCGATAAAAACTTGCGCGATCTTTACGAGAAGCGCAAAGTCGAAGTCAAAGCCTCGCACATCTTGGCACTCGCCTCGCCCGACGCCCTGCCGGAAGACACCTTGAAAGCCTACCGCCGGATCGTTGATGTGATCGCGCAACTCGGCGCCGGTCGGTCGTTTGATTCTCTTGCGATAAAAAATTCCGATGATCCGAGCGCGCGGCAGAACGGCGGCAGCTTGGGCTACTTCACCGGCGGCATGATGGTATATCAATTTGAAACCGCCGCTTTCAATACGCCCGTCGGCGGTGTGAGCGGCCCGATACGTACCAAGTTCGGATACCACGCGATTAAAGTCTTCGACCGCCGCCCGAAAACCCAAGATATTCGCGCGTCGCATATTCTCGTACGCACGAGCCGCACGGCGTCGCCGGAAGATACCCTGAAGGCTTACACGAAAATTGCAGGGCTTCTCAATGCGGCTAAGCAAGGCGAAGACTTTGCCAAACTCGCCCGCGAAAACTCCGAAGACCCGGGTTCGGGTCAGCAGGGCGGCGATTTAAATTTCTTCGGCGTCGGCAGAATGGTGAAGGGATTCGAAGATGCCGCGTTCGCCTTGAAAAACATCGGCGATATTTCGCCCATCATTCGCACGGACTTCGGCTATCACATCATCAAACTTACCGAGCGCAAACCGCTTGCATCGTTCGCCGAAGAAAAAGAAAACTTGCGATCCTTGCTCAACCGCAACACCGAAAAGTTGGAGTTCGAAAATGATCAACTTGCAGGGCGTCTGAAGAAAACGTACGGCTTCGAAGAAACCGCGCAAGCCTTGGCGGCATTCGTCTCGAAGCTCGATAGCAACACCACCGTTGATCGCGTGGATAGCCTGCGGCTCAGTGCCGCAGACCGTCAGGCAACGATGTTCGTGTTCGCCAAGCAATCTTACCCGCTCGATAGTTTGCTTGCGCATCTGAAAGGCACGCCGCAGTACCGCGGACAAAAACTCACGGTGAAATCGGTGAAGTCGTTTTACGACCGCTATGTCAAGCAAACGGTTTTGAATTACGAAATCAGCCAGTTGGAAAGCCGCTACAGCGAGTTCGCCAAACTGATGCGCGATTACAAAGACGGCATTTTGCTTTTCAAGAATGCCGAAGAGCAAGTGTGGAGCAAAGCCACACCGACGGATAGCGTCGCCGCGATTTATTTTGGCGAGCACAAGTCCGAGTATCAGTTCGGTGAGCGCGTGGATATTTCAGAGATCGTGGTGAGTTCAGAAGCAACCGCCGCAAAAATTTATGATGAACTGACCAAGAAGCAACGCACGCTCGGCATCGTTACCGCCGACAGTGTGAAGAAATCTTCCGCACGGCTCGCCGCTGAAATCAAAAAACTCAAGCGTGGCGACAAAGATTACAAAACGAAACTGGCGGCATTGAAATCGCAACAGGCATCGCTGAAACGCGACGATGCCGTGCGAACCTTCGAGCAGTTGGCCAAGCGATACACGGAGAAAGACAGCGACACCGGTCGCACCGGCAAGGCGGGACTTTTTCAGCGCGATGAATACACGGCGGCGAACGCGGTCTTTACGCAGCCCGTAGGATTCATTAGCACGCCGCAATCCATTGACGGAAAGTTTTCGGTGGTGCGCCTGAACGGCAAGGAAGCCGCGCGTCCGATGACGTTTGAGGAAGCCAAACCGCTCGCGGCGGCCAAGTATCAGGAAATGATGACGAAGCAATTGGAAGAAGATTGGATCAAATCGCTGCGGACGAAAAGCGACGTGAAGTATTACGACGAGAATCTTCAGAAGGCATTCCGCACACCGGCGGCATCAACGGCAATGCCATCAGCAACTGCGGAACAAAAGTGAGCTTGATTTTTTTTGATCACGATACGGCGAAGCGAAGATTAGACCTTCGCTTCGCTTACTTTTTTTTGTCGGTGCTTGCGGCATCATATAGCGGTTGCACGGGTAAATCAAGTGAGCCGCCGGTTGCCAAAACCGGCAATAGTACGCTGACGACAAGCGACCTGCACCGTTCAATCCACTTCACGACGCCGGAAGACAGCGCGACCGCTGCGGCGATTTACATCGAGGATTGGCTTGCTTCCGCGTCGCTTTATGAACAAGCCCTTGAGGACGGTCAGGCGCAAGACACTTTGACGCAATTGCTCATAGAGAAATCACGGCGGCTCGTTACGGTTCAACAATATCTTGAGCGGAAGTTTTCGGCGGAGCGCAACGGCAAACTGAAAGTGGATTCGGCGGAAGTCAAAACGTACTTCGAACGCCACGCGGCTGAATTCAGTTACCGCGAAACCGCGTATCAACTCACACGGCTTTATGCCTCCGGTGCGGACACCGCCGCAGCCTTGCGTCTGTTACTTTCCGACCGTAATTTGACGGCCACGGCGTTAGAAAAAAAAACAATCTTGCTCGCCCCCGCTCAAGCGGAACGCAACGCACAGGAACTTCGATTTGCGAGCGCGCTGCGCTCTGTTTTGGAACTGCAATTAGAAAACGAATCGGTGCGCGGGCTGCTTGAGAAAATGCAACCGGGTGATATTTCGCCGGTGGTGAAAGCCGAAAATGTATTCGTCGTCATGCGGCTCGCGGCCAAAGTCGGTCGCGGCGAAGCGAAACCCTTCTCCGAAGCCTTTGCGGAAGCGGAAACACGGGTGCGGCTTGAGAAACAAAAAATATATTACAACGAACTGCTCGCCGCCGCCAAAGCAAAATTTCTCACGAAGTAATTATCAAAAAGTCGTTGGTTGTGAGTCGCTCGTTTCAATGCAGGAACTCTTGGCTCATCCTTACCAACAACTAACGACTCACAACTTTTTAGAAATGATTTTTATGAAAGTTTCCGTCCGTTTGTTTGCTGCACTCTTTTTTATTGCGGTGCTTGCAGTGAATCGCAGTGTTTCCGCACAAACCTTTGTGGAAGGCATCGTCGCCGTTGTTGGCGATGAAGTCGTGTTGCGGTCGGAGGTCGACCGGCAGGCACAGGCCTTTGCGTACAACAGTCAAATCGATCCGCGCACGCCGGGCTTATGGCGGCAGGTGCTTGATGGCCTGATCAACCAAAAGATTTTACTGGCGAAAGCTAAGCTAGACAGCGTGCAAGTTGATGCCTCACAGGTCGATAACAACCTCACGCAGCGGTTGGCCTACTACACGCAGCAATTGGGTTCGGAAGCGGAGGTGGTGAAGTATTTCGGCAAGTCAATCGCGCAGTTACGAGCCGAGTTGCGCGAAGATTTGAAAGGCGAAATGATGATCGGCACGCTGCGCCAGAAGAAACTCGGCGGCCTGACGGTCTCGAACGAAGAAGTGATTGCGTTTTACACTGCCAACAAAGACTCGATGCCTCTCGTCCCCGCCGAAGTTGAAATCGCCCATATTCTTATTCGTCCGCAAGCCGACAGTCTCGCGCGGGCATCGTCGCTGGAAAAAATTCGGGACATTCAGAAGCAGCTCAAGGACGGCGGTAACTTTGCCGAACTCGCCAAGAAGTATTCCGACGATCCGGGTTCGGCGCAACAAGGCGGCGACTTGGGTTCATCGCGGCGCGGCAGTTACGTTAAGCCGTTTGAGGAAGCGGCGTTTGTGCTGAAGGAAGGCGAGACGTCCGAGATCGTCGAAACGGTTTTCGGGTATCACATCATTCAATTGATCGAGCGCAAAGGGGAGAGCATCAAAGTACGCCATATTCTCGTCAAGTTCGATAAATCCAAACTCAACGATGCCGCGGCGATTGAGAAGCTCACGGAGATTCGGGAACGCATCGTTTCGGGACAAGCCAGTTTCGCTTCGCAGGCACGGCTGAACTCGCAAGACGAAGCCACCGCGCAGCAAGGCGGCGATATTATTTTTCCACAGACGGGCAGTAACCGGTTTCCCATTGAAGGGCTGCTTGCAGGTTTCAAGGAGACGGTCGATAAACTTAAGCCCGGCGAGATTTCCGAACCAGTGAAAGTGCAGTTGCCGAACAGCGATCAATACGATTATCACATCGTGTCGCTCAAGTATCGCACCGAGGGACACAAGATGAACCTGACGGATGACTACACGCGGCTGAAAGGGCTGGCCTTGCAACAGCGTCAGGCCGAGATGTATGAAAAGTGGATTGCATCGCTAAGGCAGGAAGTCTATTGGAAAGTGAAATTGTAGTTTTGCATCAATGAAAAAAAGTCCGACGCAAATCGGACTTTTTTATTTCTGCTCCACCTTTTTTTCGAAGTGCGAATAGGTTGCGGCGAGCGGAATGGCGAAGCACACAAAGAAGACCACATTGAAAACCGCGTTCTGCCAAAACCCGCTGATGAGCGAATAGGTACTATCGACCGTGAACCATATTCCAACCGACGCCGCAAGCGTGTTCCAGCCTTCACGCTCGCGGCGGCGAAATGAACTTGCAAGCGTAAGAAGCAGCGCAACGCTCCATCCAACAATGAC
>JACMJS010000015.1 GCA_014380515.1 Chlorobiales bacterium
AGATTTGCGGACGGCGCTTGCGCGGCTTGAAGAGTCGCGGGCGCAGGTGCAAGTTTCGCGGTCATTTTTGTATCCGTCGGTGCGGCTTGAACCTTCCGCGCTGCGCCAAGAATTTTCGGCGAATCGTCCGAATCCCGCGCCCATTGTGCTCACGAGTGTTACCGTGAACACGTTTAATCTGCCAGTCAATGTGAGTTACGAATTGGACGTGTGGGGCCGCGTGCGGCGGTCGCTCGAATCGGCTAGCAATGATTTTCAAGCGTCGGCGGCGGACTATGAATCGGTGCGGCTTTCGCTGACCTCGGAAGTCGCGCGGAATTATTTTCTGTTGCGCGGCCTCGATACGGAGCAAAAAATTTTGGAGCGGACACTGGCAGCGCGCAAGCAAAGTCTTGATCTTGTGCGGTCGCGGGTTCAAGCGGGCATCGTTACGGAGCTAGACTTACGGCAGGCGGAAACCGAACTGGCGACGGCGGAATCGCTGTTGCTCGATTTACAGCGCAGCCGTACGGAGTACGAACTGACGCTCTCGGCACTTTGTGGATTTTCGGCTTCCGTTTTTTTGGTGGCGGCGGATACATTGCGCGGACTTCCGGCGTCGTTGCCCGTGTCGGTGCCGTCGGATATGCTGACGCAGCGGCCCGATGTGGCGCGGGCGGAATTTTTGATGGCTTCGGCCAATGCACAGGTCGGCGTCTCGGTCGGTACACTGTTGCCGCGGGTGAGCCTGACCGCCTCCGGCGGTTTTCAAAGTTCAGACCTCAGCAAATTGGTTAGCAGCGACAGCCGCACATGGTTGATTGGCGTCGGCGTTTCCGTGCCGCTCTTCGAAGGGTTTCGAAATCTGTCGAACATCTCGGCGGCGAAATCGCGTTACGAACAGTCGCTTGGACAGTACCGGCAAACGGTGCTCAATGCGTTTAAGGAAGTGGAGACGGTGTTGATGAATTTGAAATTGCGGGCGTCGCAAAGCGCGGTGCAGGCGCGGGCGGTTACGGCGGCGCGGCAATCGGCGGCACTCGTGCGCGAGCGATACACGAAAGGTTTAGTGAATTATCTTGACGTGGTCAATGCCGAGCGTACCGCGCTAGACGCGGAACGGCAGGCGACGCAGATTTTAAGTCAGCGTCTGGTTTATAGCGTCTTACTTGTCAAAGCGACGGGTGGCGGCTGGAACACGTCGCAACTGCCGACGAAGTAATGTTGACCGGAGATGTATTGCCACCTGCGTTCTTGCAGAAGATTCCCGCTCGCGGGCGGGAATGCAGATACGCCCCGCACTGAACTGGGACAGAAAAATTATCCGTTTCGACAACTAGGAAAGCTATCTAACATAGCGGCTGACGTGCTTCGTAGAAATATTCGTCCTGAAAAGCCCCACACATCGCCAAACCGAAAAGCATTAGCTGTAAGACCATAACTCTTCTATTGAGAAATACCTGTGAACAAAAATATTCCAACATATCAATTAAACATTCTATCAAAACATGATGGAGATACGTTGGATGTTTTCCTGTTAAATAAAAGATTAGAGGTACCAACAAAGCGCATTGATATTCCTTATCGAAGCAATTACTACAAAATAGGTCTTTGTCTTCGAGGAAGAGCTGAATTAAAAGCCAACTTAGAAACTTATACCGTAGAGTCTAATTATTTGGTAACAATGTCTCCACACATTATCAAACAGTGGACATTTATGTCAGATGATTTTGACTCGTTAAATATTTTTTTTACCAAAGACTTCATTACTTCTAACAACAACCTCAATCTTGACAGATTTCCATTTTTTGAAAGCGTCGCCAGACATGCTTTTCAAATATCCGCTGCACAATCGGAAAATATCGTTGCGTCCTTTAATTTTTTACAACAGAAATACGACGCGCCTCATGCTTACAGAAATGAGATATTAAAAAATCTCATCAACAGTTTGCTGTATGAAATAGCATCCATTTATGACCGGCAACCTGCTCTATCGAATTCCGTGCGAACGAGAAGTCAATTATTGGCATCTGATTTTAAGAAGTTGGTAAATGTTCACTGCTCAACGGAAAGAAGTGTAACATTTTATTCTGAAAAACTTTTTTTAACATCTAAACATCTCACCGAAACTGTAAAAGAAGTAACCGGAAAAACAGCAAGCGGATGGATAGAAGAAACGGTAATTTTAGAAGCTAAGGTGTTGTTACAAAATCCGTCTTTAACTATTTCACAAATTTCTGATACACTTCACTTTGCCGACCAATCCACCTTCGGCAAATTTTTCAAAAAAAGCACCGGCCTTTCACCGGTTGCATACAGACAAGCTTCCTAAAAAATCCCTTTCCGACTTTTTGCCCAACTTTACCGCCATTTTGCCATTTCACGCGCCTATACAATGTGGTAGCTTTGCATCATAAATTTTAAGCAAAGTGAAAGCAACTACCACAATGATGAAAGTAATCGTAACCGGTTCGTTAGGACACATCAGCAAGCCGCTAACTCAAGAGTTAGTGCAAAAAGGGCATCATATTACAGTTATCAGCAGCAATTCTGAAAAACAAAAAGACATCGAAGCCTTGGGTGCTACCGCTGCTATCGGCTCCTTGGAAGACATTGATTTTCTTACAGCCGCTTTTGCCGGTGCTGATGCCGTGTATTGTATGATTCCGCCAAACAACTACTTTGATCCGAACCTTGATTTAATGGCGTATTACCGGAGAATCGCGGGTAACTACGCACAAGCCATCGGGCAGGCGGGCGTAAAGCGTGCGGTTTATCTCAGCAGCATTGGTGCTCATTTAGAGAAAGGTTCAGGTATCCTCATCGGTCATTATTATGGAGAAGGTATTATGAATACTCTTTCTGATGTTGCCATCACTTTCATGCGTCCTGTTGCTTTCTACTATAATTTATATGGCTATGTAGATATGATAAAAAAGGCAGGCTTTATCGGAGCCAACTACGGCGCAGATGATATAGTACCGTGGGTTTCGCCGGTAGATATTGCGGCGGCGATTGCTGAAGAGCTCCAAGAGCCTGCTAGCGGCAGAAAAGTGCGGTATGTGGCAAGCGAAGAACTGACGTGCAACGAAGTGGCAAGTATCTTAGGTGCCGCTATCGGCAAGCCTGATTTGAAGTGGATTATTATTTCCAACGAACAGATGCTAGGTGGCTTGAAAGGGGCGGGTATGGTGCCGGAAATTGCTGCCGGTTTAGTTGAAATGTACGCCAGCCAGCATAACCGTCTGCTAGATGAAGATTATTACCGTAATAAACCCAAGGTTATGGGAAAAGTAAAGATGGCCGACTTTGCAAAGGAGTTTGCTGCTGCTTTTTAACAAGTGTTGTTTCTAGGGAAAATACTATTAGCAGCAAAACGAAACATATGCATACTCAGATAAGCATCACCACGCCTGCAGACTTCAATTTTGAATCCACGCTTAACAGCCATGGTTGGGAACGGCTTGAGCCTTTCTCACTGAATCGAGAGGATCAGGTTTTGACGCGAATCGAGCGTTTGCCATCGCAACTCGCGCGTCTGGAGATAACGCATGACGACAAAATCAATGTTACGATTCATAGCGAAACCCAGCTTAGCAAAGAAGACAAAGCCTATGTCATAGAGTTCATCACGCACTGCTTTTCCTTCCATTGGGACATGAGCAGATGCTATGCGAAAGTCGCGGGCGATACCACGTACAAGTTCATTAAAGAGGAGCGGCTGGGTAGATTACTTCTCGCCCGCAGCATGTGGGAGAATCTGGTTAAAACGCAGTTCCTCACAAACACCCATGCCAGACACACCACGGCGATGGCCGCGAAATTCTGTACCCTCGGCGATCCCTTTGGTGAGAAGCACGCTTTTCCAACGCCCGAACAAGTACTCGCTAAGAGCGCGGATGAATTGGCAAAGCAAACAGGCACGGGCTACCGCGCAAAGTACATTCGCAGCCTAGCAGAAGCCATCGCATCCGGCTTCGACCCGGAATCGTTGCGGAATCCCGCGATCAGTTATGAGGACATCTATGAAAAGGTCAAGGCACTCCACGGCTTTGGTTCGTACAGTGCCAGCTACGTCCTCAAACTTCTGGGGCGCTTCGAGCGGATTAGTATAGACACCGTGATGCGGCGCTACTTCAAAGAGATCACCGGGCAAGCGCATGCCACTGATGATGATATTAATGCCTATTACGATCGCTTCGGTGAGTGTAAAGGTTTGGTTGCGTGGTGGGAAGTATCGCGCCGCGCCGATCAGAAAGGTGAACTATCTTTTTAAACACCTCAGTTGATTAGGAATTAACAATAAAGGGAGATAGAGCATGATTAGTTTGCCAACCAAAATAGAGCCGCCCGTTCAGTTTTATCCGGCTTTTCTAAACACGGGCGATAACTTCGCTTGGTTTCAAAAGTCCCAACAACTCGAATGGAGTCGGGGCGAAATCAATATGTATGGAAAATCAATTCTCGTACCGCGCGATGAATCCCTATTTGGTGATGGCCTGCGCTACCAATATCGAGGCAAAAAGATCGAAGCCAATCCTTGGCCCGATTTCTTGCTTACAGCCCGCGACCGCATTCACGCCTTGAGCGGATACCTGTTCAACTTCGCCGTTGGCAATCGCTACCGGACAGGCAAAGACTCGATTGGCTGGCACTCCGATGATTTTCCTCAAATAGGTAAGAGACCTGCCATCGCCTCTTTAAGCTTAGGCAGCACTCGCCTTTTTAAGTTGCGGCACAAGGAGAGCGGTCAAACGGTTGATTACCACTTAGAGAGTGGGTCTTTGTTGATCATGCTTCCCGGCTGCCAAGAAGACTGGATACACGCGGTTCCAAAAACCGCTCGTCCGGTTGGCGAACGAATCAACTGGACGTTTAGGCCACACGTAGATGCGGTCGGGAATGGTGAGCAAAAACCAGACGATATTCCCCGCCCTCTTTTAGATATTTAGGGAAAAATACGTTTGGCAGGAAAAGATCATTGTCATCATTTAGGAAAGATGTCTAATCACACTATGTAAAACGAGACAGCCATGAAAATAATAGTAACGGGTTCGTTAGGACATATCAGCAAGCCACTGACAAAGGAACTCGTGCAAAAAGGTCATCAGGTTACGGTGATCAGCAGCAATAGGGAAAAGCAGAAAGACATCGCGGCCTTGGATGCTACCGCGGCCATCGGTTCGCTTGAAGATGTTGATTTTCTGAAGCGGGCTTTTAGTGGGGCTGATGCGGTGTATTGCATGATACCGCCGAACTTTGGTGAGCCCAACCAAGTAGCCTATTACCGTAGAATCGGCAGCAACTATGCACGAGCGATTGGGCAGTCGGGCATCAAGCGCGTGGTTCATCTGAGTAGTTACGGTGCTCATTTAGAAAAGGGCACCGGATTCATCCTCGGTTCTCACCATGTAGAAGGCATTTTGAATGAACTTTCAGATATAGCTATTACCCATCTCCGGCCTGCTTACTTCTACTACAATCTTTACAACTTTGCAGATATGATAAAAGGGGCGGGCTTTATTGGTGCAAACTACGGTGGCGATGATAAGATGGTCATGGTTCACCCAAACGATATTGCCGCTGCCGCTTCGGAAGAATTAGAAACACCTGCCACAGGGAAACAAGTGCGGTATGTGGCCAGCGATGAGCATACTTGCAACGAAGTGGCGAGCATCTTAGGCGCGGCTATCGGCAAGCCGGATTTAAAATGGGTAACCTTTACCAATGAGCAAATGCAAGAGGGTATGGAAAAGAGAGGTATGCCAGCATCTCTTGTCGCCAACTTTGTTGAGATGGGCACCAGCACCCACAGCGGTGCAATGCGGGAACACTATGAACTGCATAAGCCGGTTGCTATGGGAAAAGTAAAGACGGAGGATTTTGCAAAGGAATTCGCCGCTGCGTTCTAAAAGGTGATTGGCATGTTGTCGCAGACGCATGCGCGGTGAATTTTTCCGGCGCAATGGCTGTTGCCATGTCGCCTCACCAAACTACCGCAAGACATTTTTGCTCTAACCTAAACATCATTTAACCATGACAACCATTTCCGACATCACCGTCAAAACCATGGACGGCAAAGAAAAATCGTTGGGCGATTACAAAGGCAACGCCTTGCTCATCGTCAATGTGGCTTCGAAGTGCGGATACACGCCGCAATACACCGGCCTTGAGAAACTTCACGAAACTTACAGCGGTAAAGGCTTGCGCGTGCTGGGATTCCCCTCGAATGATTTCGGCGGCCAAGAGCCGGGCACGAACGAAGACATCATGCAGTTTTGCACGACGAACTACGGCGTCAAGTTCGATATGTTCGATAAGGTGCACGCCAAAGGTTCGGAGCAACATCCGCTCTACCGGGCACTCTCCCAAGCCGAACCGAAAGGCGACGTCGCATGGAACTTCGAAAAGTTTTTGATCGATAAGGAAGGCAACGTCGTTTCGCGTTTCAAAAGCGGCGTCGCGCCCGATGCGCCGGAACTCAAAGCCGCGATTGAAAAAGTACTTGCATAATTTGCTGGCGTAATTTTTTTTTACATCGCCGAATAAAAAAGCCCGTTGCAATGACGGGCTTTTTGTTTAGACATATTCAAGCCACGGCTTCGTCCCGCTTCGTTAGCGCGGTTGAAAATGTTTCGCGCGGGTGTAGAAACTCTTATCCGGCACTTCGCATAGAAGGTGTCAGGATTCACCGCCCTGTCGGTGGATTATTCTAAACAATATCAAATTATGCAAACCAGTCAGGTTATCCTCGTTGCTCTGGGTGTGGGGCTACTCATCGCGCTCATTTTTCACCAATTCATCTTCCGCATCTTCGGCGTCGTCATTGTGCCCGAAGATAAAATCGGACTCGTAACCAAGAAGTTCGTGCTCTTCGGCGAGAACCGCGCCTTGCCGAACGGCAGGTTCATTGCGGTGAATGGCGAAGCGGGCTTTCAAGCCCAGACGCTCACGCCGGGCATGTATTTTTGGAAATGGATTTGGCAATACAGCATCAAACTGCAACCGCTCTTGGTGATTCCTTCCGGCAAGATCGGACTTGTCGTCGCCAAAGACGGTGCGGAAATCGAAACCGGACGTATTCTCGCGCGGCGCGTCAGGTGCGATTCGTTTCAGGACGCGGCGGCGTTTCTGCAAAACGGCGGACGCAAAGGTCGTCAATCGTCATACATCACCGCGGGCACTTACCGCATCAACGCTTATCTCTTTGACGTGGTGATTGCGGAGATGACCGAGGTCGCTGAAGATATGGTCGGCATCGTTACCACGCTGGATGGCGAGCCGATTGAGGCCGGACAAATCGCGGGCAAACCGGTCGAGGCGCATGGCAACTTTCAAAACGCCGAAGCGTTTCTCGCGGGCGGCGGCAACCGCGGGCTGCAGCAGCAGGTCATTCTTGCGGGTTCGTACAACCTCAATCCGTGGTTCGTTAAACTCGAGCAAGTCAAGATGACGGAGATTCCGATCGGCCACGTCGGCGTGGTGATTTCATATGTCGGCGCGGACGGCCAAGACCTCAGCGGCATAGAGTTCAAGCACGGCAACATCGTGGCGAAAGGTCAGAAGGGCGTGTGGGCCGAGCCGCTAGGACCCGGCAAGTATCCGGTCAACCGTTATGTGATGAAAGTGGAACTCGTGCCGACGACGAACCTCGTGCTCAACTGGGCAACGGCGCGAAGCGAATCGCATCAGTTGGATAAAAATCTGTCGACCATCACCGTGCGCTCGCGCGACGGCTTTCCGTTCAACTTGGATGTCTCGCAGATTATTCACATTCCGGCGACGGAAGCCCCGAAGGTCATCGCGCGGTTCGGCAGCATGAACAACTTGGTCAGCCAAGTGCTCGAGCCGACGATTGGCAACTACTTCCGCAACTCGGCGCAAGATTCGGATGTGATTTCGTTTTTGGGCACGCGCAAAGAGCGTCAGGAATCGGCGCGAAAACATATTTCCGACGTGCTCGATCAATACAACGTCAACGGCGTCGATACTTTGATTGGCGACATCGTGCCGCCGGAATCGCTCATGAAAACGCTCACCGACCGCAAACTGGCCGAAGAGCAAAAGACGACCTACGAAACGCAGAAGCTCGCGCAGGAAACGCGGCAGTTGCTCGAGAAGGAAACCGCCATCGCCGACATTCAAAAGGAAATCGTGAAGGCAGATCAAGGCGTGCTCATCTCTGAAAAAATTGCGGATGCGTCGGTAAAGAAAGCCAACGGTGAAGCGGCGAGCGTGCGAGTGCAATCGAACGCCGAAGCCGACCGCGTGAAAGTGCTCGCGGGTGCGGAAGCCGAACGGGTCCGGGCGATTGCGGGCGCGGAATCCGAACGCATCACGCTGACGGGCAGCGCGGAAGCCGGAAAGATTTTGGCCGTCGGTAAATCGAACGCGGAATCGTACCGGTTGCAAGTGGAGGCGATGGGCGGCGCGAACTTCGCGCAGTATAAAGTGGCGGAGATTATCGGCAAGGAACACATCAAGGTGATGCCCGATGTGCTCATCACCGGCGGCGACGCAGGCAACGGCAGTATCAACGGCTTGTTGGGACTGAAACTTTTGGAATCGTTTTCCAAAACCATCGCGCCGGAAGCCAAGTCTCACTCAAGTGCCGAGCCGAAGCAATTGAGCGGCGACCGTAAAGACGACTAACAGCGAAGCGTATTGCATCAACACAAAAGCCCGTCATCACGACGGGCTTTTTGTTTTCGAAAAGTAGCAGGTAGCGCGGGTTGCAGTGAGTTTTCTAGTCTTGTGATTGCGGTTGCGGCAACGCATGAACGGCAATCCGATGACCATGCTCGATCAATATTTCAGTGCTGCGCTTCGCCACGAAATCAAGCAACAATAGATCACGGTCTTCGTCGTCGGGCGCGGTTACCGAAACCCAAACATCAGCGGAGTCTTCGGGACTTGTTTCAATGCCGATGAGCGAGACCTCAGGAAAGTGCTTTTGAATATCGCTTAGCAAGGCATCTATCAACTGCCGTTGAAGTTGGCTTGTGGTATTCATTGTTGAATTTTAGTTTGAACTATTTGAAAAAATTCTTTGGCTTTAGTCAGTTGCCGCTCTATTCTTTTTCGGCCAACTTCTATGACTTGATAGTCTGCGACTTCTCTTAACTCCCGGAGCGTTTCAAGATAGTCGGCATAATGATTCGGATAGATTTTGCGGCGATGAATAAGTTCGGTAACGAAAGTAACGGCAACCCATTTGTGATTGTTCCGCTGTTTGGCGTCTAAAATTCCGGCGTGTGCGAGAGCCGCAATGGCTGCGTGAAAGGCGGAGTAATATGCACGATTAGCGGCATCCTCGAACAAATCATTTTCAAAAAGCAGAGCGTCATCAATTTTTTCCGAGCAATTCTTTCGCGCGTTTGCCCGCTTCGGTATTGGGGTCGAGGGCGAGGGCGGCTTCCCAGAATTTTTTGGCGTCGTCGGTGCGGCCAATCTGCGCGTTGAGAATACCCATGTTGAGATTGGCTTTCTGATGCGTCGGGTTTTCAGTTACGGCCTGCTTCATCTGCTCGACGCTGCGGCGCATTTGTCCGGCGTTGAGCAAACAAATTGAAAGGTCAACGCGGGCATCGGTATTTTTCGAGTCCAGTTCCAACGCCTTTTCATACATCGTAACCGCTTTTTCGTAGGCTTTACCGTCGTCATAAAGATTGGCCGCGCGCAAGAAAAGTTTGGCGTCGGGTTTGTTTTCACCGACGGAAAGTTCGGCGAACATTTTTGCATAATCCCCGGCCAAGTCCAAGCGTCCGATTTGAACATATTCTCCGATCAATGAACCGGCGAAAGGCAACTTGCGCTTCGCATCGGCAGCCGCTTCAAACTGTTTGCGCAGGGTGTCGATGCGGTCTAAGGCGGCTTTGTCAGCAGTGATGAGCGGGGCCGGAGCGGGCGACGTGCTTTCCCCACTTCCCGTAGAGCCGCTCTGGGCGGGGTTCTGCGGCATTCCGTTTTGCGGTGATGCGGTTGGGTCGCCTGCGTCGCCAAGCGGCGTGCGTCCGTTTGAGTTCGGCTGCACGGGTCTTGCTTCCGCGCCCGCGCCCGCCGCGCCCGATAAATCAAATCCCTTCGCGCCCGATGCGAAACCGCGCCAGCCTGCGACGGCGAACAGCGCAAAGGCTAAGGCCGCAACACCGAGCGAGATGTAAATTTGTTGCCGTGTTTTTACAAGTGCCGCTTCGGATTTCGCCGATGCCTTTGATGACTTTACCGGCTTTACAGCATTCAGCGTTGCAACGGCGTTGATACTTGCGCCGCAGTTCATGCAGAACTTGGCTTCGCGCGGATTTTCCGTGCCGCATTCGGTGCAAAACATTTTTGATTTCACCGTCTTTGCTGCAACCGATTCTTCCGCCGCCGCTTTTTCGGCAACTGCTTTTTCAGCGATTGCTTTTTCAGCGGTGAAGTCTAATTCACTGCCGCAGTTGTGACAGAACTCATCGGCGGGTAATACCCGCGCGCCGCAAAAAGAACATGAAAGTTTCTTTGGCGGGGCTGGCGATTCGGGTGATACGGACGCGCTCATCTATTTTATTTTCTTCAACTTTTCGCTCACCGCATTCTTGAAGTCTTTCGAAATCTTGAACGTCGGGACGAATTTTTCTTTAACGATCACTTGCTCGCCCGTGCGCGGGTTGCGCGCGAGCCGCTTGTTTTTCTTACGCACATTGAACGTGCCGAACCCCCTGATCTCAATGTGCTCACCGGCCTTGAGGGTTTCAATCACGGCGGCGATAAAGCCATCGACCACCGTTTCGGTTTCCTGCTTCGTCAGGCCGGTCTGCGCGGCGACGATGCTTACGACATCTGCTTTCGTCAAAAGGTACTCCTGTTTTGTATTTGATAGTGTATCGGTTTTTCAAAAATGTACGTCCTTCTTTCAATCTGGCTAAGCATCAGTGCGGTTCAAAAAAACATCGGCAAGGGAGAAATAAAACTGTGCAGCAATGGGATTGAAATCGCGGTGTGGTGAATTAAGGCAATACATGTAAAATGCAAAGATACTTCGGAGGCGATACAATTTCTACGGCTGCCAAGGCGTCTACTTATCAAAGAAAAGTTTTGCGGCGATGAGCAAGAGCAGTACGGCGAACGCTTTTCGAAGCACCTCTACCGGCAAAGTGAGCGCAAGTTTCGATCCGAAAAACGAACCGACGACCAATCCCGCCGCAATGATCAGACCAAAGCGGATTTGATCCATGTTGATCTTTCCTGCGTTGTAATACTGAATCACGCCCAGAATACCGACCGGCATCAAGAACACGACGAGCGACGTTGCGGTTGCGGTTTGCTGTGGAAATCCGAACAGCAGCACGAGCGCGGGCACAATCACCACGCCGCCGCCGATGCCGAACATTCCCGATAAAACGCCAGCGCAAAGTCCCGTCAAAAGCAAGTAAACAATTTGCATGGTTTCACTTTTGCAGATTTCCTCAAGCCGCACTTGGTGACACCGCGTTACCATCATCGGCGATGACGCGGTCGATTTCTTCGTTGCTGAGTGTTTCCTTCTCGATTAAAATTTTTGCCAAGCGGTGTAAAGTTTCCGTGTGCTTGATCAAAATATCGCGGGCGTTTTGCATACACTCCGAAATGATGCGTTTGATTTCGGCGTCGATGGCAACGGCGGTGTCTTCGCTGTAGTCGCGTGCTCTACCCATATCGCGGCCAAGAAAAACTTCCTGCTGCTTGGCGCCATAACTGAGCGGCCCCATGGCGTCGCTCATGCCCCACTCGCAAACCATCTTGCGGGCGAGTTCGGTCGCGCGTTCGATGTCGTTGCCCGCGCCGGTCGAGATTTCATTGTAAATAATTTCTTCCGCCGCCCGTCCGCCGAGCGCGTAGGTGATCATCGCAAGTAAATACTTGCGCGTGTAAGTGTGCTTGTCTTCCGGCAAGTAGGAAGTGATGCCGAGCGCACGCCCCCGCGGAATGATCGTAACCTTGTGCACGGGGTCGGAGCCTTCGGTGAATTTGGCGACGAGCACGTGGCCGGATTCGTGATACGACGTAACCTCTTTATCCTTCGGCGAAATGACGGCGGATTTCCGCTCCGCACCCATCATCACTTTATCGCGGGCGTCCTCGAGATCAGCATTGGTGATATTTTCGTGGCTGCGGCGAGCGGCGAGCAGCGTGGCTTCATTGACGAGGTTGGCGAGGTCGGCACCCGCAAAGCCCGGCGTGCCTTTGGCGATGGTTTTCAAATTGGCGTCTTCGCCGAGCGGGACGTTGCGCGTATGAATTTTCAAAATCGCTTCGCGGCCTTTGATGTCGGGTTTATCGACGACGACTTGCCGGTCGAAGCGGCCCGGCCTGAGCAGCGCGGAATCCAACACATCGGGACGGTTGGTTGCGGCGATCAGAATGACGTTTTCAGTTGTGCTGAAGCCGTCCATTTCTACAAGCAATTGATTGAGGGTTTGTTCGCGCTCGTCGTGGCCGCCGCCGAGACCTGCGCCGCGCTGACGGCCAACGGCATCGATCTCATCGATAAAAATAATGCACGGGGCGTTGCGCTTGGCCTGCTCGAACAAATCCCGTACGCGCGATGCGCCCACGCCGACGAACATCTCAACGAAATCCGCGCCCGACATTGAAAAGAACGGCACACCCGCTTCGCCCGCGACGGCCTTTGCTAAAAGGGTTTTGCCCGTGCCCGGCGCGCCGAGCAGAAGCACGCCGCGCGGAATTTTGCCGCCGAGTTTCTGATACTTTTCCGGCTCGCGCAAAAACTCAACGATCTCTTCCAACTCGCCTTTGGCTTCGTCCGCACCGGCGACGTCGGAAAATGTAACTTTGGTGTCGGCTTCAGTAACCATCTTGGCGCGGGAGCGGCCAAAGTTGAAGACGTTTTTCGCCGCGCCGTTCTGAGCGTTCATCCGCCGCATGATCGTAAAATAAAAAACGCCGATAAGCACCCACGGCAGGAAGCCGATGAGTTCCTGCGTCCAATCGATGGCAGGCTCGTTGATGGTTACGCGAATGTTTTTCGCCGTCAGTTCATTGACGAGCGCCAGGTCGGCCTCGGGGAGTTTGACGCGGAAGGTGAGCGTTTGCTTGTGCGTGCGGTTGGTCAGCGTGAGGTCTTCATATTTTTTCAGAACGCCGCGCATCACGCTTGATCCGAATTGAGATTTCTCGATGATGCACTCTTCGATGAAATCGGACGTAAGCAGCCGCCGATATTCATTGTATGAAATTTCGGGTTCCGCTTGTTCAGGGCCGGGAAACAGCCGGGAGACGAGAATGAACGCGCCGATGATCACCGCGCCGTAGATCAGCAAACGGAACGTGCGTTTGAAACCATCGTCGCCACCGGCAGGCGAGCCGCCGCCGTTATCGAAGCCACCGAAAGGTGAATTGCCGGTTTCGCGCACGGGCTTAAACTTACCGCGCGGGTCGGGACGCTTTTTCGGCAAAGGTTTCGGTAAGGGTTTGTCGGTGGTGTTTCTTTCGTCAGCCATAAAAAATTAAATCAAAAAGTTTGGGCAAAGTTGCCGGTGGAAAACGTTGTTGGTTTGATTTACGATTCGGCGGGTCCGTGGCCGTCTTTCCGGTTGGCTATTCGGCCAACTTGCAAGTATTTTTCGCGTTGGCTATTCGGCCAACTTGTAAATGTCTTTCAGGTTGCGTTTCAATTGTTGGTAGTCCAAACCGTAGCCGATGACAAAATGTTTCGGAATCTTAAAGCCGATGTAGTCAACTTCAAACTCAAGTTTGGCGACTTCTTCTTTATAGAGCAGCGTGCAAAACCGCAGGCTTGCAGGCCGGAGCGTCAGCAATTGGCGGCGGATGTAGTTCATCGACAGGCCGGAATCCACGATGTCTTCAACGACGATGATGTCGCGTCCGGCGAGTTTGGCATCGACGGATTTCAGGAGCTGGACGTTGCCGGAAGAAATTTTCGCATCGCCGTAACTGGAAAGTTTGAAGAAATCCATTTCAACATCAAGATCAACTTCTCGAATCAAATCGGCGAGAAAAATAAATGCGCCGTTGAGAATGCCGATGAAGATAGGCCGTTTGCCCGCGTAGTCTTTCTCGATCTCTGCGCCAAGTTCCTTGATGCGGGCGGCGATTGCGGCGGCGGAAAGATAGAGTTCGAAATGATCATCGCCGATCACGACCGTCGGTAATGATGCGGGCACGGACGGGACGGCGGGCTGAGGCTGCGGCACAGAGGTTTGGTTTGGCGTTGAAAAAGTTTTTATCAGTGCCGCCAATATACACGCCGCCCCGAAACTTTTACATTCCGCCTCAGCCTGTCATTCCGAACACAGTAAAGAATCCCAAAACCTTGTTTCCGAAAATGAGGGATTCTTCATTTCGCTTCCGCTTCATTCAGAATGACATCGCTGATGCTATTAAGTTGGGAGAAGGCTCGTCCTTTTTTTAGATTGAAAATCAATTTTTTTGACTCGAAGACTCATCAGCCTCTGGCTGACATTCATCATTTTTCATTGCTCAATAAACTATGACTTTACCTCGCGTTCGTTTTGCACCGTCGCCGACGGGTTACTTGCATGTCGGAGGGCTTCGCACCGCGCTTTATAATTACCTCTTCGCCAAAAAACATGGCGGCACGTTTGTGCTGCGCATCGAAGACACCGATCAAACGCGGCTCGTCGAAGGCGCGGTCAAAAATCTCATCGAAGTTTTAGAATGGGCAGGCCTCACGCCCGATGAAAGTCCCGAACTTAACGGTAAGGGCGGCGGCGCGTTCGGTCCGTACGTACAATCGAAGCGGCTGGAAATTTACAAACGGCATTGCGAGATTCTGGTCAAGTCCGGCAACGCCTATCACTGTTTTTCGACGGCGGAAGAATTGGAAGAAGTTCGAAAACTTCAGCAGAAGCAAGGCTTGCAACCGAAGTACAACCGCAAGTGGTTGCCGGAATCACTCGGCGGCGGCGCGCCGGAAAGCGAAATCAAACGCAGGCTTGATGCGGGCGAACCACACGCCATACGCATGAAAGTGCCCGATAACCGCATCATTAAAGTTGAGGACATCGTGCGCGGCACGGTTGAGTTTGCGTCGGAAACCATCGATGATCAAGTGCTGATGAAATCCGACGGCTTCCCGACGTATCACCTCGCCAACGTGGTTGATGATCACCTGATGCAAATCACGCATGTCATTCGCGGCGAAGAATGGCTGTCGTCCACGCCGAAGCACGTGTTGCTTTATGAATTTTTCGGCGCGGCGGCGGAGCCGCAAGACAATTGGGCACCGCCTCTGTTCGCACACTTGCCGCTCTTACTCAATCCCGACCGGACGAAACTTTCAAAGCGGCAGGGCGATGTGGCGGTTGAAGATTACCGCGCGAAAGGCTACAGCAAAGAAGCGTTGATCAATTTTGTCGCGTTGCTCGGCTGGAACGAAGGCGGCGGCAGCGAACAGGAAATTTTTTCGATGGATGAACTCGTTGAAAAGTTTTCGCTGGAGCATGTCGGTAAATCGGGCGCGGTGTTCAACATCGAAAAACTGGATTGGGTCGAGCAGCAGCATATCAAACGGTCGACGGACGCGGTGCTAGCGGCGAAAATCAAACCGATGCTTTTGGATGCGCTTAAAAACAAATCGGCAGAGTTGCCGGTTGAAGTCATCACCGGCGATTTGTATTTGGAGCAGGTTGCGGCGCAGATGAAAGAGCGGGTGAATTTTATTTCAGAGTTTATCACTTTCAGCAGTTACTTTTTTTTCGAGCCTGAAACATATGAGCCGGAGGCGGTCAAGAAGCGGTGGACGCCTGAAACGAACGCCTTGCTGACGGAGTTCGGCTTGCAGTTGGAAGCGGTGCAGCCGTTCGCGGCGGCGGAGATTGAGGCTGCATTAAAAACTTTTGCCGAATCGAAGGGTCTCAAACCCGCCGCCCTTGTACATCCGCTTCGTCTATCGACGACCGGCACGAGTTTCGGGCCGAGCCTGTATCACCTGATGGAAATCATCGGCAAAGACGCCTGCATGCGCCGCATCAAACGCGCCGCCCTGCGCATTACCGCCGACGCCGTGCCTTCATAGTTTTTACCGGTTGTCATTCTGAATGGAGCGCAAGCGGAATGAAGAATCTGCATTCGAATCGCAGAAGACTTCAGGAGACTTTAAATGCAGATTCTTCGCTGCGCTCGTAATGACATACAGAAAAGTTGATTACCGTTTTTCACCTTGTTCATTCGATTCACCTGAGAAAAAAAATCACCTAAATGAAAGTTGCGATCATCCTCAACTCGAAGGCGGGTTCCGTCGACGGAAATTCACCGCCCGAAAACCTCATTTCACTTTTTAAAGCGCATGGCGCGGATGCCGAAGTCTTCGCCGTTGGTGGTAAAGACTTGCAAGATGCGGCGAAGCGCGCGGCGGATTCCGGCTTCGATGTCGTTGTCGCTGCGGGCGGCGACGGCACGGTGAGCGCGGTTACGTGCGCACTTGTCGGTATGGATACCGTGATGGGCGTTTTGCCGCTCGGCACGCTCAACCACTTTTCGAAAGACGCCGGTATTCCTGCCGCGCTTGAAGACGCGGTGAAACTCATTGCGACAGGAACCGCGCAGCCCGTTGATGTTGCGGAAGTGAATGGCATGCACTTCATCAACAACTCGTCGATTGGTCTTTATCCTAAAATGGTAAAGGAGCGCGACAAGCAGCAGGAGCAACTCAGCCGCGGCAAATGGCCTGCAATGTTTTCCGCCGCAGTGATGGTGTTTCAACGCTTGCCCGTCATCGGCGTGCGGCTGAAGAAAGATGACAACGGCACGGTGCGCACGGCGGTTCACCGCACGCCGTTCGTCTTCATCGGCAACAACGCCTACGAGATGAACGTCTTCACGCTCGGCACGCGCAAATCCATTCAAGGCGGCAAACTTTCTCTTTATACAGCGCGCGACAATGGCCTCGGCGGATTCCTCAAAATTTTTTGGCACATCTTATTAGGCCGCATCGGGCGGCGGCAAAACTTTCAGACGGAAGATTTCGAGTTTCAATTGCTCGATGAGTTGGAGATCGAAACCAAACGTAAAACGCTCGATGTTTCGCTCGATGGCGAAGTGCGAAAAATGAAACCGCCGCTGCATTACAAACTGCACCCCAAAGCCCTACGCGTCGTGATGCCGCAGCAAGAGCCGGAAACTACAGGCGAAGCGGATGCGAAAGATACCGGGGCAAAGCCTGCCACCGAAGTATCAAAACCGGAGGTGCGATGAAAACAATTGCCCACATTTCCGATTTGCATTTCGGCGCGATTGATATGACGGTGGTCGATGGTTTGCTGCGCGATCTGGCTGCGCTCGCGCCGTCGCTCATCGTCATCAGCGGCGACTTGACCCAGCGGGCAACGGATGAAGAGTTCATGGCTGCAAAGGAATTTCTGCGCGCCTTGCCTTCGACCTATCTCGTCATTCCGGGCAACCACGATGTACCGCTCTATAGATTTTGGGAACGCATCTTTGATCCGTTCGGCAATTACAAAACATATATTTCCGAGACGCTCGATCCGCTCTATTCCGATGAAGAGATCGCGGTGCTCGGCCTCAACACCGCGCGGCGGTTTCCGATTGTCGACGGGCGTATTTCGCTCTCGCAGATTGCCGATATGAAATCGAAGTTCGCTTTGCTCGGTGATAACATTTTCAAAGTCGTCGTAACCCATCACCCGCTTGTGCCGCCCGCAGGCAAGGAACAGGATGCGGGGCACAAAGGCGAGACCGGACGGGCGATGCTTGCGCTCGGTGTAACCGATGAATCGGGCGTTGACTTGCTGCTTTCGGGACACTTGCATTTTGCGAGCAACCATGATACGAGCCTTCAGTATCCGGCCTTGAAACGTTCGGCGGTGGTGGTTCAAGCGGGCACAGCGACGTCAACCAGACGGCGCGGCGAGCCGAATGCGTTCAACTTTTTTGTGATCGAGCACCATAAATTTTCGCTTACCGTGCGCGCGTGGGACGGCACAAATTTCCAACCGACCAGCGGCGCGGATTTTGAAAAAGACCCGCTGACCCTGAAGTGGCACCGCATCGTTGAACCCAATCTGCCGCCGCGCGCGCAGCCGGACGTCGTGTCGGAGAAATGAATCTTTGTTCGTAGGGGCGAGGCCATAGAGCGTTAGCTCGGTGAACTCGCAGTCGCCTCTACAATGATGAAGCCATAAATAAAATCTTCAGCAAAGAGGCAGATTTTTTTGCGGAGTTTGCAGCGGCGCAGTATATTTGCAGCCCTTCGGAAAAAGATGGAACGGACAGGTAGCTCAGTCGGTAGAGCAATGGACTGAAAATCCATGTGTCGGGGGTTCGATTCCCTCTCTGTCCACAGCAATGATGATAGCTTTATTGCTCGCGGTCTCAGGGTTTGTGCCCGTAGCTCAACCGGATAGAGCATCAGCCTTCTAAGCTGGAGGTTACTGGTTCGATTCCAGTCGGGCACGCGGGTTTTGAGATAGATTTTTTTCAGGCTCTCGCATGGCGCCCGTAGCTCAATTGGTTAGAGCACGCGACTGTGACTCGCGAGGTTACGGGTTCGATGCCCGCCGGGCGCCCACACTGTTTTTTTATATTTTTTCATTGGCCCTATCGACTAGTGGTTAGGTCACCACCCTTTCAAGGTGGTCGGACGGGTTCGAATCCCGTTAGGGTCACCACATCACATCAAAGCCCCGTCAATCCCGACGGGGCTTTTTGTTTCGATGCAGTGCACCTCACCCGTCTTGCCAGACACCCTCTCCTTGCTAAGGAGAGGGAAAGGGTGAGGTCTATTGTCTGTTGGCAAATCGCAACGGTGAAACTTATATTCAAACCATGCTTTGCAGCCCCTTGGAAACCGTGCAGAAACTCTGCGCGAGGGTCTGCGTTAAGAAGCCTTCATCACAGTTTGATTTTCTTTTTACCGCCGTCATGCCCAAAGGTCTCGGATTTTTTGATTACATCAAGGCCGCCTTCAGTGCCAAACCCGCCGGAATGCCGCTCAGCCCGAACTGGATTTTCGTCGCCGCCGCCGGAATGCTTGGCGTGTTGTTGAACCCGGGATTTTTGTTGCTCGGCGCTGGCTTGGAGTTAGGCTACCTGCTGACGCTCGGCAACAACGAACGATTCCGCCGCGTCGTCAATTCACGCGAGCTTGCGTCCGAACAAGTAAGTGTTCAGGCGATGCTTTCGGGTCTCGTCGCCAAACTTTCGCCCGATGCCCGCGAACGCTTTGGCCGCCTACAGTCGCGTTGCAAATCCGTTCTCGCACTCTATCAAGCTCAACTCTCGCTCGATACCGAAGTCGTTACGCGCCACAGCGAAAGCCTCAACCGCTTCGTCTGGATTTTTTTGCAACTCTTGCTCACGCGCGAAACCATGCAAACAACCTTCCGCGAAAGCCGCAACGCCCCGCGGTTTCAATCGCTGCTCGAAGATGAAATCGCCGACTTGGAACAGCGTCTCAAGCGCGGCACCGCTTCCGACGAACTTCGCCGCTCGCTCGAGAGCAAGCGCGACATTTTAAAACAGCGATTGGACATTTACGCCGAAGCCGGTAACAAATTGCATTACATTGACGCGGAGCTTGAGCGTATTGAACAGCAAATCGAACTTCTGCGCGAGCAAGCCGTCGTCAGCCGAGATTCATCGGCGATTTCGGTAAAGATCGATACCGTCAGTTCAAGTCTCGGTGAAACGAGCGAGTGGATTAAAGAACAACAAAATTTGTTCGGCCTGATGCAAGAAGGATCAAGTTCAGCCCCGCAGATTTTAGGCCAACGCTCATCGGCCTACGAAGGATAATTTTTCTCCCGTCATTTTTTGATTCTGTATTATCAAACGTAGGGGCGAGGCATGCCTCGCCCCTACGTCGCCGATCGACAGAAAAGAATACGATTCAACAAACGATGCTCAACACACCAACGCTTCCCGCTTCCCCCGCTATTCCCGCAACGGCTGCGAAGCCGCCCCTGACGCCGCTTCCCAAGTGGGCACAGCAACTTCAAGATACCTTTCGCGCGGGCGCGGCGAGCCAGTTTATTCTTTACGGCAACACGATGGACATCGTGCCGCATGGTGAAGCAACGGTTGCCCAGCCGCTCTCGCTTAAAAAATATCTCGCTGATGTAATGCTCGCCGGTTTCGATACCGTGATTACGTACGACCGCGGCAAAGGTATTCGCGCGGTGCGAGGCGATAAAGATTGGTCGGAGTGGCTGACGTCTTTTACCGGCAACCGCGCGATGGAATTGCTCGCCGGAAGTATGCGCGAACCGTTGAAAGCGTTGGAACTGATCGATCTCTACATTCTGCGCTCGCTCAACTTGCAAGCGATTCAACAAAAATCCGCGACACCGAAACCGGCTTCAAGCACCGCAGCGAGTGCGCCCGCAACAACGAAAGCCCTGAAGATTGCCGTCATCATTGACTTCGCGGCGTTCATCGTACCGAAGGGCGATCCGGTGCAACTCTCCGGCGACATCGCATCGCACATCGTCAAGATTCTCGGCTGGGCCAACGATCCCGCGATTCTGCAAAGCAACATTGCGACCTTTCTCATCACCGAACGCATCAGCGATCTCAACGATTTGATTACCGACAACGCGCACACCGCGAAAATCGAATTGAAGTTTCCGAGCGAAGCGGATATTCTTTCCTATCTCAAGTCGCTTCAAGCCTCGGTGTTCCCGAAACTTTTGGAACAAAGCGATATGAGTTTGGAAGTGATGGCCAAACGCCTCACCGGCCTCAGCCGCATCGATGCGAAGAACGTGATCAGTTCAGCGATCACGAACGGCGAGCGTGTAACCGAGCAACTGCTCAGCGGTTTGAAAAAAGAACTCATCGAAAAAGAGTGTCAGGATTTGCTGGAGTTTTTCGAATCGCCTTATACACTCGATTTGGTTTCCGGCCACGAACCCGTCAAGGCATGGCTGCGGCAGGATGCAACGCTGCTCAAGACCGGCAAATCACACGCGCTCCCGATGGGCTATCTCATCACCGGGCGCATCGGCACGGGAAAAACATTCATCGTGCAATGTTGGGCGGGCGAACTGGGCATTCCGTGCGTGGTTCTCAAGAACTTCCGCGACAAATGGGTGGGATCGACGGAAGGCAAACTGGAGAAAATTTTTTCGGTGCTGCACGCTTTGGGACAAGTGGTCGTCTTCGTCGATGAAGCCGATCAGATGACGGGCAAGCGCGAAGGCGGTTCGTCGGACAGCGGACTTGGCGGGCGCGTGTATGCGATGCTGGCGAAGGAAATGTCGGACACCAGAAATCGCGGTAAAATTATTTGGGTGTTTGCAACCTCGCGCCCGGATTTGGTTGAAGTCGATTTGAAACGGCAAGGGCGGCTCGATGTGCACATTCCGCTGTTCGTGCCGCAGTCGCAAGCGGAATATCACGCGCTCTTTCTGGCGGTCGCAAAGAAATTAAAGTTTCCATTGAAGCCCGAAGATTTACCGCCGATTCCTGAAAGCGCCGAGTTCGGCGGCCATGAGATCGAAGGGATGCTCGTGCGTGCGCTCAGGCAGTATGAACTTGCGGGTGATGTGAAGCCATCAATGGCGGAAATTTTCAAAGGCGTCGTTGCGGATATGAAGCCGAATGCCTACACGAAAAAGTTGGAGTACATGGATTTGGTCGCCGTGCGCGAGTGCACCGATGCGTCGTTCCTGCCGGAAAAGTTTAAGAACATGCCGCCGGAAATGTTGGAGCAGCGGATTGAAGAATTGCGGAGGTATGTATGAAAGTAAGCAGTCTGTTAAAATCGCTCGGCCTTGTAAGTGTTGATGAATCGCCGGAGGAAGTTGCGGCTTCGGAAAGCACTTCCGCTACAGCCAACAGTGACAAGCCTCCAGCGGCGGTGAAGGATTCAGCGAAATCAAGTGCGGCAAATTTAAAACCGGTTTCGGAAGCGACGCAAACAGTGGACGCTGAAGCGATTGCCGCAAGTGCGGAAGCCTCGGGCATCGGTGAACTCTCGATTAGTTTCGCGGAGATTTTCAAAGCGTTAAAGATTTCTACGCCCGCGCACGGCTGGGACGTCGATAAGGTGATCACTGCGATCAGTACGCCGCAGTTCAAAGCGATTGATCCGGCAACCGCAAAGGCCGCGATGCAAGCCATGCTCGCCGCGAGCGCGGTGCCGCCGGAAGACATTGTGCAGGACGCCGTCAACCGCGACAAAGCCCTAGATAGCTACGAAGCGTACGCCGCAAAAAAACTTTCGGAACGGCTCGCAACGCACTCGCAAGATGTTGAAACGTTACAAAAGCAAATCAAACAGTGCGAGGAAGAAATATCGCGTGTGAAAAATTCTATGACGCAAGCGGAAGAAGCATTCAAAGCGTGGCAGGTAAAGAAGGCCGAGAAAGAAGAAGAACTTGTCAAAGTCGTTTCGATGCTGACGGCGGAAGAAAAAATTTCGGTCAGTAGCACGGCAAAAAACAATTAAGTTTTTTCTAAACTATCAAAAGGTAAAGCCATGCTTTATTACATCTTCGGTATTTTTGCTTTTTGCTTCGTGCTGGAAAGAATTATCCCGGGCTGGAAACTTCCCAAAGTTGCAACTTGGACGTTTCGAGTTTTAATCATCAATGCCGCTCAAATCGCCATAGTATTAGTTGCCGGTATTACGTGGGAAAAATGGTTTTCATCTTGGTCGGTTTTTCATTTGTCTGAGTTCGTTTCTCCCGTTGTCGGCGGTATCATCGCATACATTATTGCAACGTTTATTTTTTATTGGTGGCATCGGTGGCGGCATGAAGTAGATTTCCTTTGGAAAGGATTTCATCAAATTCATCACAGCCCGCAACGCCTTGAAGTCATCACATCTTTTTATAAACACCCGCTGGAAATGACCGTCAACTCCATCATCGGCAGCCTGTTGGTCTATACTTTTTTAGGATTGAACTTGGAAGGTGGAGCGATTTATACTTTCTGCACAGCCATTGGAGAGTTTTTTTATCATACCAATGTAAAAACCCCAAGATGGATTGGTTATTTTTTTCAGCGACCCGAGATGCACAGAATTCATCACGAGTATGGCAAACACAAAAATAATTACGGCGACATCGTTTGGTGGGACATGATGTTCGGCACATATGAAAATCCAAAAGAGTTCACCACGAGTTGCGGATTCGATCAAGAGAAG
>JACMJS010000110.1 GCA_014380515.1 Chlorobiales bacterium
CGAAATTCTCACGCCCGCCATTGCAAGGCTTCAAGAAAAATTTTCGGATGCGTTTTCCGTCGCGGGACCGTTCGCCGCCGACGGATTCTTCGGCATGAAAACTTACAAGAACTACGATGCGGTGCTGGCGATGTATCACGATCAGGGCTTGATCGCGTTCAAGATGCTCGCCTTTGAAACGGGCGTGAACTTCACCGCCGGTTTGCCCATCGTCCGCACCTCGCCCGATCACGGAACGGCGTTTGACATTGCGGGCAAAGGAACGGCGAGCGAAACGAGTTTCGTAGAGGCTACGCGGCTCGCCGTTAAAATCGCGTCGGCAAGAATGAATGGTATAAACCGTATCGGAAAAATACAAGCGGAGGAAACATGATCGACTTTAAAAACGTCTCGCTGCAATTAGGCAGCAAACAAGTTTTTGACGGATTAAACCTGCACATCGGGCGCGGTGAGTTCGTCTATATCGTCGGATCGTCGGGCGTCGGCAAAAGTTCGCTGCTCAAATTGCTCTACATGGAATCCTTCGCGGGCAGCGGCGAAGTGGAAGTGGCCGAGTTCAACTCGCTGACGGTGAAGCGGCGGCAAGTGCCTTACCTGCGCCGAAAGCTCGGCGTCGTGTTTCAGGATTTCCGGTTGCTCGAAGACCGGAGCGTGTATGAAAACATCGCGTTCGTTTTGGAAGTTACGGGCGCGAAACGCAAAGATATTCCGGGACGGGTCGCGGAAGTGTTGAGCGAAGTGGGTCTCTCGCCGAAGCGCAATGAAATGCCGAAGCATCTTTCGGGCGGCGAGCAGCAACGGGTAGCGATTGCACGGGCACTCGTCGGTGAGCCGTTTATTTTACTCGCCGATGAACCGACGGGAAATTTAGACCCGAACGTGGCGATGGAAATTATGCTCCTGCTCAAAAAAATAAATCAGAAGGGCATCACCGTGCTGGTTGTAACGCACGATTATGCGCTCGTGCAAAAAGTGCCCGCCAAGATCATGCAAATCAAAGACGGAAAAATTTTCGAAGTGTCGCTGAAAAAAAATCCCTGATGCGGTTCTGTAAGCCCCATCTCAATCAAACACAAATCCATAACGATCAATGGCAAAGAAAACAGTCGCGGCGGCGGAAGCCTTGACCGCGGAAGAGTGGCAGGATTTGCACACGCAAATTTCCGAACTCTACGACATTACGATCCGCTACACCGAACTGATTTCGAAAGCCGATAATCAATCGTGGGAGCGCGACCGCCCGAAATTCGTGCGCAAAAAAAATCAACCCATCGACATGGCGTTATCGGCTTATCAAAAAACACTCGATGCGTTCGAAGCCGAACGCAAAGCCGCACAAGGCGACACGTACAAAAAAGTAAAAGCCGACGGCTTCGACCGCGTGGCGGCGATTGACAAATACATCGAGCGGCTGGCGGCCTTGACCGGACAAGCGGCGAAGTAGCGGGGGCGTGCGGGCAAGCGAATCTATGCGAATGAATATCTATTCGGGTGAATGTAAGGCCGATGCGAGCGCGGTGGCCAGATGAACCACTGTGGCTGAACTGCCTGCGGATGCAAGTCCGTAGCGGAGTTGCAGCTGGCAGCCCGGGTTGCATGTAACGACTTGCGATGCGCCGGTTTTTTCAATCGCCGCGATTTTTTTTGCGAGCAACGCTTCCGAGCGTTCGGGTTGTATGAGATTGTAAATTCCCGCGCTGCCGCAACACTCCGGCGACTGAATCTCTTCAACCTGCCCGAACGCCGCCGAGAGCAACGCCCGCGGCGCGGCGGTGATGCCTTGCCCGTGCTCCAAGTGGCACGCATCCTGATAAGTGATTTTGACGTCTTGCCTCGGGCTTGCAAACATCTGCGGCGAAATCATCTCCGAAAAATCTTTGACGCGCCACGCGAAAGCGTCGGCTTTTGCATGATACGGATCACCTGCGCCGAACAACAGGGCGTAGTGTTTCATCATCGCACCGCATCCGGCGGAGTTTACAACAACCGCTGCTTCGCTTCCGAACGCATCCATTTCGAACGCATCGATGTTCGCCCGCGCGAGCGTTCGGGCTTCATTCATAAAACCGTTATGCGCTCCGAGCGCGCCGCAGCAAACTTGCGCTCGCGGCACTTGAACGTGAAAGCCCGCCGCTTCAAGCACGAGCACGGTGTCGCGGTGAATGTCTGCAAACGCCGTGTTCATCACACAGCCCGAAAGCAGCATCACGCTTGGCTTGGCAGCGGTGTTTGGTTTTTCAACGAACGCATCGCCGAAGAACGGTTTTGAAATTCGCGGCGAAAGTTGCAGCAGGCGGCGCAACGATTTGGGCAAAAAATTTACCAGCGGCGATCCCAAAAGCGTTTGGAAAACCCTGACAATCCGGGAAAGAAATTTGAACCGGCGCGGCTGCGTGAAAACGTGCCGCATTGAAAGTGTCAGCAAAACATGCTTCAGGGTGAAGGCTCGCGCGGGACTTTGAGCCAAGCTTTCTTTGGCGGCTTCGAAAATAATTTCATACTCAACTCCGGCGGGACAAGCCGTTTGACAGGCAAGGCAACCCAAGCAACTGTCCATCGCATCGGATAAATCGCGGTGGTGCGCGGCCTCGGTTAAGTTTCCTTCATGCACCGTGCGGGCAAGTTGGATGCGGCCTCGCGGCGAATACCGTTCAAGCGGTTGCAGTTGGTAGGTCGGGCAGTGCGGCAAACATAATCCGCAGTGCATACAATTGAGCAAAACCTCATCCGAAAGCCTTGCGAGCGGCAACGCTAAATCAGGAGCAGCGTGATCGGGCACAGCGGTAAAGTGAAAGTTATCAAGCCGGAGGAAACGACGGTAACTACAAGCGGCAAAGGCGATCAAGTACAAGCAACGACGCCAAAACGGATGCGTTTGAAAACCGGCCTTGCCGTCAGCGCGGATAGCCGCCGCCCGCGCCGCCGGAATTTTTTATGGCCACGCGCGATGGCTTGTTTCGGCGGGCAACGGCGGTATATTAACCAACTTTCGCGCAAGAACGTCTTTCGCGTAAGTTCAATCATCAGAGTGTTTTAACATTTTCAATATGACTACCGTAGCCACCCGCCCGATCTGCACACCCACGCAACTTGAAGTCTTAAATGATCTTGAGCCGGTTGTAGATGAACTCATCGCCGCGCACGAGGAAAAGCGTCAATTGTGGTTTTCATCCGACTTCCTGCCGTGCAGTGAAAACACCGACGATGCGGATTTTATCCGCGATCTCCGCAAGCGAGCCAAGCAAATTCCCGACCAAGCCCGCGTCGCACTCGCGCTGAACCTGATGACCGAAGAAGGCTTGCCGCACTTTCACCGGTTGCTTGCCGTCGCTTTCGGCAACGATACGTTTTGGTCGAAGTGGAATTTTCTGTGGACGGCGGAAGAAGACCGGCACGGCAACGTGATGCGGGATTACTGCCGCGAATCGCGCCTCTTTGATTTTAACGCACTCGAACGCCAGCAGTTCGAATACATCCGCAACGGCTTTACGCCTGCGTGGGGCGGCGACCCGTATAAAACTTTCGCGTATACTTCGGCGCAGGAACGGGCGACGCAAATCTCACACGAATCGACCGGCAAACTCATCGGCGAAACCGAACCCGTCATCAGCGGCATCCTCCGGCGCATCGCCGGTGAGGAAGCCCGACACTTTGTTTTTTACATGACAGTCTTCAAGGAAATTCTAAAACGCGACACCAACCGCGCGCTCCAAGCCGCAAGCGAAGTTTTGCCCGCGATTGACATGCCGGGCGTCTCGATGACCAACTTCGCCGACTATGCCGAAGTGCTGATGCGCTCCGGCGTCTATTCGGCGGATGATTACAAGCTGATCGTCGAGCAACTGATTTCAAACTGGAAAGTCGACGCCATGACCGGCCTCAACGACATGGGTGAGAAGGCGCAGGAAAAAATCATGAGTATCCCGAAACGGCTGGAAAAAATTTCGCACTACATCGAGCGGCGAATGACCTGCAAGAGTTTCAACTTCGATGTGGTCTTTGGCCGCAAACTGGCGTTCTAAACGGTGAACAACATTCGTCTCGCGGTTTGCAGGATCATGGCTTTTTTGAAAAGGCATCTCGCGCCGGGTTGCCTTTTGTTTTTATGGATGCCGCAGGCTGCTGCTCTTCAACCCGCCCACCCGCAATCAACCGTCCAATCGAAACAAATCTTTTTACAAAGTGAAGGCGACAGCGTTGCGGCCTATCTGGCGATGCCGGTGGAAAGCCGTGCTGCCGCGGGTGAGACCCGTGTCGGCGACGCCGCGATCATCGTGGTGCACAGCCGGTGGGGATTGGACAAATGGACGAAGCGGCGTTGCGATTCGCTCGCGGCGGCGGGCTTTACCGCCCTCGCTCCCGATCTGTATCGCAGCGAGGTTACGGAAGATTTTATGACGGCGCACGAATTGGAACGCGCCGTCCCTCAAAACCGCGTTCGCCAAGACCTCGTTGCCGCCGCCCTCTATCTGCGAAGCAACGGCGCGAAAAAAACCGGCATCGTCGGTTGGTCGATGGGCGGCACCTTTGCACTGCGGATGGCATCGGAAACCAAAGCGATTGATGCGTGTGCAACCAACTACGGCGCGCTGATCACCACCGAGGCCGCGCTAAAAAATATTACCGTGCCGGTGCTGGGCAACTATGCCGCGCAGGATTTCGGCATTGATTCGGCGGATGTAGCAACGTTCCGAAACACGTTGAAAACACTGGGCAAGACGGCGGACGTCAAAATTTATCCGAACCTCGCGCACGCATTTGCGTCGCCTGAAAGCGAAGCGTATTCGGACAGGGAAGCGAAAGATGCGTGGCAGAGAACGATTTTTTTCTTCCGGCGGTATTTAAGGCCGTAAAGGTTGCTGCTGATGCAATGCCGCCTTCATGTCCCCGCCTTATCACTGCTCATCTCTTTTTAACTAATCGTCTCAAATTATTTTTACGTGCAATGAAAAAAATCTTGATACTCGCGCTCGCTCTGTTCATCGCGTTATCTGCGCAGGCTGCCGAGAAAGGTAAAACGGTAAAGTATAAGTCGGGCAAGGACGACGTCTCCGGCTATCTTGCCATGCCCGAAAAGAAAGGCACTTACCCTGCTGTGATCATGGTTCATGAATGGAATGGCCTCAATGATTGGGTGAAAGCGCAGGCCGATGACTTGGCATCGAAAGGATATGTGGTGCTGGCGGTCGATCTCTACCGCGGCAAAGTGGGCAAGACCAAGGAAGAAGCGCAAGCTTTGATGCAGGGCTTATCCAAAGATCGCGCCGCTGAGGATTTGAAAGCAAGTTACGCATATATCGAAACGCTGGATGAAACGAAGGGACAAAAAGTCGGTTCTATCGGCTGGTGCATGGGCGGCGGATATGCGCTGGCGACCGCGCAAATCCTTTCGGAAAAACTTTCGGCGTGCGTCGTTTGCTACGGCTTCGTAACGACGGATAAAAAAGAACTCGCGCCGGTGAAAGCCAAAGTGCTCGGCATCTTCGGCGGTAAGGACACGGGCATTCCGGTCGACAAAACCGTTAAGCCGTTTGAAGCCGCGCTCAAAGAGAACGGCAACAAAGACGTCGAAATCAAAGTCTATCCGAACAGCGGCCATGCGTTTATGAACGCCACCAACGGGATGAATACTTACAACGAAGCCGACGCCAAAGACGCATGGGCAAAAACCATCGCATTCTTCGGCAAGAATCTCGCCAAGTAAACTTGGTAGGATGATCTGCGCCGTCTAAGCGGGCGAAGTGATAATTTGGAATACAATGTCCGGTAGCGGCGAAAGCCATTGCCGGACATTTTTGTTTCAGGATTGTGGAAGCAAAACTTTTTTATCGCCGAAGAACTGGACGTCTAAATCCGTTTTACCGAGCATCACAAGGTCGCTCGTATCTCCGAGCACGTCATCAATGAGCCCGAACGCTTTCGCTTCGATGGCATTCATATAACGGTCGCGGATAAAGTAGTCCTCTATCTCGCGCCACGAATGGCCGGAGTGTTTGCCGATGAGATGAAAGAGTTGGACTTGAAGACGTTCTTGCTCGCGGGTGGCGATGCGAACATCTTCGGTGTAGCCTCTTGAGCCGCCGCCGGTCGGATGCAGATGCACGGTGGCGTGGGGCAAGGCAATGCGTTTGCCTTTGCTTCCGGCGACGAGCAAGCCTGTGCCCATGCTGGCCGTCAAGCCGACGGCGACGGTCGAGACCGGCGCGGCAATCATCTGCATCGCGTCGTAAATGGCGAGGCCCGCATAGACATTGCCGCCTGGACTGTTGATGTAAAGATTGATGGGCTCGCTCTGGCTGAGACTGTTTAGGTAGAGCAACTGTGCGACAACCACGTTGGCGATTTGGTCATCAATCGCGCTGCCTAAAAAAACGATACGCTCTTTGAGCAAGAGACTGTAAATGTCGAACACCCGCTCGCCGCGACTGCTGTTATCAATGACCATCGGGATGATGCTTGCCTGCACGTTCATGGCTCTGTTGGTTACCGGTTTGAAAAGAATCGAAACACCTTTTGCCTGAAACTTTCGTGTTCGGGGGCGTGGAATAATTTTTGATGCACGGCTTCAAGTTCCGCTCGAAGTTGCTTGCGGCCATAAAGTTCTACAATCGCGTAGGCTTGCTGTTGCCACTCGATCTGTTCGCGCAGGTTGCCATCGAGAATCACTCTGGCTTCAAAGACCACTGAATCCGCCTCGCTCGCCGTGTGAAATAGATGCGCTTCTATTTGTTCGATGTCATTCAACGAAGTCTGCATAATGCAATGAATGGGCTTTGATGGTCTCTCTCACTTTTTCCAAACACTTGTACTTTTGAACGGTGGCCGAGCGGACGCTGGAGTAGCCGAACATCGTGGCGACATCGGCCATTTGCCGCTTGTCGTAGTAAAATGCCCGCAGGATTTGCATACATCTTTCACCGGCAGTCTCAAGAAATTGCATCAGTTTTCCCGATGAATGCGAGAGCCGGTCTTCATCGGTGCTAAGGCGGTCCTCACCAGCGGCGAGATTAGCCGTTTCGGCAGCGCGGCCATCGACAACCGTCTCGGCAACGAGGTTGTCGGCAACTGTCTCGATCGGCAGATGCGAACGCCGTTCCCGATAACGCTTCACCCACAAATGCTTGGCGATACCGAGAAGGTAGGCCTGCTCGCTATGCGTGATCGCAACGGAGGCGGTCATAACTTTTTCGTAATAGATGACGACGGCATCTTGAAAAATATCTTTCGCCTCTTCAAACGAGCCGCCCATCTGGCTGACATACTTGGCCACGAGCGGAAGCGCCGCGGTATAGAGGCCGATAAAAACCTGCTCTCGCGCTGCGGCGATCTCGTCGGCATCGAAAATCTGCTGCATGTAATTTCCTCCTTTCTTTTGCCCTTTATTCTGAAGTGGCATTTCTCCGTAACATATCACCCGCCGCTGACATATTTTTTGCCATAAAAAAAGGCTCTTCGCAAGCGGAGCCTTTTTGGTTTGGGGAAGGTGAATAAGTTTCACAAGTCTAAATAATACGATTTGTCGCAACGGGCGACTTCGATGTCGGGCTTAGGCTTGAATCTATATTTCTCGTACATCGCCACGGCTTCGCGGAGTTTGGAGGAAGTATCCAATTCAATACGCGCGGCGTGATGCGCTTTGGCAAAAGTCATTGCTTCCTCAAACAGCCGCCGTCCCAAGCCCTGACCGCGAGCTGCGGCGCGGACGTACATTTTTTCCAACTCGAACACTCCATCGCGCTTTCTACGAAGGCCGACGCTCGCAATAATTTTTCCCTCAAGTTCGGCGACGCTGAATAGTCCGCCCGCATTTGTGTAAGTCGCTTCCAAATCTTGCAGGACGTGATCGGCACCGTGCAAGTCGAACTTCAATCCGTATTCCGCGAGCACTTCGGCAATCAAGTGTTGCACCTGAGCCGCATCGCAGTTCGTCGCCCGGCGAATCACGACTGAAGTTGAAATCAACGCTTCATTCTTCATCGCTCACTTTTCTTTATCGCCGACGCCGAAGCCGATGTTGCCTTTGCCCGTTTGCGATTTGCGGTGCGTGGCTGTAACGGTTTCGGTGATGCCGCCGCGGGCTTTCCAGTCGGTGGTTACGGTGATGTCGCGCGGTTTGAGAATTTTCACGAGGTCGTCCAGAATCGTGTTGGTAACGTTCTCGTAAAAAATTCCGGCGTTGCGAAATTCAAGGAAGTAATACTTCAATGATTTCAATTCGACGCAGACTTTATCGGGCGTGTATTTGATCGTTACCGTGCCGAAGTCGGGCAGGCCGGTCTTGGGACAGACGCTGGTGAATTCGGGATTCTTGATTTCAATCGTGTAGTCGCGGTTCGGAAACGTGTTATCGAACACTTCCAAGAGTTCAGGTTTCATTGA
>JACMJS010000111.1 GCA_014380515.1 Chlorobiales bacterium
CGAGCCGCGAATAATGTTGCCGAGTTTCTTACGTAAAGCCATCTTCTTTGTATTGAGGGTGATCGTATTGCATTGTAGGGGTGAGACAAGTCTCGCCCTATTTTACAAGGCCAAGGTGCTCAATCTCCGCGTCCAGCTTGACTTTGGCGGCGATGGAAATTTTCACCATCGGCAGGCGATAAATGTCTTCGATCAAGCCCATTCGCGCCATCACATATTTGACAGGCGTCGGATTGGATTCGATAAAATTGAGCGTGAAGAGATTCAGATATTCGTTGTGAAGTTTCAAGGCTTCGGTGAACTTGCCCGCGAAGCAGTGTTCAACAATCAACTTCATCACCTTCGGCACAACGTTAGCCGCAACGGAGATAATCCCGTCGCCGCCATGCGCCATGATGGTTAAGGTTAAAAAGTCATCGCCGGAAAGGACGGCCAGCGAATCGGGACGGGATCGCAAGAGTTCGGTGATTTGCGCCATGTTGGCGGAGGCTTCTTTCACCGCAGCGATATTTTTAAAATCACCGGCGAGCCTACAAAGTGTGTCGGGATTGATATTGCCGCCGGTGCGTCCGGGCACATTGTAAACAATAATCGGCAGCGCGGTAGATTCCGCGACAGCTTTGAAATGCTGGTAGTAGCCTTCCTGCGTTGGCTTGTTGTAATACGGCCCGACAGATAAAATCCCTTGCGCACCGGCCTTCTCCGCAAGCCGGGTAAGATGAACCGCATGATGCGTCGAGTTGCTGCCCGCACCGGCCATCACTTTGGTTGGCGAACCTTTCGCCGCATCAACGACGATCTCAACGATCTGCGTGTGCTCCGCTTCCGTGATGCTAGGCGATTCGCCGGTCGTGCCAACGGGAATAATAATATCCGTGCCGCCTTCGATTTGAAATTGGGTTAAACGCCGTAACGCCGCTTCATCCAGCGAGCCATCTTGTTTGAATGGGGTAACGAGCGCAACTACCGAACCGGAAACCGTGCGACGAGCCATGTATTGATGATGTAAATTTGATGGTGATGAATAATTCACTCGAAAAATTCAGAGACCTTGGCAGAAAATCCTTTGAACACATCGCCGCCATCGATGGATTTATCCGATGTATAAATCGTTGCGCGAATCTGTCCTTTCTCTTTGCGATATGCGGCAACGCTTCCGGTTTTCATATCGGCGAGCCACACGAGTTTGACGCCCGCCGCGAGCCACTCTAAAATCTTTTCCGTCGTTTCGCCCAGTGTTTCCGAGGGGCTACGGACTTCGAGCACAAAGTCAGGAATGATTTTTCCAAAGCCCGACTCTTGAGGTTCATCGCGCTCTTTCGTAATAAATGCGAAGTCCGGCGCGAGAATGTGCAGTGGCGAACGCTCGACGACGAAACCGGTTTCCGCCGTGTAGCCCGCGCCGAGTTTATGCGCCTTGATAAAATTGCCAAGCGACAACGCAATGTTGTGTGCAACCTTTCCGTGTTTTCTACCTGCCGGAGACATATCAATGACCTCGCCTTTATAAGCCGTTACGTTTTTGCCTTGATGAATCAACTTCCACACATCGCCTTCCGTCAATTCGCTTGCGCGTGGCTTCGGTTGCGGTAGAGTTTTTGTAAGTGCGCTCATCGTTCGTTCAATCAAGTTTGAAAAAAATTATTTCGCGGCTTCAATCAATTCCTGTGCGGAGCGGAGCGAGGCTTCGGTAATCTCCGTGCCGGAAAGCAACCGCGCAACTTCCTTCTGATGCTCAGTTTGCGAAAGCAGTTCAACCGTCGAGACCGTGCGTTGTTTTTCAGTGAACTTTCGCACGCGGAAATGCAGATCGGCCATCGCGGCGATTTGCGGCAAGTGCGTGATCGCAATAATCTGGTGATAGCGCGAAAGGTCGCGGAGACTAAATCCAACCGCCTGCGCAATCTTGCCGCTGATGCCGGTGTCGATTTCATCAAAGACGAGAATCGGCAACCGGTCTGATTTCGCCAGCACGGTTTTGAGCGAGAGCATCACACGCGAGACTTCGCCGCCCGATGCCACTTTCACAAGCGGCTTTAAATCTTCGCCGCGATTGGTCGAAATGAAAAACTCAACTTCATCATATCCGAACTCGCCTGCTGTGTAGTGTTGCTTGCCTTCAATGATGTCGCCCTCCGCCGATGCGGTGTGATCCAAGTTGACCGCGAGATGACCTTCGGGAATACCGAGATGCTTCAATTCTTCTTCAATGACTTTGCTCAATCGCTTGCCAACTTCCTGACGCTTCTGCGAGAGCCTGAGCGCAATTTCGGAGACGGTTTCGCGCTCGTCGGAAATGTGTCCGCGCAGTTTTTTGATTTCATCTTCAAAGTTTTCTGCGAGCGACACTTCGGCGGCGATTTGTTTGCGATACATAATCACTTCCTCAAGCGATCCGCCATATTTTTTACGGAGCAACCGCAGTGCGCCGAGCCTCTCGCGGAGTTCCTCCAACCGCTCGGCATTGAACTCGATGCGCGAGTTGTAGCTCTGGGTGAACTTGGTGATTTCATCCACCACCGCCTGCGCCGACTGCGCGTCGGCGGAAGATTCGCTGAAGCTCTTATCGATCCGCGCGAGGTCTTGTAGCACGTTGCGGGCTTCGACCAAACGGTTGTGCACCGAGTCGTCCGATTCATAAAGCATTTCGTAGAGGCGGCTGGTCGCTTCGAAAAGCTTTTCGGCGTTCTCTAAAATATTCTGCTCCGTCTCCAAAGCCTGTTCTTCATTGGGTTCAGGGGCGACGGCGTTGATTTCCTTGAGTTGATACTCATAAAGATTTTTCTTGTCGCGCAGCGTCTTTTCCTTTTTCAAAAGTTCGGCTTGTTCCGATTTCAATTTTTTCAGAGCCGAATATGCCGATTGATATTCTTCAACGAGGCCGCCCAAGCCGCCGTATTCATCAAGCAACCGCAAGTGCGTGTCCACTTTGAGCAACGATTGATGTTCGTGTTGTCCGTGAATATCGATCAGCAAATCGCCGACTTCTTTGAGGAAGGAAAGTGTTGCGGGGGAATCGTTGATGAAGCAGCGGGTTTGCGACTTGACGGAAATTTCTCTACGCAATAAAATATCGGCCTCGACGTCGTATTCGTTCGCGGCAAGCACGGCGGAAACGCGCTTGTTGTTGGTTACATCGAGCGTGGCTTCGATGATCGCCTTGTCCGAACCTTTGCGAACGATGTCGCCGCTGGCGCGTTCGCCGAGCACCAAGCCGAGCGCGCCCAGCAAAATGGATTTGCCCGCGCCGGTTTCGCCGGTGATGATATTGAGGCCGCTGCCGAACTCAATCGTGAGTTCTTCGATCAGCGCAAAATTTTTGATGTAAAGTGTTTTAAGCATATAAAGTTGTCAGTGCAAAATGTGTATGTGTGATATGCCAACAACTGCCCGTTGAAAAATCGATTGAAAAAATCAGATTGAAAAATTTAATCGCCACCGCCACCGCATCCACCGCCACAACCGCCGCCGCCATCACCACCGGAATCGCCGCCACCTGAATCGCCACCGCTGTCGCCGCCATCCCAGCCGCTTGATGCGCCGCCGCCGCCGAACAGGCCGCCTTCACCGCCGAAGCCCGCGTTGGTACTGCTCATGTCGGAAGCAGAATTTGACCCGCCTACATCTCCGATATAAACGCCGCCAATATCAGTGTGTTGTCGCCTGCGCCGCCGAATTTTTTTGCGGGACGCATTCACCCGCCAAAGTACTGCGATCACAATCGGTGTGAGAACGAGTGCCAGAATCAAAAATATGCTCACCGCCGCTTGTTGATGCTGAGAGGCCGCCACAGAGCAACTCACCGCCGAAAGCAACATCAGAACCGCCGCCGCCGCAACAAAATTTCTTTGCTGCAATTTCTTTGATGTAAGAATCTCAGGCTTGGCGATCACCCAACTCTCTTTTGTGTTGACGCGCTTGAACCGCGAAGCCGCGCCGAAGCGAACCCTTGCATCCGGCCATAAATCTTCGGGCGGCGCGATGCCGAAAGTTGTTGCATAAGCATGTTTCGTGCGTTCGTACCAGTCGTAAAACTTTTTACCTTCGCGGTTGCCGCCGTCCGTCGGCGTGTGATGCAGCGGCGACTGCAAAACGGCGGCGCAAAATTCATTCCAATAAGAGTCGGTGTAAAGCAAGTGCAGATGCCACACTTGATCGATTTCGTCAGATGGTGTAACCGGATGTGCGGCGGTAAGCGCGAGATAAACAAACCGTTTGTATTCCGTAATCGCCCGCAAGGCTTTCGAATGCGTCCACCCGTTATCGCGGGCGAGTCTACGGGAGAACGGAAGTTCCGCACCAACGGCATCGAGCGAATAGCCGCAAAGCCTTGTCCAGAGCGGCGTGGCGGGCAGAGAATTCATCATGGCACAGGATTAGGTTGACGCCACTGCCTCTAATAGAGGGGGCGAGGGGGAGTTCGATTGAAGAATCAAATAGTAACGTCGCTCCACTTCGCGGCGAGCCACGATTCGAAGATGGCTTTTTCCGCGGCGGTCGCCGTTGCTTTTTTCGAGATGGAAAAAGCGTCGCGTCCTTTCAGGGTAAGTTTCACTGCTTTAAGCAAGCCGCTGCGAATGTAACTGAGTTCAACGCTCTGACCAGCGTTGAGTGTCGCCAGCATCGAGACGGGCGATTGATTCATCAGCGACTTGCCGTTGAGGGCGATGAGCACATCGCCATTATCCAAACCGGCGGTGAAGGCGGGTGATTCCGGTTCGATGCTTTTCACAACGGGAAAACCATTCTCGTCCGCCGTCAGCATTCCTGTAACAACGCCGCGCGTGCTTTTACGAAGCTCCAAACCGGCATATGCAAGTTTCTCGGCGAAGGGCAATTCATCCGTGCCGTAAATGAACCGCTCAAAAAATTCCGTGAACGAACCCGTTCCGGTGCGCTCGACCAGTTCTTTAAAATCCCTCGCCGAAAAGCCGCGTCCTTGCCCCGCAAACTCGGTATTGAGCAATCGCATCACATCATCCAACGACTTTGCATTCTTCGTGCGCTGGCGGATTTCGAGATCGATGAGCAAGCCGATAAGTTCGCCCTTGCTGTAGAATGAAACGGAACTGGCACCGCGTCCCGCACCGTAGCCGGAAAGCCACGCATCGAACGACGAGAGCGCAAGCGGCTGCACCTTACGTCCGTAATTATTTTGCAGCGCGGTAATGTTCGATCCGACGCCGCTTAGATAATTGGAAGTCGGTGTCTGCTTCGTTCGCGCAAGCGTCAGGCTGCCGTAGTAACTCGTAAAGCCTTCGCTCACGTAAAGCAGCGGCGTGTAAGATTCCTTGCGGTAATCGTAGGGCAGGAACACGTCGGGCTTGATGCGTTTGATGTTCCAGACATGGAAAAACTCGTGCGACGACAGCGACAGAAACGCGCCGTAGTTTTGATCCACACTCGCCGCAGGTCCCATCACCATCGAGGCGGAATTTTTATGCTCGACGCCGTGGCTGAACGGACGCGAGACGAGGTGATAAATGAACGCATATTCTTTGAACGGAACATCCTGCATCAGCGCGAACTGTCCTTCAACGATTTTCGCAAGATCGGCTTTGACGTCTTCCTCATTCATATTGCTTCCGCCGAGGCCGTCGTCGTTTTGAAAGTAAATATGAATCTGCGCATTGCGGACTTTCGTTTGCCAATGCACCAGCGTCGGGCTGATGATCGTCGGCGCATCGATCAGATCGTCGTAGGTTTCGGCGTCAAATGATTTGCCGCCAAGCGGGCGAAGTTGCGAGGCGACCTTCCAGTCATCGGGATAATCGATGGTGAGCAGCGCGGGCGAGTTGCGCGTCTCGTCGGTATAAAC
>JACMJS010000001.1 GCA_014380515.1 Chlorobiales bacterium
GCGGTACAAGCATGGATGACGGAACGCCGGATAAATGTGCTGACGGGTGAAACCGCTTTGCTCATCGCGCCCGATGATACCTTCCACCTGTGCACGGGGCTTATCACCAACTTTCATCAACCGTATAGCACGTTGATTTTATTGGTGGCAGCATTTCTCGGCGCGGGCGGTCGTGATGATTTATGGCGGCGGGTTTATGATGAAGCCCTAAAAGAGAACTACCGTTTCCTAAGCTACGGCGATGCGTCGCTGCTATGGCGATAAAAACCGGTGTCATAAAACGCATTTGATCTTTCATCGTTATTCTCGCTCACAAGCGCGGATGACAGAAGTATAAAATGACGTTCGAGGTCGAAGCACGAAAGCCTTGCGAGACTATCGAAAGGCTTTCAGTGATAAAAGGCTTTTTGCTTGACCGAGCAAAGCGAACGCGGCCCGTGATTGGTTTTTTAGGGTGAAGCCATCGCACTTCGCTCAAAGCAAAAAGCACTACGAAAGAAACGGACCGACGCGCAAAAGTTCGTCGTGATTGTACAAAGCCTGATAAACCGCGACCGGTGCAGCCACCGAAAGCCAAACGAGCAACGGGATCAAAGTGTAGCTAAACCGCTTGTCCAACTTAAATCCCAAAATGACCGAGACGAGATTGACGACGAACATAATCAGCGTGATTGAGCTGCCAAGAATCGTGCTGTGCAATCCGAAGTACGTCCAGCCGAAAATAAGAAAGCACGCCCACGAAATGATTTGCAAAATGATCAGCGTCTGACGGTTGGGCGCATCAACCGGCTTGCGCAGGAGCAACATACCTGCATACACCATCAAGGCCGTGTTCAGAAACCAGATCGGCCCGAACGCCCAGTCCGGCGGGGCAAACGGAGCTTTGACTTGCGTGTTCAGATATTCCGGCGTTTGTATCCACGGTGCGGCCAGCACGTGCATCAAAACAAAAAAAGCGACGCCGTGGTACCACTTGACTTTCTGTTCCCAATGGTTGCCGCTAAGACTTATTGCGCTCATAGTAATCCGTTTTTAATGATGGCTTTTAGTTTTACTTGTGCTTCCGGCTTCACGCAACCGGCCTGCGCCCTTGAATCAAATTAATAACTACAACGACGACAGCTAGCACAAGCAGAATGTGAATGAATCCGCCCAGCGTGTAGGATGTAACGATGCCCAAGAGCCAAAGCACGACGAGAACCGCAAAAATTGTCCACAGCATAAATCCTCCGTTAATAAAAGTGAATGAAAAGATGATTGGTTTTTATGATTTCTAAATTCCGCGTGATGTTTTCATCACTTTTTTGGGACTGCCATTTTTACCTGTTGCCGGTTAGCCGCTGCACTTCTGTTAGATCAACCGTAGGGCCGTCGCTCGTACGGTGCATTGCGGCTACGACATATTTGTTGTTCGTTTCCGGCTTCAAGTGCTCCGCAGCAAGGGTGTTACTGCAAGAGCACTGTAAAGCCATCTATGTATAGGTGATACAAGAAAGGGTCAGAAAAACACAGTTACTTTTTCTCGGTCATTTTGGTCAGCGAACGGATTTTGTCGTGCGCTTCTAAAATGCCTTCGTGTTGCTTCGAGACCACCGCGCGAAGTTCCGAAGGAAAACTTTCTTCAAGAGCCTTCTTGTAGGTTTCGACGGCGGAATCTTCACCGCGCTCGCACTCGGCAAGCACGGCGTTTTCATCGCCGCCCGCAACCGCTGACTTGATGTTGATCCATCCGCGGTGCATCGCGCCAACGACGCTGCTCGTCTTCTCAGGATCGCCGCCCAAGCGACGTACTTCCGCCTGAAGCTCGCCGATATACTGGGTGCGCTGCTGACCGTAACGCATAAAAAGCGTTTTCAGATCGGGATTCTTGACGTCCTCAGCCGCGGTGTTGTAGCCATGCTGACCGTCTTTGCACGTCTCGATAAGCGAATTAAGATGTCCGATCACTTGATCGTTTGTGAGCGTTTCGCTGCCGTGAACTGTTGAAGTTGCCATTGGTAATTTCCTTATTTAAGTTTTAAGTGATAAAAGAAACAAGTAAAGAACAGGATGAATCTCTTGGCCCACTCGTCCAATGCCGCTGCGTGAGAGAAGAGCAGCCGCATCGGACAGATTGACTTTGGATTACAAACCGGAAATCACTTTGCGGATTTCTTCTTTCGTTTTGCCGAGCCGCTGTTGCAGGCGCCCGTAGAGTTCATCTTCTTTGCCTTCGGTAAAAGCAAGATCATCATCGGTCAATTCGCCATATGTTTTTTTGAGCTTGCCTTTTATCTCATTCCATTTGCCTTTCAAATCGAGTTCAGTCATAGCATCCTCCGTTGGATTGTGTTTGAAAAATGTATCCGGTCTGCTTAGCCGTTGCCGGACGTTGTGTAAAGAGAAAAATTGAATGCGTTCGCAATCATTACTTCGTGCCGCTTCTGCGATACAGGCCTGATGCGACGCTTTGCCTCATGGACTGTATATGTCGCGTTACGCTTTTCTGTGAGAGTCGCAATGATTCTTCAATCGCGCCGCCAAGACCTTCAAAGTCATCATCGTAATGCACGCCGTTGATAAAGAAGGTCGGTGGCTTGAGCACACCGCTTTGAATACCGCTATCATAACTCAACTCAACTCTCGGAGCATAAACATGTTCAGCCAGCTCATGCTCAAAGCGGTCGGTATCCAAGTTTAGAATCGCCGCGTATTGCAGCAACAAATCTTCCGACATTTGGCTTTGGTGCGAAAAAAGATGCGCGTACATTTTCCAAAACTGTCCCTGAGCATTCGCCGCCTCCGCGGCTTCCGCCGCAACCTGAGCGTTGATACGATTGAAATCAAGCCAATCGAACCGCTTAATTCTACGCTCCGGCATTCGCGGAAAACTGCGAAACACAAACCGGAGCTGGCTGCCGAATGCCCGCAAAACTTCTTTGACTGTCCAGTACGCTTCTCCGCTCGCAGCATCGGTAAAATCGCCGTACTCGACCAGTGTAACGGGAGCGGTTTCAAAACCGAACTGGTGATCGAACCGGCTGACCGGCGGTGAAAGTGTAATCATGTTGTACGGTGCTGAATCGATGGGGTGTTTACTCAGAATCATAACGGTACAACTTTAATTTCTGATAGGAACCCTGAAAATTTGCGGTGGCAGTTCGTCGTGATGCCCATCTATCAGTATCAATGGCTGATTCGGCCACCTCTAATTAACTGTTACACACTCGGGGTAATAGTCAACAGCCGTGCCAAACCAGTGGTTATCGACTTTTTTAGGGCCAAATGATGAATTTTGAGCTTTATCAAAGATTTTTACAACAAACTTGCAGGGAAGAAACGTGGAAGCAAAGCCCAACCAAACCCGAAATGTTGGATTTATACAGGGGTTCTCCAATAAATTGGGGAGGCCGAGAAAAAGGGATGAAAGAAAATCGGTAGGTCGGGGATGTGTGGTATGACGGCGTGAAATGTCTAAACAAAACTCAAGACAAGGCGGGCATCCAAGTTGCCGTGCTGCTTGAAATCTTCAAGAAAATCCAGAACGGGATTGATGTTAAGGTTTAAAAAGCGAGGCGCACCGAGTTGCAGTTTGCCGGTAGCTTTTTGAAAGTTTTGTACCGCGCAGCGTTCGCGCCGTTCGGTAAGGCAATGCAATCCGGCGGCAAGTTGAACCAAGCCGCGCAGCACGATTTCCGCGTCATCTTCGGGCGCGTTCGTCATCACCTTCCATGCTTGCTCGAAGGCTTCGTGTGCGTGCCAGTAGCGGCCTTCATTAAACAACCGGACTCCTTCCGCAAACTCACGCGCCTGCGCTTCGGAGAAATGCGGCTCCGGCAACTTCGTAATTTCCGTTTCACTGCGTTTGCGCGGCGGCATACTTGAAATGAAATTTTTTTGAATCAACACAGCGTCAGATGAAAAACATCTTCCCTCTTTACGGCATCGGCGATTTCATCAATGAGCCGATGAATCCCACTGAGTTTGAAATTACCAGCTTTGGCGACATGCAGGAGCCTAACGTCGAAGACCCGCACAAACACACATTCTATGAAGTCATCTGGATCGAAAAGGGCGTGAGCACGCAGGTAATCGATTACAAAGAATACACGATTGCGCCGCGCACGCTTTTTTTTATTTCGCCCGGACAAGTGCATCACTTCGGCCTGTGGCAACAACTCAAAGGCGGCAGTATTTTTTTTACTGAAGATTTTTTTCTGCTCAACCACCAAAATAAAGACAAACTTTTTGAACTCGGATTCTTAGATAATTTTTATGCCAACCCGCTCTTGGAGTTGAATAAAAAAAATTACGCCGAGATCACGCACACCATCAATCTACTTTTGAGCGAACGCCGCCGCAAAGATTATTCGCCCGCAATCGCGCAATCGCTGCTGCATTTGCTCCTCGCGCAGATACAGCGGTGTGTGGATGCTCAGAATAAAGAAATCGTTCCGAAAACATCGCTCGTCATCTATAAAAAATTCAAAAGCCTGTTGGACTCGCACTTCAAAACGCCGCTCAAAGCCGGTGATTACGCCGCACGGTTGCATATCTCGCCGCATCACTTAAATCATATTATCAAGCAACTTACCGGCAAAACAGCGACCGAAGTCATACGGGCGAGAAACATCTTGGAAGCAAAGCGGCTTCTCACTTTTACGAATCAAACGGTTTCCGAAGTGGCGTCTCAATTAAATTTCTTTGATAGTTCCTACTTTGCCAAACTCTTTAAATCCGAAACCGGAATGTCGCCGGTTGAGTTCAAGAAGTCGATCTCCGAAAAATACCGAACAAGATAGATTTCGTGATAACACCAATGCGGTAAACGGTTGCACATTTGCATCATAAAATAAAGTGAAAGTTTTGATAGCAAATTTTTGATGGCAATAATTTGAAGCATTATGAAAATGATTGATTTGAGGAGGGTTGTAATAGGAACTATCGCCCTACTGATAATCGCGGTTCAAATTGTGGCTGCTCAAAAAATTGAGATTGTAGCGGAAATAGACGTAACGCCCGGCAATGTGGCAGTTTCAAAAGACGGACGCATTTTTATGACCGTCCATCCCCTAAGAAAAAGTAATGTACAACTCGTTGAGATCGTTAATAAAAATACCTTAGTTCCTTTCCCGAATGCCTCATGGAATAAAGCACCGGGCAGTGGATATGATGTGATCAATACGCCCTTAGGAATGGTGGTTGATGCAAACAATGTGCTATGGGTGATTGATGTCGGCAATATGGTAAAAGAGCCTTTTCAGCCGAAACTTCTTGCCTTTCAGGTTGAAACCGGTGAATTGGTTTATCGATACGATTTTCCGAGCAATGTCGCCGCTAAGGGAACTTTCGTACAGGATTTGGTAGTGGATACGGAAAATAAATTTGTGTACTTGGCCGACATCGGCGTCGGCAAATTTAATCCGGCGATAGTCGTTTTGGATTATGCAAATAATATCAGTCGGAGATTTGAAGCCGCGCCGTCATTAAAGGCGGAAAATGTAGAAATGATTATAGACGGTGAATCGCAGATTTTTCAGGGAAAGCCGTTAAGAGTCGGCATCAATCCGATTCACCTTTCAGCCGATAATGAAACGATTTTTTATGGCGCGATGTCGGGAAAGACGATATATAAACTGCCTGCTAAGTTGTTCCGTAGCGGGGCACCGGATGCAGAAATAGTAGAAAATATTAAGAAATTCGGCAATAAAACGCCGTCGGACGGTGGGACGATTGACCAAAAGGGGAATATCTATTTTACGAACGTCGGCAATCATTCTATTGATAGACTAACGCCCGACGGAAAAATAGAAGTCATTGCAAAAGACGATAAACTTCTTCAGTTTCCCGATAATATCCGGTTCGGCTCTGACGGATATATCTATGTCGCTGTAAATCAACTAAATAAAACACCGGCTTGGACGAGCGATAAAAAAGATAACGGGAAGCCGCCCTATTATATCGTTAGAATTAAAGTCAATGAAGTCGGCGTTTGGGGAAGGTAGTCGCTTTGCTAAAGTTTCTTTATTTCGTATCGGCAATTTTTAGCACAATTCACTAAAACATAAATACAGTTATGGCTGAAAAAGATATTCTCACCGCACTTGATGAACTCGTCCGGCTCGGTGCTGAAGGAAAACCGATGGACGCCTTCGATAAATTTTATCACGATGATCTTGAACGCACGGAACTGGATGGCAGCACTATCGTGGGTAAAGTGAAGAACCGCGAGGCCGCCGTACAACTGCTCTCAAAAGTAACGGCCTTCAGAGATTTTTCCCGTGTGGGTCAACTCGTTCGCGGCGACCGTAGTTTTTTGGTGTGGAGCGTAGATTTGGATCACGCCGATAACGGCCAGTTGAAAGTTGTCGAGGTGGCGATTCAAGACTGGAAAGACGGAAAAATTATTCGGGAAAAATTCGTTGCCTGAGCTGTTAAACGCCTGCAAAATATGCCCTCGATTATTTCGTTCTAGCAGATTTAAAACAATGATAATTAAAATAAAAAGATCATGAAAAAATTAGGATTATTGGTAACCGTAAAAGCAAAAAGCGGAAAGGAAAATGAGGTTTCAAAATTCTTGGCTTCCGCGGTCGACTTAGCCCGTCAGGAAGACAAAACCTTGACTTGGTACGCCTTTCAGACGGATGCTTCCACCTTCGGCGTGTTTGACACTTTTGAAACTGAGGAAGGACGAAATGCCCATCTTAACGGTGAAATTGCAAAAGCATTGATGGCCAATGCACCGACACTTTTAGCCGAGCCGCCCAAGATTGAGAAAATCGACGTTCTAGGTTCAAAATGATGATGGATAATTCAAAACAAAAAATTTGGTTCATCACCGGCATTTCAAGCGGCTTGGGCAAAGCCCTTGCGGAAGCAGTGATCGAGAGCGGCGATATGGTAATTGGCACGCTGCGAAATACAATTGAGGTCGATGTGTTCAACAACAAGCACAGAGAAGAAGCTTTCTCTGTGCTGATGGATGTTACGAACACGGCGGAGATTGAAAAGGCTTTTCAAGTTGTCAAAGAAAAGTACGGACGCATAGATGTGTTGGTAAATAATGCGGGGGTTGGTTTGGCCGGGGCGATTGAAGAAACAAGCCTCACGGAAACGCGAGCCATGTTCGAGGCGAATTTTTTCGGAGCGTTACAAGTAACGCAGGCGGCGTTGCCTTTCTTTCGGCAGCAACGCAGCGGGCACATCATTCAAATCTCTTCCCACGGCGGCGTGAAAGCAATGGCGGGCTTCGGCATTTACAATGCGAGTAAGTTTGCGCTCGAAGGGTTCAGTGAAGCCCTCGCCGCTGAGGTCGCGCCGCTCGGCATCAAACTGACGATTGTAGAACCGGGACCGTTTCGAACAAACTTTGCAGGCGATTCATTTCGACAGGCTGAAAAAACCATCGAAGATTACCATGCGACCGCCGGAGCGTTTCGTGAACGAATCAAACAAGCGAACGGCAAACAGGAAGGCGATCCGTACAAGGCCGCACGGGCGATTATGCAAATTGCCGGTTCGGAAAACCCGCCGTTGCGGCTGCCGCTAGGCAAGACAGCGATTGCAACCATCACGGCGAAGTTGGCAAGCATTCAAAAAGATGTGGATACGTTCAGGGAAGTGGCGGAGCAAGCCATATTCTAAAACGCAACCCATCAACCACCGGAATTACGGTTTCTGAAAAATCATCAGGTGTTGCCACCGAAGCGGCTTGGTTTCCTTCCACGCCAATCCCGCCGCCGACATTTCTTTTTTCGCTTGGACTTCGGTCATCTTGTGAAGTTCCTTGATGGGCACACTGTCGTCTTCGCCGCGAAACTCAATCAATGCCAATCTGCCGCCGCGCTTCAAAGATTTTGCTACGGCGATCATCATTTCGCGCGGGTGCGAGAATTCATGATAGGCATCGACCATTAGGGCAAGGTCAATACTTTCATCGGGCAAGTTCGGCGCGGTGATGCTGCCCAGAACGGGGACGATGTTTGTGAAGCTCTGTTTCGCGGCGTTGGTTTTCAGCAGCTCAAGCATTTCAGGTTGAATGTCGACGCCGTAAACTTTTCCCTTCGAAACACGTTTGCCGATGCGCAAGGCGTAGTAGCCCGTCCCGACGCCGATGTCGGCCACTGCGTCTGTAGCCTTTAAATCCAACTGTGCAATCGCCGCACTCGGAACTTCTTCGGATTCGCGTTCAGGCCGCTCAAGCCAATCCGCCGCTTGATGTCCCATCACGTGCGCGATCTCGCGTCCCATGTAGAACTTGCCGATGCCGTCGGGACTGTGAATCGTGCGCGTTTCATAAATGCTGTCGGGTGCACTGACGGAAATCGCTTTCGCATCGGGCGTCATTTTTTTATCCGCCGTTCGCATGTCGCACGCGGAAAGAAAAACGAGCAGCAATGCGAAACGCAAAGGTGATACGGTGAGCATGGTGTTGAAAGCGTTACGGTTGATTCGAAAAGGCAGGAAACAAAAAGCAAGTGAAAAAGTAGCAGGCATATAAAATTGAAACTGCGCCGTGTAAGCCGAATTTTGTTTGCCATTTCATTCTTGCGAACGAAGCGGCAGGCAATCATTTATCTGATGCGGCTCACCCGAAACCGTTGCCCGAAGCCAAGCCTCAGGCACTCACACGGGCCGCGTTCGGTTTCCGAAGAAACGCGGTTTCTTACATAGCCTTGCACCGAGCGAGGTTTTCAGAGCTTGACGGATCGCTCCGTCAACTGGTGGTCTCTTACACCGCCGTTTCACCCTTATCCCGCCCCTGAAAACAGGCGCGGGACGGTTTGCTTTCTGTTGCACTCTCTGTCAGCCCACTTTGCAGCGCACTTCCCGAACTTGCACTTCGCCGAAGCGAAATCTTGTCCGGCACTCCGCCCTTCGGTGTTCGGACTTTCCTCCCGCGAACCGGTGTCCGCAGGCGATTGCCACTGGCACAGTTTCAAAATTTGTCAATGAACATATCTCTCATGTCATGCTCGCCCGCGAGCGGGAATGACGGACGAACGCTGTGAAGATACGAATTTAGTCCTCGACCTTGACGGCTTTGACTTCATCAAAAATCGTTTCGGCGACGAGAATGCGTCCGCAGGTTTCGCAGGTGTAAAAGCCGCCCTGCATAATGAACGCCTGACGGTTCGTCGGTACGCGGGTGTTGCATCCGCTGCATGAACTGCGCACAAGCTTCACAACCGCATTGAGGATGCGGCCTTTACGCAAATGCAGGTAGCGGGCGAAGATGTCTTTGATTTCTTTATTGACCGACTTCTTGTGCTTTTCAATTTTCGCGCGAAGTTCGGTTTCTTCGTCTTCGGTGTCCTTGATGATTTTGCCGAGTTCTTTTTTCTTGTCTTTGACTTCCGCCGAGATGTCGTCCAACTGTTTTTCCAGTTCGTCTGTGGGCATCATGTCGTCTGTGAGGTCTTCGTCCTTGCCCTCTTTCATCAGTTCGCGGCCTTTGGCTTCGAGTTGTCCCTGGCGCTCTTCGAGTTCTTCCAAGCCGCGGATGCTCGTTTCGGCTTTTTTGATTTCCTGTTCTTCGTACTCGATCTGCTTGGTGATGGCATCGTATTCCTTGTTGTTGCGGGCGGAAGCCTGTGCGGTTTTATACTTCTTCACCTTTTCTTGCGAGACCTTGATGTCGCCCTTCAAGGTTTGCTTGCGGACTTTATTTTCGTCTTCGCGCTTGCGGCGAATTTCGATCCGCTTCGAGAGGGCGGCCACTTGGCCTTCCAATTCCTCGATGTCCTCCGGCAGTCCTTTGCGCTCGCTGATGATGAGGTCAAGTTCATCATCGAGCTGCTGCTGGCGGATGATGAGTTTCAATTTTTCTTGCACGGCCATAGTTGGTGTTGATTCGTTCGAAGCTGGTTGTAAAAATTTTGATGCTCTAAGATTGGCACTCAGGAAACCGCACCAATAAAAAATGCACCTGACTCGGGAAGTGAGCGGTGCATAGCGACGGTTAATCTATGTGGTGAGGCAAATGCCAAGTGCGACGGGGAAAGCGAAACCGGTGTTCGGAGAAATTTTCATCGTGATTGCCTGATAAATCTGGTCCCGTCGGAATCTTAGCGATGTGCCCAGAAGGAGACTCGAACTCCTATGCCTTGCGGCGCTGCTACCTGAAAACAGTGCGTCTACCAATTTCGCCATCTGGGCGGTGGAAATTCTTAGGGGGATCAACTTACGGAACTTTTTCGGAAATCGAAAACTTCCGCCGCAAAATCATCTGAGTCGCGGCCTCAAACGCATCACCGTTTATCGCTTCGTAGAGGCGACTGCCCGGTTTAGCGAGCCACCGCTCTGTGGCCTCGCCCTTACAACGGGTGAGAATCAACCGATGAGAATCACGCCGAGCGTAACGAAGAGCACGCCCAGACCGCGCTGTAGCGTTAGGGGTTCGTTGAGGAGCGTTACGGCAAGCAGGTAGGTGAGGAGCGGCGCGGCGGAGGAAAGAGCTTTGACCTGCGACGCCGCGCCCGCTTTCATGGCCGCGAAGTAGCAAAAGAGCATCACGCTGATCACCGCGCCTTGCAAGAGGCCATAAATGATAAACCGTGAATCTACTTTTTGAAAGCCCGTCATTTCGCCGCTCTGAAAAAGAATCGCAGTGTAAATGACGAGTTGCACAAGGCCTCGCAGAAAAATCATCTGCGGAACGCTTACTTTGCCGAGCGTCAGTTTTTCAAAGACGGGCATCGCGCCGTTGATGACGAGCACCGCCGCAATGTAGACGTAAAATGATTTCATTGCAGCAGCGTTGCGGCGTTAAGGAAGCGTGAAAAACGTGAAGAAAAGATGCAGCGAAAGTTGAACGATACCGAGCAATCCTTCGCCGGATTCCCGCACGAATAAATTCGTAACGCGGTACGAGGCCTCGAGACTTGCGGCGACTGCGGGCGAAAGCGAAACCTCCGCGCCCGCTCCGAGCACCGCCCCATAACGCGCTATCGCCGAATTCCCGCCGGTTGAAATCGCATTGAGACCGATCTCGCCTGAAAGTGAGAACAGTACCGGCGAGAGGTAGAGCACCGCGTAATCAAACCCGGCATTTGTAGAAAAAACTGCGACCGTGTTGCCGGTCGCGGGCGCAACATATCCTTCAACCGCAGGCACAACGCCGAAGTAGCTCGATGTTCCTTCAACGCGCGTATAGAAAAGACTGCCGGTGAAACTGTATCGCTGAAACGGCGAACCGATTTTAAGTTTGCCACCAAATGTATATCCCGCGAGATTTTTAAACGCGAACGCACCCGATTCATACACCGCCGGCACCGCCGCATAGCCCGCACTGACGCTGCCCTTTACGAAAAAGAGTTGCGGCATGGACGCCGGAAATGACTGTGCCCTCGAAACCGAAGGCACAGCACAAACTAAAACCACAAGAAAATAAAAAGCGTGTCGCATGTTGCTTAAAGAATCGTAAACACCACGTGCGCCATAATTTGAATGTAGTTAATGTTCGCTTCCGTAAAAGTAACACCGGCAATGGTTGCATCCTGCTTGCCAAACAGATTTGCGAAGCGGTACTTTGCTTCAACATCAATGCTGATCGGTGAAAGCGGAATCGCAAACTCAGCACCGATTCCAAGGCCGAGACCCGTCCGGTTGGTTGCATCAAACTCAGACGGCTTCGTCGTCTTGATCGATTGCAAAGCCACATCGAGTGCCAGATAAGGCGAAACTACCGGCAAGGGAAGTTCAAATTCCGCACCGATGCCCGCACCGAAAATGTTTGTGGTAAAATCAACGCCGGAACTCGTGGCAGAGAAAGCGGTATTGTTTAAGAAGCCGACAATTTTAACCGGTGCGAGCGGCAGGCCGAGTTTCAGTTTGCCGCCATAAGTAAAACCGCTAAGCGCATTATCGCCCGCTTTGAAATCGCCTGTACCGAACGAATAGCCGCCGCCGACGGAGCCTTTGAGCGACAAAACCTGTGGCAACTGGGCTTGCGAGGCTTTCGGCGCAGTCGCAACGAGCGCGAGCACAGCAAGAAGGGAAATAAGTTTTTTCATTGTCAGTTAGTTATGATGTTAGGTTATTTTTAAAATGAACAAGTGAACAGAAAAAAAACAAACGCCTGAAACAAGGTGATTGTAATCTCGGACGCTGTGAATGCAAGATGCGTCAGGCCGCCCACTCAACCAAACGCTTCAACATTTCTCAAATTGAAACGCTTCCCCTTATCCGAAATTGATTTCGGCAAGCTCAATCAGGGGGCTGGGGGTTAAACCTCTTTAGCCTCGCGCGACTTTTTCTGGTGCGGCGGCAACGGCATTTGTTTGATCTCCTCAAACTTCCGTTTTAAAAATTCAATTGCCGCATCTTTATCGTGCGCGATCAGGCCATCGATCACCGCATTCTCCATTGCCTTTTTCAAAAGTCCAACCTCGCGGCCTTCGGGCAAATTGAACAGTTCCATGATCTCCGTGCCGCTGACCGGCGGACGCCATTTGGCCAGTTCGTCCTTCTCCGTAACCTCTGAAATTTTCTCTTCGACCTTCGCAAAGTTTTGCAGGATGCGCTGCACGCGCTTCGGATTCTTGCTGGTAACATCGGCTCTACAAAGCGTCAGCAAATCTTCCAAGTCTTCGCCCGCATCAAACATCAATCGCCGAATGGCGGCATCCGAAATTTCTTCGCGCGAAAGCGGAATCGGACGCAAATGCAATCGAACCATCTTTTGCACATACCCAAGTTCCGAAAGCGGAAACTTCATGCGGCGGAAAATTTTCGGCAGCATGTTCGCCCCGAGTGCATCGTGGCCGTGAAACGACCAGCCGTGTCCTTCGGTAAAGCGTTTCGTGCGCGGCTTGGCGACGTCATGCAGCAAGGCCGACATCCGCAGCCAAAGTTTATCCGCCCGCGTTTTATCCGGCATCGCCGCCAAATTATCAACCACCTTCAGCGTGTGGAAAAACGTGTCTTTATGTCCCAGCCCATCGATCTGCTCAACGCCCGCCATCACCGGCAACTCAGGAAACACTTCGTCCAAAATTTCCGCGCGGTACAAAATCTCAAAGCCGACCGAGGGCACGGGCGACATCAAGATTTTCAAAAGTTCATCGGTGATACGCTCTTGCGAAACGATTTTGATTCGATCTTTCATCTCGAACATCGCCGCAAGCACGTCCGGTTCAATCGTAAAGCCCAGCTTAGACGCAAAGCGGGCGGCACGCATCATTCGCAGCGGATCATCGGAAAAGGTTTGCTTGGGTTCAAGCGGCGTGCGCAGAATCTTTTTGGCGAGATCGCTTTGGCCGCCGAAAAGATCAGTGAGTTCGCCGAAGGTTTTTTCATTCAGCGAAACGGCCATCGCGTTGATCGTGAAATCGCGCCGCGAAAGGTCATCCTGCAAGGATCCGATTTCTACAATCGGTTTGCGCGAATCGTGATCATAACTTTCCTTACGGGCGCCGACGAACTCCAATTTCAACTCACCGAAATCCACATCCTGTACCGTCAATTGCGCGGTGCGAAACCGCTCGAAGACCGCGAAGCCGTAGCCGCCCAATTTTTCCTTCACCGCTTTGGCAAACACAATCGGATCACCGACGACCATCACATCGATGTCTTTGCTCGCGCGCAAAAGTAATCGGTCGCGCACGTGGCCGCCGACGGCGTAACACGCGAGGCCAAGTTCACCAGCAACCTTGCCCAGATTGGCAAAGAGCAATTCACGCAGCGGAATATGTTTGAGGCCGGAAGTATTCACGGTGTAAAATTTTTATGCGAAGATAACACGCGGAAACCGCTTGAGCGTTTATGCGTGCGCTAATTCATTTGCCGTTCATCTTCGCTTCGGCTTCGGCGATGCGTTCGACAATCTGCATCGCAACGCTCAGGGCTTGCCGTCCGTCGGAGGAACTGACTTTGACGGGCGTATCGCCCCGCACGGCATCGATGAACGACGTCTGTTCCATTTTCATCGCATTCACTTTCGGCGCGTCGGGACTGATGTAATCAATCGTGCGTCCGTTCAATTGTCCGGCGATGTCGCCGAAGAGCGAAAGAATTTTTGCCGCCGCCGCTTCCTTCAATTTCGTTTTGCGCCCTGACGGTTCGCTCAGCAACCGAAACACTTCCGATTTGCCCGTCGAGAAATCAAGCGAGGCGTAAGTATTCGGGTCGGTGGAGAAGAACCGCATCTTGCGGGCTTTCGTGCGGCTGAGACGGCTGGCGGTAACGTTGGCGACGGCGCCGTTCGCAAACTCCAACCGCGCGTTGGCAATATCGATTTCATCCGAGAAAACTTTCATGCCCGACGCGGAAACATGCACGACTTCGGAGTTGACGAGCGAGAGAATCAAATCAATATCGTGAATCATCAAGTCATGCACGACCGACACGTCTGTAGCCCGCAACTGAAATCCGGCCAAGCGTTCGGCGGTAATGAAACGCGGCCTGTGAATGTATGCCTCAATCGCTACGAGCGCGGGATTGAACCGCTCGATGTGTCCGACCTGAATTTTTACACCGTTCGCTTGCTCAAGTTTGATGAGGGCATCGGCTTCGGTAATCGTAGCGGTGATAGGCTTTTCGATGAAGAGATGTTTTTTTTGCTCGAGCAAAAACGCTGCAATCGTAAAGTGCGTGCTGGTCGTCGTCGCAACGATGGCGGCATCGCAACGCATCGCAGCGGTACCGAGCGAAGCGAGCGCGGCGACGCCACAATCTTTTGCGACGGCAGCAGCGCGGGCGGGGTCGGCATCGTAGATACCGGCGAAAATAACGTCATCGCGTTCGCTTGAGATTTCACGGAGCAATTTGGCGTGGATGGCGCCTAAGCGTCCGGCACCGATGAGCGCGATGCGAAGCGGTGTTGCGGGCATGGTTTTGAAAAAAAGTTTTCTGGAAACAAACGCCGAGTAAGTTACATTTAAAGCAGGCTTTCAACCCGTCCGTTTCCGTGAAGGATAATGAGCGGTGGAAGTTCACCTTTAAAACCTAAAACCTGAAAACACCTAAAAAGAAAAATTCAAATGAAACCAAATCACTTTTTGATCGCGTGCGGTCTCGCAGCCGCAGTGAGCCTGCAAGCCTGCACCGGCACCGAGACGATGACGGCTGGCGGCACGCGCACCACGGGCGGCGACGCCGCATCCGGCAGCACAACCGGCAGCACTTCGACCGGCGGCAGCAGTGTTCCGAGCGGCACCGTTCCGCCGAGTTCGACCGGCGAGGCCATGTCCCCCGGCGCATCACGGCCTAACGAACAGCGGCGCGTAGCGATTGCAACCATCGCAGGCAAGAGCGGCACCAAGACGAGCGGACGCGCTACTTTTACCGAAGCGAACGGCAAGGTTACTATGTTGCTCGAAGTTGAAAACGCTTCGCCCGGCGCACACGCCGTTCACCTGCACGAGAAAGGCGATTGCTCCGACGACTCGGCCAAAGCTGCGGGCGACCACTGGAATCCCACCACGATGCAGCATGGCAAAATGGATAACGGCATGTCGCACTCCGGTGACATCGGCAACATCACCATTGGCAGCGACGGCAAAGGCCGTATTGAAATGACGACGGACTTGTGGTCGGTCAGCAGCGACGCAAAGAAAGGCATCATCGGACACTCGATCATCGTTCATCTGAAAGCCGATGATTTCGTCTCGCAGCCTTCCGGCAACGCGGGCGGGCGCATCGGTTGCGGCGTGATCACCTACGAGCCTTAATCGAATAGGTCATCCACCGTATTTTTCTCTACCGAAATCGTGGCAATCTTGCGCGGAAAACCGCGCGGGATTGCCACGATGCTTTTTAAAAGTTGCTTAGGATTGCGGCGAAGGTTCGGGCGTAAGATCGGCACCGAGCAATGAAATTGAAAGCAGCGTTGCAAGTAGCAGCACCGCGCCCGCCATCAGATACGGCGCGTGATAATCCAAACCGTAAAGCAAACTGCCGGAGAACGGTCCCGCAATCCGCGCGAGTGAACCGACCGACTGCGAGAGTCCCAGCATCTCACCTTGCAACGGCTGCGATGTGTAAATCGACACGAGCGCGGTATTGACGGGCGTCGTCAGGCCGTTGCCGATGGCGAGCAGTGACACCGCAACCGCAGCAACGCGCAGATCGGGCGAGAAGGGAATGAGCGTCAGTCCCGCCGCCATCAACAGACATCCGGCGGCTTGCAACCGCCGCTCGCCGAACTTTCGCGCGAGCACACCGATGAGTCCGCCCTGCACGATCACCGAAAGCACGCCGATCAAAGCGAAGCCGTAGCCGATGGTTTCTTCCGTCATGGCGAAATGTTCTTTGCCCAAGAGCGACGCCGAAACCTGCATGTTGACGAAACCCAGCGTGAAAAGAAAGTTGATGACGAACAGCCGCGCGATGGCCGGGTTTTGCATCGCTTCCGAAAACTTTTCGAAGCGGAAAAATTTAAACGCGGTTTCGGCTTTCTTTTCCTTCAACGATTCGGGCAGAAAAAAATACGCGAGCACCAAATCGAGCGACGTCAATCCGACCGCAAGGTATCCGACCGATTGCATTCCGTAGTAGGTTTTTAGAAAACCGCCCACCGGAGGCCCGAACACGAACCCCAGTCCGAACGCCGCACCGATAATGCCGAGCGAGCGCGAGCGGTTCGAGGCGTCGGTGATGTCGGTGATGTAGGCTTGCGTCGTCGAGATGTTGGCCGAACCGATGCCCGCCAGCAAACGCGAGACGAGCAGCAGCCAGATGCTGTTCGCCTGAGAGAAAATCAAATACGAAATGACCGACGTCGCCACGCTGATGAGAATCACAGGCCGCCGCCCAATCCTATCGCTGATGCCGCCCCACACGGGCGCGAAAAAAAATTGCATGAGCGAAAAACCGGCGACCGCAACGCCGATGACGAGCGGCTCGGCACCCAATTCCTTCGCGTAGTTCGGCAGGAGCGGCAGTACGATGCCGAAGCCCAGAAGATCGATGAAGATGGTCAGGAACAGGATGGCAATCGGAGGTAGCGGCGACTTGCTCATAAAAATTTAGTCAGTAGAAGTAAAATGCGTGAAGATAAAGAAACCCTCTGTCGCAGCGGCGACATCTCCCTGTCGTTAAAGGGAGATATTGATGAACGCGGTCAAAGTTCAGGCTATCGGCAAAAGTATGAAATGTTGAGATGACATCGGGACGCGCGGCGGGAACAAAAAATAAAACCTCGCGGCGTATCTTGCTGTAAGATTCATGTCTGTCATTCCGAGCGTAACGAGGAATCTGCATCCGTTCTTCGAAGTAATTCAAATGCAGATTCTTTACTGCGTTCAGAATGACAATGATTTTATCTCGCAATTTTTTTCATTAACCACAACGATCACAGAATGGATATTATTCAAGCCACGAACTTGACGAAAGTTTATGGTAACACCAAAGCCGTCAGCGGCGTCTCGTTCGCCGTACAGCAGGGACAGATTTACGGATTCTTGGGGCCGAACGGCAGCGGTAAAACGACCACCATCGGCATGATGCTCGGCATCATCAACCGCAGCTCGGGCGACATCAAATTATTCGAGACCGATAATCTCGATCATGCCCGCCACCGCATCGGCGCAACGCTCGAGACGCCGAACTTTTATCCGTATCTCTCCGGCCTTGATAACCTGCGCATCGTCGCCAAAATTAAAAACATCGCCGACGCCCGCATTCAAACCGTACTCGGCATTGTGAAGTTGGACAAACGCCAGAAGGATAAATTTAAAACCTATTCGCTCGGCATGAAGCAGCGGCTCGCGCTGGCCTCGGCGATGCTCTCCAATCCTGATCTCGTCGTTCTTGACGAACCGGCCAACGGCCTCGATCCCGAAGGCATCCGCGAGATTCGTGAGATCATCAAAGGTCTCGCGGCGGAAGGCAAAACCATTTTTCTGTCGAGCCACTTACTCAATGAAGTCGAGCAAACCTGCACGCATGTCGCGGTGATTAAGAAAGGCGAGTTGGTATCACAAGGCAGCATCCGCGAAATCGTCAGCCGCAATTTGGTGGTGATGCTCAGGGCGAAAGACGTGGCAACCCTTCAGGAAAACGTCGCGCGGTACGAACACACCGTCGCCGCAACGCTCGACCGCGACACCGTGGTTGCAGAGTTGAAGAATGATGACCTCGCGTCGCTCAATATGTTTCTCTCGCAGAAAGGCATTTACCTGTCGCACCTTTCGCAGCGGCAACAGAGTTTGGAAGAGGCCTTTATGGAACTGACGCAGGACGCAGCACAAATAAAGACGCCTGCAAACGCAAACATGGCGGCTGCACCTGTTGTAACCGCGGGTGATTTAAATACAAGCGAAGCCTCAAACAAAGCCGCAAATAAATAAAACCAAACCGATGAATCCGATTACACTTCTTCAAATTGAACTGATTAAAACCACGCGCCGCACCGCGTTCTGGGTTACGGCGGGCATCTTTACGCTCTTCGGAATTTTAATTTTGTGGGCGATCACGGGTGCTACCGGCGGCCTGACGGTCAATGGCCAGCAGATGCAAGGTCTCTCGCTGCCGAGCAGTTGGCCGACATTGATGAACATTTTCAAATCATTCAGCACCGTGTTCGTGCCCGTTACCATCATTCTCATCACGGCGAGTGAATTTACTTTTAAGACCTCGCGTCAGAACATTATCGACGGCCTTTCGAAGGAAGAATTTTTTTCGGCGAAGTTGTTGCTCGTACTGTTCGTGGTGCTGGTTTATTTTCTGCTCTTCTTCGTCGTCGGTTTCTCATTCGGCGCGGCAAGCACGAATTGGGCGGAAGTCAAAGATCCGGCGATTCGCGGCGGCGACGCAGCGATCTTCGGCGCGTATTTGCTCGTGCTCTTCGGCTACGGCGTGATCGCAATGTTCTTCAGTTTCATCACCCGCAGCAGCGGCGCCGCGCTCGCGTTTTGTTTGCTCTACACGCTCATCATCGAAAATCTTGCCGCGACGTTTCTGTCGCTCAACGAAACCATCAAGCCCGCCGTCAAGTATTTCCCGACGAAAATCTTTGATGAACTTCTCAACCCGCTTCGCTACGACGCCGCCATGATGACGCAGATGAAAGAGCGATTCGAACAGGCCAAGCAGTTCCAGCCCGACCTCAAGTTTCCCGATATGATCGATACGCCCGTGCTCTTCGCCATCGCCATCGGCTACATCGTCGCTATCGGTGCGGCAACTTACTTGGTGTTCAAGAACCGCGATTTGTAAACCGAACCCCTCTTGTCCTTCGGACATTCTCCCCTTTGTTGAAGGGGAGAGTGAATTTTCAAAATCAGTTTCTCGAAACTCTCCCCTTCAACAAAGGGGAGTGTCCCGCCTGCGAGCGGGACGAGGGGTTCGAACGAAAAAAGGTTCATCGTGCAGTGAACCTTTTTTTGTTTAAGTAAAACCCTAGGTAATTAGGTAGAAAAGTAACCTGTGTAACTTGATAAAACACAGGATTACGATGAGTTACAGTCAATTTAGTTGTGCGGCCAATTTTTTACGCGGTCGCAAGTGTATTTTCTGCGGCTCGTTCAAAGTCAACCGCAC
>JACMJS010000112.1 GCA_014380515.1 Chlorobiales bacterium
TCCCTATCCCAGCGTCACGTCCAAGAGCATCATCACGACGAAGCCCAACATCAATCCGGCGGTCGCTTCTTTCTCAAAACCTTTGCGATGCGTTTCAGGAATGATTTCATCGCTGATGACAAAGAGCATCGCTCCGGCAGCAAACCCAAGTCCCCACGGCAGGAGCGGCGCGGCAACACTCACAAGTCCCGCACCGATCAATCCGCCGACGGGTTCGACAAGTCCCGTCAAAGTGGCAATACCTACGGCTTCGGCTTTAGTATACTTTTCCGTCAGCAGCGCGAGTGCCACGACGAATCCTTCCGGTACATTCTGCAAACCGATCCCGGTAGCGAGCGCAAGGCCATCGTTTAGATCACCACTGCCGAACCCGACGCCGACGGCCAAGCCTTCGGGAAAGTTGTGCAACGTGATCGCAATGATGAAGAGCCAGATGCGTTTGAGGTTTGCATTGTTCGAGCCTTCGGGGCCTTTGATAAAATGTTCGTGAGGCACGAGGTTATTCGTCAGCCACAAAAATCCGCCACCGAGCAAAATGCCGCTGCCCATGATCAAGGCAGCCGCGGTTTTGCTGTGCGTCAAAGTTTCCGCCGCCGCAATGCCGGGCACGATGAGCGAGAACGATGTGGCCGCAAGCATCACGCCCGCGCCGAAACCAAGCATCACGTCTTGCGAGCGTTGCGAAACCGTTTTAAAAAACAATACCGGCAACGCGCCCGCGCCCGTCGCCAAGCCTGCGACTAAACTTGCAAGCGTACCGACGAGCGCAATGGGATAAGCGTGTCCGAAAATTTCCATCATATTTTTAATTTGCCGTTTTAGACGGTCGCTTCACGCGGCGCGGATTGTTCGGCGCGGACTTTGGCGAGTGCATCAAGGTAACCCTGAGCATGATGCTTTTCGACTTTGCCGAAGGACTTGAACCGCTTGGCTGCGGTCTTAAACATTTCGGCGTGTCCAAGGGATTCGGCGGCCTGCTCGCGGAACTCGGCTACCGCAGCAGCGTCGCCTTCTTCGGTCGCTTCGCGTTCGAATTCAGGATACATCTGGTTGGTCTCATAGAGTTCGCCTTGTGCGGCGATGTCCAAAAGTTTTTCAACGGTCATGTCGTTTTTCGGATGCAGCAATTGAAGATGTGCGACGGCGTGTCCGAACTCATCTTTGGCGGTCTTTTCGAAGAGTTGAGCGACTTCTTCGTTGCCCAATTCGCGGGCGATCTCACCGAAGTAAAGGTAGCGGCGGAAAGCCATGGCTTCACCGGCGAAGGCCGACTCAAGATTTTTGCGAGTTTTCGATTGTGCGTTCATATGTGAAACTGAGTTATGTTTAAGTTGTCTTTATTAGTAATTGTTACTGTTACTGAAAACACCTTCAAAAAGTTCCGTCAGTCCGAGAAAAAAATTCATCTTTTCCCGAGGCGTAAAAATTTTTGAGAAATCTGAGGGGCGGGTGTTAGATTTGGGCTGAATGTATTTTGGGCCCTTAGCTCAGTTGGTCAGAGCAGGCGACTCATAATCGCTTGGTCGCAGGTTCAAGTCCTGCAGGGCCTACCATTATTTTACCCCTGCGATACGGAGCGATGTTTAATTTTTCTCGCACAAGTTATTTGGGTGAGAACTTTTTTTCATATCTTTGCGTCCTTTCACACAAATCGGGGTGTGGCTCAGTTGGTAGAGTGCTGCGTTCGGGACGCAGAGGTCGTGAGTTCGAATCTCGCCACCCCGACTTTCATTACGCACGACTTTCGTTTGCGTGCCCGCTAATGCAGATTCTTCCCCAGTTGATTCCCATCGACCGATGTTTTCATTACGCACGACTGCATCCCGCGCTTCCGCTCCGTTCCTCAACTGCTTCTCCGAAACCTGATACAGTGCCCGCAGCGGCTCATTCACCGCCGGTATCCGCCGTATCCAGCACCGAATCACATTCGCTTTTCTGTCGACCTCAATTCCCGCAACGTATCGCTGCACCAATAATTTCCGCTCCGCCATCGTCCCCTCTTTCATCCGTCGCTCAAAGTCCGATATAAACGCCGCAACTTCTGCTGCGATTTCATCCGCGACCGCCATCTTCGGTGCCTGTTGCTCCAGTTCATTCCGCTCGGATGCCAACTCCGCTTTTTCTCTCTCAAGCAATTCAAGCCGCGCCAGCAGCGATTCCAAATGACTGCCCACTTCAATCGCCTTCACCAAGTTTGCAATGCCCATCTCAATCACATTCATCCGCGCGTCCAGCGTCTCCATCCGCGATTCCGTTTCTTTCGGCTCGCATTCAATCAACCGCTGTATCACCGCTTCAATCCTCGCAATCAAGTACGGCTCTGATAATAGCGACCGCATACACGCCAACACTTCGTTTTCAAGTTCGTCCCGCTTGATGTAATAAGCCGAACACAGACGCTTGTTGTGCCACCCGCCATCGACATACCAATGGTACTCATGCCCTTTGCGTTTGTTCGTCATCCCGTGAAACGCATAACCGCAGGCCGAGCACCGCAGCAAGCCCGTCAGTAAATATGGACTCTGCAAAATGCGTCCTCTGTGCAATGGTTCGCGGCGACGCTTTACATTCGCTTTCTCAAACATCTCCCGCGTAATCAATGCCGGATGCGCATCCTCCGTTATCATCCACTCCGAACGGTCGTTCCACCACATCTTGCACGGCGCTACATTGCAAGTATCCAATCCTTTTTTCTTTGCAATGATCCGGCTCTCTGTTCGCTTGTTGTAAACGCGTAGGCCGCAATAAACTTCGTTCTCCAGAATAACTTTCACCGACGCCGTGCACCAGCCCGAACTCTTACGCTTCCACCGCATCCGCAGCGGCGACGGTAAGTTCATTGTAACCAACGCTTCGGCAATGCTGCGATACGCATGTCCTTTAACACGCATTTCAAAAATAGTTTGCACTGCTTTTACTTCCTTCTCATCACTCACGCCCCATACGACATCCTCAAGTTGCTTCGAACTTCGCTCGCCGACGAACCTTCCTGATTTCTCATCCCAAAATGTTTTCAACTCCCGCCGCTCGCCCGTGATGCGGTTTATCGCAACCCGCTTATACCCGAACGGAGCCGTGCCGCCGTTCGAATACTTTCCGTTTGCAAAGTGGCCGCGGATCACAAGCTCCGAAAGTTTCTTGGAGTATTCCGACGCTTGCATCATTTCCATCGCCGCCATCATCGGTGCAAATGCACTCTTTGAATCGACTGCAGTCTTTACCAGCAAAACCTCGACCCCGCGCTTGCGAAAGTAAAATTTCCAGTGCGTCGATTCATCCGTATCAATCGCCCGGCCCCACCGTGATTCATCGTAGCAAATCACATATCGAAACACCGGCTTCTGTTCCACCGCCAGACGCATCTTCATAAACTCCGGCCTCTGCTCGAACGTCGTCCCCGACTTTCCGAAGTCCACATACCAGCCGACGATTTTGTAGCCCTGTGCCTCGGCAAATTTCTCGATTTCTTTGCGCTGTTGATCCGGCGAATCTTCCTGCATTTCGGTCGAACACCGCACATATCCCGCGGCTAATTTCAAAGATGAATTTGTTGTCATTTTCGGCGTGTTTTGTTGTTGATTTTAGCCTTTTTTAATAACTGTAAATATAAATAATATAATAATTTACGGTTATTTTTACAAGTGATTTTATTCCCTTTTTGTGCCTGTTTTATTTATCCGCTGGGTTACTTTCAATTCCTGTGTCTCAAAATTATTTGTTGACCCTGGTTTTGAGACGCACAACCTATTTTGAGACACGGAAATTGGTTCGTTTTCGCCACTTTTTGGCAAATCCTGTGTCTCAAAATTCCTTTCAACCCCTCTCGAAATAATTTTGAGACACAGATTTTGAGACACAGAACTTTGCACCGGTTTCTCATGCTAAAATGGCATGTCATCTTTCGCGTCCCGACACGCCTCTTCACCTGCAAAAGCATCCGCCTCCGCATCTACCGAAGTTTCCACAGGCATCATTGAGAGTTTGATATACCGTGCCGCCTTGTTCGCGCCGCGCTCCTCGTTCATCTCCGCAATCCGTTTCTGATGCACCAATTCTTCCAGCAATCGATATGCCGTCGCCCTTGACACTCTGAACCGCTCCGTCGCCATGTTCCGAAACTGCCACGACCAAAACTCGACACCCATCATCTCCAGCACTTCATTCGCTTGCTCCATCTCAACCGCCCGTGGCCTGCCCGCTCCGCCCGCCGAAACAATCATCGTCCGGTTCGATTCCGCCGCCTTCACAATGTATTCCTCATCTGTGAGCTCGAATCCTTTCGCCGCGCTTTGCAATCTCGACATACTCACGTTGCTGTCTGCGTGCACGCCCGACGCTGCGATAGTTGCGATGCACTTGCATTTGATCGGTTTCACCTCGCTGAAATTTCTCCGCTTCACATTCGTCAGCAAATACACATTATTCTCGCCGCTCTGGATGTACCAAGCAATGTCCAAGTCGCCGCCCCATCTTGCGTTGCCCGGCAACGATGAAATCGTGATGCTCGTGTGCGACTTCACCACGTGCGATAAGAGTATCACCGACACGTTCAAA
>JACMJS010000113.1 GCA_014380515.1 Chlorobiales bacterium
GAAGTTTTGGCTGGTTCTCTGAAGTGTAACCGTAAGCGTGTTGTCTCATCATCTCAACACCGGCAATGCGTTCCTCCGGTGTTTTGGTGAGCCAGTATGCCAAGTCGTTGGAGCGGTCGTGCAGATGCCGGACGTCAAAAATCGTTTTGTCCATTCGGTCTTTTGAATCAGGGGTCGCGTTTGGCTCGCTCGTTTTCGAATCATGGTTCATCATTCACTTCATCTCAGATTGTTCCAAAATTTTTGCGACCGCAAAGAGCCGCGATTCATCAAACAAGTTTCCGATCAGTTGCAACCCAACCGGTAAGCCTTGTTTATCCACGCCCGCAGGCACGCTGATTGCAGGCACACCGGCGAGGTTGATTGGCACGGTGTAAATATCGGCCAGATACATCGCCAGCGGATCATCCACTTTTTCACCCAACTTAAACGGCGCGATGGGCGACGTCGGCCCCGCAATGACATCGACTTGCTCGAAGGCTTTTAAATAATCTTCGCGCACGAGCCGCCGCACTTGCTGGGCTTTGCGGTAATACGCATCATAGTAGCCCGATGAAAGGACATAAGTTCCGAGCATAATCCGCCGCTTGACTTCCGCGCCGAACCCTTCGCTGCGCGACCGCACATACATATCCGTTAAGTCTTTCACATCCGCCGCGCGGTAGCCGTACCTCGCGCCGTCAAACCGGGCGAGGTTCGCCGAGGCTTCGGCAGGTGCGAGGATGTAATAAACCGCCAGCGCGTGTTCCGAATGCGGCAACGAAACGGGCACAAGCGTTGCACCGCGCGATTTTAAAAACTCAAGTTTCGTATTGACCGCCGCCGCAATGTCCGGCGCGAGCGCATCGGTGAAAAATTCTTTCGGCACGCCGACGCGCAGGTTTGAAAGATCAATCGAGGCGGCGGCATAATCACCCACCGGTTTGTCGGAGGAAGTCGAATCACATTTATCCTCGCCTGCAATCACTTGCAGCACGAGCGCGGCATCACCGGCATTTTTTGCAAAGACGCCGATCTGATCGAACGACGACGCGAACGCCACAAGCCCGTAGCGTGACACCCGTCCGTACGTCGGCTTCACACCGACGACGCCGCAGAACGACGCGGGTTGACGCACCGAACCGCCGGTATCCGTGCCGAGTGAAACCATCGCGCAATCTGCGGCAACCGCCACCGCCGAGCCGCCGCTGCTGCCGCCGGGCACGCGCGTTTCATCAAGCGGATTTTTGACGGCACCGAAAAAAGAATTTTCATTTGAACTGCCCATCGCAAATTCATCCATGTTCGTCTTGCCGAGAATGATCGCGTCTTCGGCAACGAGCCGCGTGATCACCGTCGCATCGTAAACGCTTGTGAAGTTCGAAAGAATTTTCGAGCCGCAGGTCAAGCGTTCGTCTTTGATGGCGATGACGTCCTTGATCGCTATCGGCAATCCGAAAAGTTTGCCGATGGTTTTTCCCGAAGCCAGTTTCGCATCAAGTTCCTTGGCGCGGACGAGGGCTTTCTCCGCAAAGACGGTGATGAAGGCGTTGAGATGTTTTTTGGATTGGATGCGGGCGAGATACGCGGCGGTTACGGCCTCGCAGGTCGTTTGTTTGGAGAGAAGTTGTTCTCTAAGGTCGGGATAAGATGCAAATGAAAGTTCAGGCACGCGGTGTGTAGATGGATGTTGTGATGAGGAAAACCAAAATAAGCAACCGTGATAACTTTTCAATTCATCGGTTCATCTCTGAACATCAATCCATTTCGCTTTCTTCCGCATTGCCCCAAAGGTCTTCACCGTCTTCATCCAATTCACCTGCTGCATCATCGGTTGCACCGGCGGAAGATTTCGGTTCGAAGTGATCGAAGCCCGCTTGCTCGGTCAAGTTGAATTCTTGGCCGTAGACGTCGATCAATTTAATGCCCGCATCCGCCGCCGTGATTTTGCCGATCACTTTAACATCCACATTGCCGCCTGAGAAAAGTTTTTCCGCGTCCGCCGGTGCGAGTGTAAAAAGCAGCTCGTAATCTTCGCCGCCGAAGAGCGCGTAGTTGATGCCGTCGTCTTCGAACTCCGCCGCGACCGCCCGCACTTCGCCTGATACCGGAATGAGATTTTCTTCGATCACCGCGCCGACGTCCGAGGCTTTGCAAAGATGTTTCAACTCCGACGAGAGTCCGTCCGAAATGTCAATCATCGATGTCGGTACAACGCCTTTGGATTCAAGAAGCCGGACGATGTCTAGCCGCGCCTTCGGCAACAGATGACGCTCAACCGCAGCGGTATAATCACCGAAGTCGGGCGTGTAAGCCGATGTATCGATGGAGCCGTCGGGCTGCTGATTCTCCAACATCAAGCCGCGCTCGCGCATCAAGATTTTGAGTCCCGCAAACGCGCCGCCGAGGTCGCCCGTGATGCAAATCAGATCGCCTGCTTTCGCGCCGCTGCGGTAAGTGATCCGCGGTTCCTTCGTTTCGCCGATAACTGTAACCGAAATCACAAAACCTGAAGTCGATGCGGAAGTATCGCCGCCGATAATGGCTACGCCGTACTTTTTCGCAGCATCGGCAAGACCGCGATAAAACTCCTCCGCCATCTCGACGGAAATTTTTCCCGAAAGGCCGATGCTGACCAAAGCATAAAGCGGCGTTGCGTTCATCGCGCAGACGTCGGAGACGTTGGAACTGAGCGCCTTTGCGCCAAGATGCCGCATCGGGGCGGTGAGCAAATCGAAGTGAATGTTTTCAATGAGCAAATCCGTCGTGGCGACCTGCACTTTGCCATCTGAAATTTTCAACACCGCGCAGTCGTCGCCGATGCCTTTGGTGATGCCGGTAGCAAAGGCTTCCGTCGGGCGGACAATCGCCGCAAGGCGTTCGATGAGACCCGTTTCGCCGATCTCGGAGATGCGTGTGAATGACATATCGGTTGAATTATATTGACAGGCTAATGACAGATCAATCGCCGCCAAGTTAGCACAACGCTTGCTTCAAAGGGGCTTCAAAGAACATTTTCATCCACACACCAAGAGTACGCTATGGGCATCTTCGATGCGTTCAAATTTTCACGGCTCAAAGACGGCCTGACGAAAACCCGCGAGAAACTTTTCGGCGGCCTCACCAAACTCGCCATGGGCAAAACCGAAATCGATGATGCGTTTCTAGGCGAGTTGGAATCGATTCTCATCGCGGCGGATGTCGGTGTCAAGACGACGCTCGGGATTGTCGATGCCATCTCGGAACGCGCAAAGCGTGAGAAATATATTTCTTCCGCCGAACTGGACGCGATGCTGCGCGATGAAATTCAGAAACTCATGCAAGACGCCCGCGAAACGCTCGCCGTCGATTTTGATTCGCCGCTGCCGAAGAAGCCGTACATCATTATGATCGTCGGGGTGAACGGCGTCGGCAAAACGACGAGCATCGGCAAGATGGCGTTCGGATATAAAAACGCGGGCAAGAAAGTCGTCATCGCCGCCGCCGACACGTTTCGCGCGGCGGCGACGGAGCAGTTGGAAATTTGGGCGGCGCGTGCGGGCGTTGATATCGTCGGACAAAAGCAAGGCGCCGATCCCGCGTCGGTCGTCTTCGATGCCGTCAGTTCCGCGCTCGCCAAAGATGCCGATGTGGTGCTGATCGATACGGCGGGACGCTTGCACAATAAAGCGCATTTGATGGAAGAACTTTCAAAGATGAAGCGCGTGATGCAAAAAAAACTTCCTGATGCGCCGCATGAAGTCTTGCTCGTGCTCGATGGCTCGACGGGACAAAACGCCATTCAACAAGCCAAAGAATTTATGAAGGCCGTCGATGTAACCGGCCTCGTGCTCACGAAGCTCGACGGCACGGCGAAAGGCGGCGTGGTGATTGCGATTTCAAACGAACTGTCGATTCCGGTGAAGTACATCGGCGTCGGTGAGAAAATCGAAGACCTGCAAATGTTCGACCGCCGCAA
>JACMJS010000114.1 GCA_014380515.1 Chlorobiales bacterium
CAGTTTATGCTCGCGTACGCCGTGCACGCCTTGATCCGCGCGGACGTGATGATGAAAACCGCCGACATCGTAGCCGCCATGACGCTGGAAGCGATGCGCGGCAGTGCCTCGCCGTTTGATGCCCGCATCGCCGCCGTGCGTCCGCACAAGGGACACAAAGCCGTTGCGGAAAATATGCGGCGATTGATCGCGGGTTCGGAAATCATGCACTCACACGAAAACTGTCAGAAGGTACAAGACCCGTATTCGCTGCGGTGCGTGCCGCAAGTGCACGGCGCCGTACGCGATGCGATGAACTACGCCCGCGAAGCCATCGACATTGAACTGAACTCCGCGACCGATAACCCGCTGATCTTCGAAGACGGATCGGCACAAAGCGGCGGCAACTTTCACGGCGAGCCTTTGGCGTTGCCGCTCGACATGATGGCGATTGCCCTTGCGGAACTTGCTTCGATTTCAGAGCGGCGGATTTATCTGTTGCTCGGCGGCGACAGCGTAGGCGGTATTGATTTGCCAAAACTATTGATGCGCGATACCGGCCTCAACTCGGGATTCATGTTGCCGCAATACACCGCCGCCGCGCTCGTCAGTGAAAACAAAGTCTACAGCCATCCGGCGTCCGTCGATTCCATTCCGACGTCGCTCGGTCAGGAAGATCATGTTTCGATGGGCAGCATCAGCGCAACGAAACTTTTGCGCGTGGCCGAAAATGTTGAAACCGTTTTGGCGATTGAACAAATGACGGCGGCGCAAGCTTTGGATTTTTTACGACCGATGAAATCGGGCAAGGGCGTCGAAGCCGCACACCGCGAGGTTCGCAAAGTGATCACACATGCCCACAAAGACCGGCTGTTTCACAACGACATTGCCCTGTCGCTACAGTTGCTTCGAAGTGAAAAGATGTTGGCCGCAGTTGAGCACGCACTCGGAGCATTGGCGTAATCCGCCCGCGGGCGAGAGTGATAAACAGTTGGGGAAGACGTCTATTTGACCAAAATCATTTTTTTGGTTTGAATAAAATTTTGCGTGCTGCCGTTGGTCTGCGCGTTTGACGAGCGCGCTACAAGGCGGTAAAAATACACGCCGCTTGAAAAATTGCGTCCGTCGAGCGTAATCGCATATCGTCCTTTCTCTTGTTCAAGGTTCAGCACTTGCATGACCTTCTGGCCGATGAGATTATAGACCGCGAGATTCACCGCGCTTTTCGCGGGTAGTTGATAGCGAATGGTTGTCGCAGGATTAAACGGGTTCGGATAGTTTTGCGAAAGGTCGTAGGTCTTGATGCCCGTGTTGAAGCGCGAGGTCGCGGCGAGTTCGCGCAGCACGGCGGTGAAACCGGAAAGCGACACTTCGCTAAGGCGATAGGTGAAAGTTTCGCCTTCGGTCATGTCGGCGGCGTCTGAAAAAGTATAGGCTGCGCCGTTCGGAGAATTCTGGGCGACGAGCGATTTCACGGCATCGTAACCGGCGATCCGCGTCCAGCCGCTGTCTGCGGCGTGCAGAGATGAAGATTGTTTTTCGATAATGAATCCGCGCGAATCTTTTTCCGAAGCGGTTTGCCATGCAAGTTTAATCCCGTCGGGTTGCGAGACGGCGGTGAAGTTTTGAAGCACGACGGGCAGCGGATTATCGGCCACATTCACGGTGGCGAACGCAAGGTAATCGCCGAGCAACGTGATCGCGGGCGTTGCGGAAACGATGGTGCCGTCGGTGGCAGCGGAACCCGTCGTGCCGCCGTTGCCGAGGCTTTGCCACGTGCCGCTGGCACTCTGCGCGACACGCAAACTGATGGGCGGATTCTGCGGTGCGATGCCGTCGTCGGTGTTCCACGTCAAGGTTGCAATCGCATTCGAGTACGTGCCGCCGGAGTGTGCGAGCGACCAGTGGCGAACGGTGGAAACACGGGCAAGGCCGCCGGAAAGCGACGCCGGATTGGGGGCTTCGGCGTTAATTAAATTCGTGGTGAAAGTACTTGTACCCGCGGTGGATGAAAATGCAAGTGTAAGCGGCAGATACGCCGGTTGATAAATTCTGCCGCTGTAATTGCCTGCAAGTTTGCCGAGTGGAAAAGTGCGAGCAATGTTTGTGGCCGATGAACGAAACACAATTGCAACCTGTCCATCCACGAAACTTGAGAGGCCGCCGCCGCTGAAAGCAGAAAGGGAATCCAGCGTGAGCACGCCGCTTGCGCTATTGATGACGCCGTTTAATAGGCCGAGCGTATCGCGGACGGTTACGGAACTTTGGACGAACAATGTGCCGCCGTCCGATTTAGTGAGGTTGGAAAACGACGACGCCCCAACGAACACACCGGTAAGTTGCTGCGCTGCGCCGCTGAAATTAACAAGCGAACCCATTTCCGCGTTGAGGGTGCCGCCATTAAAAAAGTTGCCGGAAAGTTCAAGCACCGAGAGCGGCGCGAGCCGGAGCGTGTTCGCGGCGTCAATCTGCAAACTATCGGCTTTGAGGCTCGTGCCGGTGGAAGTTTGTACGGCTGCGCCGCCGCTGAGGTGAATGTGCTGGGCGCCCGCCGTCATTGTAAAGAGCAGCAACAGAAATACAATCACGAGCAGAACGATGTGCAATAGGTCGCGCCGCAGCGAGATAAAATTATGTGTTGGTTTCATCGCGCACCTCACTTTGAAGTTGGAACGAGCGGCGTGGCCATCACGGGCGGCGTCATTGGCCGTGCGGGCATCGGTATTGGCGGCGGTATGACTTCAACCGATTGACTCTGTTTCAACGCCCGTTGCTTCTCTTCGTAATTGATGCCTAACGTTTCGGAAACGCCGTGCTCTTTGGCGTGAAGGTATTTGCCGCGCTCGTCGCCGGTTTTATCTACCTCGACTTGAATGCGGTGTTGTTCCGCCCACACATCTTTACGAACGCCGGTAACTTGCCAACTGACTTTAAGTCCGGCTTTACCGCCTGCAATTTTGAAGCGGTTATTTTGAATCTCATCGGCGATATAAACCTGAGCAAAGCCGCCGATGCAGGTAAGTTGGTAACGAAATTCACGGTTGAGTGCATCAAAGTAAGTTGGCAGTTCGACGGTCGCTTCGCCTTTGCTATCGAGCGTGAGGTTGCCGTTGTAGATGTTCATCATGTCGGGCGATTCGACGAACGAGTGATACAGATATTTGTTTGCGGGGTCTTGCGGGTGATCGATCTTAAAGCTGCCGCCGCCTTTGGAGAGCGTGCCGGTTACTTGAACATTTCCGCTAAAACGTCCGGCAAAGGCGCCACCGGTAGCAAAAACACCTGTACCGCTGGGGCTGTTGCCGGAAAAATATCCGCCGTTCGTCGCGCCCGATGTTGCCGACGCAAAGCCTGAAACCCCCGTACCGGACGTACTGCTGCTGATGCCGAAGACGCCGTTCACCACACCGCTCGTACTGTTCGCTTGTCCAAAGACCGCGCTGGTATTGAACGCCGAGCCGTTTGTTTGTGCGCTGACGCCGTTACCTGTGTTGCTTTCGCCGTAGACGCCGTTACCTGTGCTACTTTGGCCGAAGACCCCGGTGAGGCCAACACCAGTTACACCAAACGAACCGCCGGTGCCGAATACACCCGTACCGGCAGAACTGTTTCCTATGATGCCGCCGCCGGTTGGACTGTCGCCCGTGCCACTGACCCCGTAGCCGCTGCCTGTGGTTGTGGCAGCGATGGCATTGGCCGTGCTGAACGTATTATTGATGAAAAAAGATCCCGCACTGCCCGTCGTACCGAAGTTGGTGGATTGAACCGAATTGCCGCTGCCGAACTGACGGGCTTGCAATGCGGGATTCGAAGTGCTGCTGAGCGCGAAAACACCGGCTAAGGGTGAGCCGAGCGTGCCGACTTGATTTCCGCCATTTGCCCTTCCCTCAATCGCCTCGCCCGTGCCGGTATTGCTCACCAAAAAAGAAGTCGATGACGCATCGCTGCCGCTGAACGGCAAGGTCAATCCGCCGCTCGGAATGGATTGGGTTGAAAGAACGCCTGAACTATCCGCAACAATCATGCGCGTGCCGCTGCCGGAAAGCGTATCAAGGCGCACGCCGCCTCGCTGGGCGCGAAGGGCAAGCCCGCCGTTGTTGTTATCAAATAAACTGCCGTAGCCACTCGGACTATTGCTCTGGCCGTAGACGCCGTGGGTTACGCCGGTCAGAGCGGTGTTAGCTCCATAAACGCCGTAGCCGTTTGGAGCGGCACTTGCCCCTTGTACACCAATTGTAGTTCCGGTTGTAGAGTTGACAAACCCTAGAACCCCGACGCCGCTGTTAGCGAAGCTCTGTCCCCTGACGCCAACCGACGTACCTGAAAGGCCAAAATGAGTGCCTGCCACGCCTGAACCGCCGTTTTGATTCGAACCTCCGCTCACGCCTTGACGTCCAAACCCATTGATCGCTGAACCGGTGCCGGTGTTGTTAACATCCAGCGCAGGGCTGGTTGATGAAACACTGCCGCTGAACGGCAACGCAAATCCGCTGACCGCTTGCGTCGAAAGCACACCCAAACTATCCGCAACAACCATTCTTACACCACTGCCGGAAAGCGTATCAAAGCGAACGCTGCCAAGTTCCGTGCGCAGCGCGTTGCCGCCCGCACCGTTGCGAAAGTATCCGCCGTGTCCGCCCGCAGTTTCCGTGCTGCCGAAAATACCCGCGAAGCTGCCGATGCCCGCCACGCCCGATCCGCCGCCGACGTTTTCACCAAAGACGCCCGAGCCGAAACCGGCGGAGGTTTTGCCGTGCACGCCGTTCGTCGCTGAGGCTTCTCCGAAAATACCTTCACCGCCACCCGTGTTGCCGACATAGAACGCCGCACTGCTTGCTGCCACATTGTCGCTGTAAGGCAAGGTCAAGCCCGAACCCGTTGATAAGCGTTGCCACAAGAGGCCGGTATAAAAATAAAATCCCGCCGTCGCATCGGTTTGGTAAATGAGCAACCCCGTCGCGGGCGAAGCAATCGCATTGCGTTCCGATTGCGAGACGCGCGGAATAAGCACACCTTTTTTCGTTGTACCTAAAACGCTGACATCGAGAATCGCCGAGGGATCGGCGGTGGCCGCAACGCTGTCGCTGACGGAAACGCCCGCGGTGCTCGCTTGGGTTTTGTTCGGCTTCAAAGTTTTCTGAACATTGATAGTTTTCTGAACATCGGTCGCGCGGTCGGGTTTCGCGGCAGGTTGCTGCGCGAAAGCGGAAGGACTGCCGAGGCACGCCAATAAAGTGATGGCGAGCAGCAGTCGCAAAGGTCTCTTGGCTGCGAGGTATATGGTGTTGAGATAGTGCGTCATGGTCATCTTGTCGTTGGTTTGCTTGGTTGTGATGATAAAGGCAGTTCAAATGTTTCCCTGAAAAGCCAAGCGGGGGATTGGCCTTTACCTCTTCATGGAAAGAACAACTTGATGAGAATGAATGGCCGTCATCACTTGATGAGCAGCATCTTTTTGGTTTGCACAAAATTGCCCTGCGCGGACTTGGCTTGCAGCCGGTAGAAATAAATCCCGCTCGATAGCCGCGCGGCATTGAAGTTCACCTTGTAACTCCCTGCGGCTTGCTTGGCATTGACAAGCGAAGCGACCTCACGACCGAGCACATCAAAGATTTTCAAATTGACGTCGCTGTTGCCGGAAAGTTGGTAGCCAATTGTGGTCTGTGGATTGAATGGGTTCGGATAGTTTTGCGAAAGTGTAAAGGCTTGCGGCTTGGATGAGGGCGCGTCATCACCCGCGGCGAGCGATGCAACGCTGCCCGACCAGCGGGCGAAGTAGGACGAGGGCTTGCCGCCCGCGGTGAGAAAGTAACCGCCGATGTAAAGACTGCTGTCGGTAGCCGTGTTGCCGAAGGCCAGCGCATTGGAATAGCTGTTGAAGCCGGAGGAAAGACCTGAGCCGAAGGGCGTCCAATTCGTGCCGTCCCACTTGGCAAGGTGGTTGAGCGGCGTGCTGTTGCCTATCGCTCCTTCGAAATAGCCGGTGGCGTAGAGGTTACCGTTTTTCGTCGTTAAGCCGAACACACCATTACTCAAGCCTGAACCGAGGGCGTTCCATTGTGAGCCGTTCCACCGCGCGATGTTATTGAGGTTGGGGTTGCCGCCCGCATTCTGAAAAAAGCCGCCGACATACACGTCGCTCCCGCTCACCGCAACAGCAGTAACACCACCATAGTCGCCGCTTAGCACCGAGCCGAGCGAATCCCACTTCGTGCCGTCCCACTTGGCGATGTTCTGGATGGGCAACCCGCCCGCCCTCTGGAACTCACCGCCGACATAGACATTGCCGCCTTGAACGGCAATCGCATCAACTCTCGCTTGGCCGTCCTCAATACCGGCACCGAGCGGACGCCATGCCGCGCCGTCCCACATCGCCACGCCCTTCAAAGAATCCGTGATCGGCGCATTGGCCAATTGGCTGAAGTTACCGCCTGCATAAAGCGTATCTCCGGCGAGCGCTAGCGCGCGCACCGTGCTGTTGAAATAGGTCCCGACCGGACGCCACGCCGCGCCGTCCCACCGCGCAAGGTAGCTCGCGTTCACATCGCCGCCCGCGAAGGAAAAATCCCCGCAGACATAGACATCGTTACCTTTGGCGACGATGCCATAGACCCTTCCGTTTAAGCCTGAACCGAGGGCGTGCCACGCTGCGCCGTCCCACCGTGCCACGTAATCCGCTTCTGCAATGCCGCCTGCATTCAGAAAATTGCCACCGACGTAAACATTGCCGTCTGAGGATGTGGCCACGGTATTAACATAGAAGTTGAGTCCGAGACCCGTGCCGGAAGTGAAGCTCGACCACACTAACCCATTCCACTTCGCGAGGTAATCCGCATTGATGCCGTTGTTGTTCACGCCGATAAATCCGCCGCCGAGATAGATATTCGCGCCGCTCACGGCTAGGGCATATACGGAAATCGTATTTCCAGTGCTGATGCCCGTTAACGCGTCGGCAGCCGTACTCCACGCCGAGCCGTTCCACTTCGCTAAGGATTTAGGCGTCGTCCCCCCCGAAGCACCAAAAAGGCCCCCCGCGTAAATCTCACCGCCGATAGCCGCCAGTGCACGGACTGTTCCGTCTAACCCTGAACCGAGGGCGTTCCATTGTGAGCCGTTCCACTGTGCGATGTTATCCGCCGCAGCAACGCCGCCCGCATCCTGAAATCGCCCGCCGACATAGAGATCACCGCCGCTGATGGCGAGTGCAAAGACGTAATCGTTCGTGCCGCTGCCCAAGGAATCCCAACGGCTACCGTTCCATTTGGCGATGTTTTTTGCGGCAACGCCGCCTGCCTTTGTAAAAAAGCCGCCCGCATAAACAGTATCGCCTTTGAGAGCAATGGCCCAGACATCGCCGTTGATGCCGCCGCCGAGCGAATCCCATTTTACCCCGTCCCACTTGGCGATTTTATTCGCTGTTGCAAGGCCGCCCGCATTGGAAAAACTGCCGCCCACATAGACGGTTGTGCCTTGAACGGCAATCGCATTAATGCTTGAATTGATGCCTCCAAGTGCCTGCCACGCTGCGCCATTCCACTTGGCGATACCGTTCGCGCCGGTTACACCTCCCGCATCAGAAAAAGACCCGCCGACATACACGTCGCTGCCGCTGATGGCAATCGCATTCACATATCCGCGGGCAATACCCGAACCGAGCGCGTTCCATTGTAAGCCGTCCCACCGCGCAATCCCATCGGCTGCTGCAACGCCGCCCGCATCCTGAAATCGCCCGCCGACATACAAGTCGCCGTTCGCCGCCACCGCTACTGCAGAGACATCGGCGTTCAATCCCTTCGAGCTGAATTGATCGCTGAAAAACTCATCGCCCGGCGCGGCTGCCGAAAGCATCGCGCTCTGTGAAGCAGGCGATTTGACAAACTGCGGTTCGCCGTTGGTGCCGTAGCGCATCCGGTATCCGGAAGCATCAAAACTGCCGTGCTGCATAGGTCGCAGCGATCCGTCGGGATTGAGAAGATTGCTTATCGACTGTCGTCCGTCTTGCGTCTGCACGCTTTGCGGCAACACGCTTTGTGGTGATGCGGGCTGTGCGAACACGGAAGAATGAATAAAAACCGGCAGTGCAAAGATGGCCATCAATGCGACCAGAAGCACCATGATGGCTCGTGAAGCCTTACGCAGAACCGAAGTGTGTGTCATATCGCGGTCGGATGTTTTAAGAGATTGATAAAGATGTTTGCAAAAAAAACTTGTCGTCTAAGGTTGCTGTCTAAGTTTGCTCCCGGTGCGGCGATGCGGCGTGGTCCTGTTGCCACTGCATCAAAAATTCCGAGAGTTCGCGCATGTCCCGAAAGACGAACTGTTCGCCCGTCGCCACGCTGCGTAATTTGATTGAGAGGTGTTCTCCTATTTTTTCGCCTGTGAGCACGAAACTGAGGATGTAGGTTTCCCGCTGCTGCATCTGCGGCCAAAGTTCAAAGACGTTGAGAGTGCGAGGAGGACGGGGCAAGGTGCGAAACACGGTTTACCGTTTTCTTACCGCCGGAAGGAATTTGAATTGGGGGAAAACCATAACCGCCGAATGAATCGACAGTTGCAAGCAGGATAATTTTTTTGCGATGTGATCTTTGCGGTGCGGAGGAAACACCAACCCGAGGTGCAGAGGAAACATCAAATTGAGGCGGGGAGCCTTGGTTTCGAAAACGCGATGTAGGGGCGATGCTTGCCCCGGTCGCCCGTCTTCAGGGCAACCACGAGAGTTGCCCCTACAAAACATATCCGTATTAGATAAGGCGGGGAGCGTTGGTTTCGAAGACGCGGCTAAGTGAGGAAGGCTTTGAACTTTTCGGGCGGCAGGGCGCCGAGTTCTTTTTTGAACGCTGCGGCGCAGCGGGCGAAGGTTTTCTGAAGCAGGATTCGTTCGCCTTTGCGGTGCAGCGCGGTCAAGAGCAATTCAAAACCTTTTTCGCTGGCGGCATCACACGCAAGAATTTTTTCAGCGGCGTGTAATGCATCATCGCAATCGTTCGATTCGAGATGCGAGACCGCAATGATCGAGAGCGCATCGAGGTAGGATTCCTTCAGGGTTTCGCGCTCGTAGGTCGCCCAATCGTCGTAAAGATTTTCTTTGAGAAATTCGCCTTGGTAAAGTTCCGTCGCCGAAGCGTAAAGCCGCACTTGCGCCGCGTGCTCCTTCTGCGCCCGCGCTTCGGAAATCATTTGCTTGAACGAGAGGAAATCAATCATCGCGCCCTCGCCCAAATCGAGCGTATAGGTTCTGTCTTTGGTGCGAATAAATTGCGACGGATAAGTTTGTTTGAGGGTGCCCGCTTTGAGATCGGGTTCAAGTGCCTTGCGCAGTTGCGAAACGGATTTCATCAACGACGCTTCGAACTTCTTCCCGTCCGATTCCGGCCACAGCCATTCCTGAAGTTCATCGGTTGAAACGGCGTGTTGATAGTGAATCAAAAGGACTTTGAAGACGTCGCGGGTTTTCTTGCGTTGCCACGCTTGCTGCGAAAGTTCATGCTCGCCGATGCTCACGCTGAAACTACCAAACGTGCGCACAAGGATTTCCGGCATGGGTTCGGATGCGGGCATGAAGCCTTGCGCCGGTTGCTGATGCGCCATCGCCGCCACTTTAAGAACAGTCGCTTTTTCAATCGCCCGCCCGGCCTCTGCCGCTGCTTCCGCTCCGATACCGCTCCGCTCAATATCTTCACGCGCTTTATCGACTTCGAAACGGACGATGAGCGATTTTATATTCTGCCGCGCTTCGGTGCTGAATACCTCGCGCTCCGCTCGCTGCATGGCCAGCCGGTGTTTGCGGTGGTGATCGCGGTGTCCCGTGCGTTTATATCCTTCCGACAACGTCCGGTGCGCATCGCTCAAAAGTTCTTTGGCGGAAATATCCTCACAAATCTGAATGGCTTCCAGAAGCAACCGGCTCGCCCGGATCATGTCGCCGGAATGCACAAAAAGTTTTCCCCACTTGACTAGCGATTTGGCTTCGCTCTCGCGCGAACCCGTCGCGCGGCAAAGCACCAAACTTTTTTCGAAGTAATCTGCGGCGGCGTCCCTGCTGTCAAGAGCGGCGTAAATCGAACCGATATGCATGAGCGATGAAGCGCACTCCAACTTCAGGCCGCAATCCTCGCGGAGTTTCAGGGCTTTGAAATGGTAAGTGAGCGCGTTGGGATATTTTTCGAGGCGCTCGTAAGCTTCGCCGATGTTAGTGAGAAGTGCGCTTTCAACACGCTTATCGCCAAGAGTTTCGGCGAGTTTAAGCGCGATGAACGTCATGTCCAGCGTACCGGCAACCTCGCCGAGCTTGAGATACATCGCGCTGATGTTGAGCCGCGCCAGCATTTCAACCCGCTTGTCGCCCGTCCGCTCGCTGATTTGCAAGGCGGCGAAAAATGATTCGAACGCGCGGGCATTATCGCCGAGTGCCTGATAAGCAGTGCCGATGTTGGCGTGCACCTGCGACATCGACCGCTCATGGTTGAGTGATTGATAAATTTTCAAACTGAGCAGTTGAAACTCCAGCGACTTGAAATACTCACCCAGACGTTTGTAAATGATTCCGATGTTGGTCAGCGACATGGCTTCGCCAAACGCATCGTGGATTTCCTGCGAGAGCGCAAGGCTTTTGAAATGGGCGGCGAAGGCTTCGGCCACGTTGCCCAAGCGGTCGTGAATCAATCCGAGCAG
>JACMJS010000115.1 GCA_014380515.1 Chlorobiales bacterium
GCTCGGCAAGCCGCTGCTAAACGACGTCCAATCCGTGCCGTTCGTGCTTTTGTAAATCGCCTGATCGGAAACCGCATAAAGTTCGTTTGCTGAACTTGCCAACAAAAGCAGTGAAGCTGAGTTGAGGCCGGAACGAACCCATGTTCCACCGCCGTCGGTAGAGCGGTAAACACCGGAATCTACAGTCGTGCAATAGAGTGCGCCCGAAAGTTCAGCCACGCCCGACACCTTTTGCTTCAGCGAAGAAATTCGTTGCCACGAGAAACCGTCGTCGGTTGATTTCCAAAACTGCGCGGTGTCGTGTTTTGAAAATGCAAACAAAGCGTTGCCGGAAGATTCATAGAGCCTCACAAGTCGATCATTTGCATAAGCAAAATCAGGCAACTCTCGATATGTTGCATGGTAAGTGCTATCCAATTTATAAATCCAAATCAAGCTGCCTTGTGAAGTGAAGAGAACATCTTTGCGGGAAATAAGTGCTCCATCTACAGCACCGACTGTAGAGAACGCAGGATACCATTGGCTAGCCGCATTTTTATTCGAAAGCAATCCGCCCGTAGGGTCTATACCGACTTCGATGAACGCGACATACACGCTGTCTTCGCCTTTTATCAAAATGGTATGCTCGGCAAATATGGAATAAGAACTACCCAGAGGATCGTATTCCGTCCTGCCCTGAAATGAAACGGTGTAAGTGTCCCCGCCATCTTCCGACTTGTAAAGCGACCTATCAGCGATTGCATAGATCACATCGCTCTTCGAAACCGCGACAGCCTCAACTAACTTTCCTTCAAATCCGGCCAGCGTCCACTGTGCGAACACAGCAGGAGCGTTGCATAGACTTGCAACAACGAGTAAGAGCGCAACTTTTTTCATCGCAGGGCAACATTGAGGTTTAGAAAAAAGCAGCAAAGCATCAACCTCTGCCGCTTTTCAAATCAGATGTGAATATAAGTTTTCAACCGTTTAATCGTCGTCGTTCTGGCGCAGTTTTTCCAAGATGCCGAAATCCTCCAGCGTCGTTACATCGCCTTTGACTTCACCGCCGCCTGCGAGTTCGCGTAAGAGCCGCCGCATAATTTTTCCGCTGCGCGTTTTCGGCAGAGCTTCGGTGAAACGGATTTCATCGGGTTTGGCAATCGGGCCGATCTCGCGGGCGACATGGTTGCGCAGTTCTTCCTTCAATTCAAGCGTCGGATTTGCGCCGCCGGATTTGAGCGTCACGAACGCCACGAGCGCGCTGCCTTTCAATTCATCGGGCTTCGCTACTACCGCCGCTTCCGCCACGCGAGCATGCGCCACGAGCGCGCTTTCGACTTCCGACGTGCCGAGCCGGTGTCCGGCCACATTGACCACATCATCCACTCTGCCCATAATCCAGATATAACCGTCTTTGTCTTTACGCGCGCCGTCGCCGGTAAAGTACATGCCTGCGATGTCCGACCAATACTGTTTTTTGTAACGCTCGTCATCACCGTAGATCGTTCGCAGCATCGATGGCCACGGACGCTTGACGACCAAGAATCCGCCTTCGTTCGCTTTGCACGGCGTACCGTCTTTATGCACGACATCGACAGAAATTCCGGGCAATGGCCGCGTCGCTGTGCCGGGCTTTAGCGGCGTCGCGCCGGGCAACGGTGAAATCATAATGCCGCCCGTTTCCGTTTGCCACCACGTATCCACCACCGGACATTTTTTCTTGCCGATGGCCGTGTAATACCACATCCACGCTTCAGGATTGATCGGCTCACCGACCGTGCCGAGCAACCGCAGCGACGACAAATCAAATTTGTTGACCCATTCATCGCCTGCGCGAATGAACGCGCGGATGGCCGTCGGTGCGGTATAGAAGATGGTAATCCGGTGTCGCTGGATCATACTCCAGAACCTGCCCCAGTCGGGATAGTTCGGCGCGCCTTCGTACATAAAGACCGTTGCGCCGTTGATGAGTGGGCCATAGACGACGTAACTGTGTCCTGTAACCCAACCGATGTCGGCGGTGCACCAATAAATATCATCGTCTTTCAAATCGAAGACCATCCGGTGTGAGTTCGCGGCGTGAACCATGTATCCGCCCGTCGTGTGCAAGATGCCTTTGGGTTTGCCGGTTGAACCCGAGGTGTAAAGAATGAAAAGCGGATGTTCGGCATCGAGCGGTTCGGCGTCGCAATGATCGCCCGCGAGGTTCATCAAATCATGCCACCAGTGATCGCGGCCTTCAGCCATCGTTACCGTTTCGCCCGTGCGTTGATAAACGATTACATTTTCGACGGACGGTGTGTCTTTCAATGCGGCATCGACGGCGGACTTGAGATTGATTTTTTGTCCGCGCCGAAACGCGCCATCGGCGCAGATCACCATTTTGGCTTTTGCGTCGTTGATTCTATCGACCAACGCTTGCGATGAAAACCCGCCGAAGATGATATTGTGCGTTGCGCCGAGCCGCGCGCAGGCGAGCATTGCGATTGCCAGTTCCGGCACCATGCCCATGTAGATGGCAACCCGGTCGCCTTTACCAATGCCGCGCTTCTTTAAAACATTGGAGAACTTGCACACTTCGCGGTGCAGCTGCGAATACGTCATCGTCCGCTCGTCGCCCGGCTCGCCTTCCCAAATCAGGGCGGCTTTGTTTTTCCGGCCTGAGGTCAGATGCACATCGAGCGCGTTGTAACACACATTTGTTGTCCCGCCAAGGAACCACTTCGCGTGCGGCTCTTTCCACAGGGAAACCTTTTTCCATTTTTTAAACCAATGATACTTGCCCGCCACATCCGACCAGTATTTATCAGGATTTTTTTCGGCGAGTTTATAGAGCCGTTCGTAGGCGGCGAAAGAGGAAATGTGCGCGGTGGCGGCGAAGGCTTTGGACGGCTTGAAGACGCGCTTTTCTTTCAGGACGGATTCGATGGAGGTTGCTGCATTGCGAGCGGCGTCTCCGTTTTTTGGTTTTGGCGGCATGGCAGTTTCCCTTTGTTAGCGATGTTAATTGGAATGTTGATACTGCGGAGAAGTTAAAAAAAAATCTTTCCGGCACAAGTCCGCTTGCATCCTTTCCGCATCGCCGCAAAACAAAAAAGCCCCGCATCGCTGCAAGGCTTTTCCATATCTGAGAAGTAGAACTGTTAGCCACAAACTCCCCTCCTTGTTTTAAGTCTGATCTCTCGAAACTAACGGTAGCCGAAGTCGCGGAGGTCTTGCTCTTTCTCGCGCCAGTCTTCACGCACTTTCACGAAGAGTTCTAGAAACACGGGACGCTGCAAAAACTTTTCAATATCGTATCTGGCCTTTTGTCCGAGCCGCTTGATGGCTGCGCCGCCTTTGCCGATGACAATCGCCCGCTGCGTCGCGCGTTCGACCACAATCGCACACCGGATAAATTCCTTCTTGCCGCCGCCCGTTTCAACCTGCTCGCGGAATTCCTCCACTTCCACTTCCGTCGAGTAGGGAATTTCCTCACTGTACTGCTCAAAGATTTTTTCACGCACAATCTCGCTGACGAAAAACCGCTCTGTTGCCGTTGATAAAATATCCGTCGGATAGAGCGGCTGCGACGCGGGCAAATAGGCTTGCAAGGCTTTGATGAGTTCTTTCTCACCGAAATTTTTCGCGGCGGACATCGGCACGATTTCCTTGAACGCGAATTCCTGCGACAGCCGCGCGATCAGCGCGAGGATATCGCCTTTCTCGAGCAAATCCATTTTGTTGATCGCAAGCAAGACGGGCTTGGGCGAGTTGTGTACTTTCGTGAAAGCGAAATCACTTTCCAACTTTTTTTGCTTGTCGGAATACAGTTTCCCGTCGATGATCAGCACGAGCGCATCGGCGGCGGTACGGGCGTCGTCGACTTCATGCAACATCGCCTTGTGCAGTTTGTATTTCGGCGACATCACGCCCGGCGTATCGAGAAAAACGATTTGACACTGCTCATCGGAGTAGATGCCCAGAATTTTTTTGCGGGTCGTTTGCGGTTTGGCTGTAACGATGGAAAGTTTTTCGCCGAGCAAACTATTGAGCAACGTCGATTTGCCCGCGTTCGGTTCGCCAAGGATCGATACCGTTCCGGCCTTGAAATCATTGGGCAAGACGGACGATGCTGCGGCTTCGGACGGCGTGTCGGATGGATTTTCAGGCGTGATTTCGTTTGGCTCGTTCATGGTGCTAAATCGCTCAAGGGAACTGTTTATATTCGCAAGATTTTTTACCGCGAAATATACCTGCAACGCTCTGAAAGAAATGAAGGAAAAGAAACTAACCGAACAAATCGATTTCACGCTACTCGTCTCGATGTTGCTGCTTATCGGATTCGGGCTGCTGGCGATTTATAGCGCGAGCAACGGCGCAGGCTCGATGCGTAACTTCAACAAGCAACTGATGTGGTCGGGCATCAGCATCGCAGTGTTCGTCTTGATTTACTTTCTGCCGTACCGGGTGCTACAAGATTGGTCGTACATCGCATATGGCATTTCAATCGTCGGTTTGGTATTGGTGCTGATTCTTGCGCGGCGTATTGCGGGTTCGGAAAGTTGGTTGGAGATCGGCGGGGCGAGTTTTCAGCCGTCGGAGGTTACAAAGTTCACCACGATTCTTGCGCTCGCCAATTTCCTTTCGCGGAAAAACACCGACATCAAATCCTTCAAAGATTTTTCTATTGCGGTGGCAATCGTACTCTTGCCGGTGGCACTGATTCTGCGGCAGCCGGATGCGGGCACCGCGCTGATGTATCTCACCTTCATCGTGCCGATGATCGTCGTCGGTGGTTTCGATTTTTTCTATATCGTGCTGCTGGCGATTCCAATCGTGTTTGCGCTCGTTGGTTTTTTAAATCTGAGCGCGCTCATCTTCGTCGGCATCGCCGCGATGATCGTCATCGCGCTGTTCCGCCGCAGTTTAATTCTCTCGACGCTTTCACTCGGCGCGGGCGCGGGGCTGGGAATCATGTCGTCCGTTTATGCGGCGCGGATTCTGAAGCCGCACCAACAAAAACGTCTTGCAACGTTTCTCGATCCGATGTCCGATCCGCAAGGCGCGGGCTACAACGCCCTGCAAGCCAAAGTCGCCATCGGTTCGGGCGGCCTGACGGGCAAAGGGTTTTTGCAGGGCACGCAGACCCAACTGAAATTTATTCCGGCGCAGTGGACGGATTTTATTTTTTGCGTCATCGGAGAAGAGTTCGGCTTCATCGGTTGCGCGGTTTTGTTAATCACGTTTCTCGTGCTGCTCTTGCGACTTACCGTGCTCGCCGATATCATCAAAAACAAATTCACCGCGCTCGTGCTCGCAGGTATTATTTCAGTTTTTACCGGACATTTGATCATCAATGTCGGCATGACGATTGGCCTCACGCCGGTCGTCGGCGTGCCGTTGCCGTTTCTGTCCTACGGCGGGTCGTCGCTGCTGGCGAACGTCATCGCGGTGGCACTGGCCATGAACTTCTACCGCAACCGCCGCAACTTATCTTTCTAAACCAATCTTCTACAATTGAATACACGCCGCGCGGGACTTTGGGCGATGGGCGGGCAAACCTTGCTTGCCGGTATCGGATATTCATTCGCCAGAACCGCTTCGCAGGAGTTTGATCCGTTCGTGCTTACCCTGCTGCGAATGAGCGTAACGGCAAGCCTTTTCGGGATCACTTTTTTTCTGCGCGGTGGCTTCGGGCAACTCACAGCAAACGCATCGCCGCTGACGAAGGCTGCGTGGATGCGGCTCGCGGGGCTGGCCGTGCTCGGGGTTACACTCAATCAGTTTCTGTTTCTCTGCGGCATGAAGTTTACCACGCCCGCCAACTCGGCACTCATCTACGCGATCACGCCGCTCTTCGTGCTTATCATCGCCGTTTTCATCTTGCGCTCCGAGCGACTGACGTTGCAGAAGGGCATCGGCATTGCGGTTGCGCTCGCGGGCGTTTCGGTGGTGCTTTTCGCGCGGGGAAATAAATTTGATGCGGAGTTGATGCTCGGAAATATTTTGATTCTGGGCGCGGTCTGCTGTTGGGCGAGTTATATCTCGCTCGGCAAAAAGGTGATCGGAAAGTTTGATACCATTCAAGCCACCGCACTTTTAATGATGCTCGGTGCGGTGATTTATGCGCCCGTCGGGTTGTGGCGGCTTTTCACTTCGCCGTGGCACGCGGTTTCAGTTTCGGCGTGGATCGGTTTTTGGTACATCACCTTGCTGAGTTCCGCCGCATCGTATCTGCTGCTCACCTTTGCGATGTCGCGGTTGGAATCCTCGCAAGTCTCGGTGTTTATGAATGCGCAGCCGGTGGTTGCGGCGGCGTTCAGTGCGGCGGTTTATGGCGAAGTGTTGTCGCTGAACTTAATTTTGGGCGGCCTCGTCGCCATCACCGGTATTTATGTGATGACGCGGCCATCATCGTCCGTTGCCGTTGCCGCGAACCCCCGCACCACGACCGGAAACTAAACGCAGTTTGAAAACCGGCGAGGCTGCGCTCTGCCGTTCCGCCCTACATCCAAGGCTTCCTAAGTGATGAGAATACAGATTATTACCGTATCAAACGCCTGAAAATTGCACGGCCTTCTTGGAACAACGGGCAATGTGCGGCTGTTCGCAAAAGCGTCATTTAACATTTAAATAGAACGACCACTTTAAAACTTCGACAACGAATGAACCGCTCAACTTCTTTTTTCTTTTCATCCGCCCTCTTTGCACTGAGTCTGTCGCTCGGCTGCCGCGACACATCGGTCGAAACGCCGCCATCAACACCGGTCGGCGGTGCAGGCACGGTAAGCACTTTGGCCGGAAGCACGTCGGGCTTCGCCGACGGCAGCGGTGCGGCGGCACAGTTTAATGTGATGTACGGTCTCGTCTCCGACGCTGCGGGTACGCTCTACATTGCCGATTCGGATAACAACCGCATTCGCAAGATTACATCAACGGGTACGGTTACGACGCTCGCGGGCAGCGACTCCGGCTTTGCCGACGGCACCGGCGCGGCGGCGAAATTCAAAGTGCCTTATGGCATCA
>JACMJS010000016.1 GCA_014380515.1 Chlorobiales bacterium
CGATGTAAATCAACACATCACCGAATACCTGACGTATTATCTCAACTTGGGTGTCTCGCCTAACTACGCTGTAATGCTCGATGGAAATTGGGGATGCGGAAAGACTTGGTTCATCGGGCGATTTCAGGAGGAATATGATAAAAGTCGATTCACGGCGAAAGATGAAAAATATGAAAGCAAGTTTTTATATGTAAGTCTGTATGGTGTTACTGCCCTTAGTGAAATCGACTACAAAATTTTTCAGCAGTTGCATCCTGTTTTAGGTTCAAAGGGCGCACAATTTTTTACAAAAGTGGCCAGTAGTTTTCTTCGCACTAGCTTTGAAATCCCTTTTGGTATAGGCAAAACGCAGGCAGAACTGAATGAAGATGTAATGGGAGACTTTACTAAATATCTGACGAACACAGAAAATCGTGTTTTAATCTTTGATGATTTGGAAAGATGCGACTTGCCAATAAATGACGTTCTGGGATATATGAATACATTTGTTGAGCAGCAAGAATTAAAAGTCATCATTGTCGCCAATGAAAGTGAGATACAGAAAACAGACTCCAGATACAAAATTATTAAGGAAAAAGTTATTGGACAGACTTTCAAAGTAAGCCTTGATAGTGATTCCGCATTTAGAGATTTTGTCAACGAAGTTAAGAATGATGAGGCACAAAGATTTTTAGAAAGCCAAAAGGAGAAAATTCTATCAGTCTTTGAATCTTCCGGCTACAAAAACCTGCGGCATCTACGACACTCATTTCTGGACTTCGAGCGATTTTACAATTCTATCGAGAAAAGATTCCTCGACGTGCCAGATTTGATGGAGGAATTGCTTGGTTGGTTCTTGATTTTTTCTACGGAAATAAAATCAGGGCACATGTCTCCTTCTGATATTGGAAACATTGCTTCAGTGAAAACAGATGAAATACGAGCAAGACTTAGTGGTAAAGAGCCTGAACCGTCGTCCAATAGGAATATCGTTGAGAAGTATAAGTTATTAACATCTCGTAATACGTTGCTTAGTCCAGAAGTATGGGAAGACTTTTTTGAAAAAGGCATAGCCTTTCCACTTCGCATTTCTGAAAGTTTAGGTAAGAGCAAATACTTTCAAGACCAGCCTGAATGGATGAAATTGTGGTACTACCACTTTTTAACGGATGAGGAATTCGAAGACGCGAAGACAAATGTATTGAATCAACTGAAGAATAAACAAATAACAATACCTGAAGAGATTCTGCATGTATGTAGCCTACTTCTTGACCTTTCACGAAAAGGACTGTACGAAAGGGGTGTTGTGGAAATTGTCAAGGACGGCAAGGAAATCATTGAAGAAATTAGGAAAACAAAAGTTTGGAACAATCCTACCAAAATACGCATAGAGCAAAGGGCTTCAAGCGGACTTGCTTATGCCGATTGGGGGTCTTCGGAATTTCGTGAAATCTATTCCTTTCTTAACCAAAAACTCGCACAAGCTCATATAGATAGTGCTAACGATCCACAAGCAGGAAAACCTCCGGTAGAAATACTGGCTACCGACCCAGACAAATTCATAACAATAATGAGAGACAATTATGAAAATGTTCCGGTGCTTAGTCAAATTTCGCCAGAAGATTTTTTCGAGTCATTTATAAATCTCTCACCTGAAAACCAGCAGAATGTGTCCAGCCATTTGAATAAAGGACGCTATTGCCATCCTGAAACAATAAAAGAATTGATGTCGGAACTTGATTTTCTTGAAAAGTTCAAAAGACTTCTTCAGAAAAAAGCTGAAGAAAAAGAGGGAAAGTTGAGCGGCTGGCAATTAAATCTACAGTCTGAATGGATTGAGGATGCAGTCGGACGTTTAAAGAATGTACAGACTTCCGGCACTCAAATGACTTCGAAATAAACAGGGCGATTTGCATCGCCCTGCTCTCCTTCAGCGAAGGAGACATCACCATTGAAAGAACAGAACTTTTACATCTTGAATAGCAGATCGAGATAGCTCGGCACGGGCCAGTAGTCCTTGTCGACCTGCATTTCCAAAGCATCGGCAACTTCACGCACGGCGAGTGCCGAGGGCAAGAGCACATTCGCACAATGTTTCGCGTGCGCTTCAAGGCCGCCTTTGTGCAAGCCTGCGAGCGAGGCCTCCAACTTTTCCGTCCGCTCCATGAGCAGTGAAATGTTCGTCGCCAAAGATTTCAAGGCGGCGGCTTGTGTGGCAATCGCCTTCGCCGGAAGCTTCAGCGACTTATTCACGGCGACTAGCTCCGAGAATGATCCCGCCATCTCGCCCTGAAAACTGACGCACGCCGGAAGCACTTGCGTTTTGATCATGAGCAGCAGCGACTTGATTTCAATGTCCACATCTTTCACATACCGCTCCAAGCGAACGTGGTAGCGCGAATCAATTTCTTCCGCTGTCAGCACGCCGTATTTCGTGAAGACGTCGCGCGTGCTTTGGTCGTTCCAAATCGCTAAGGCTTCGGGCGTGTTTTTCAAGTTTGGCAGACCGCGTTTCTTGGCTTCCTTCTGCCATGCTTCGCTGTAGCCATCGCCTTCAAAGCGAATGGCTTTCGTCGCTTTGACTTCTTTGCGAACCACTTCCAGCGCGGCGGCATCGAGAGCTTTGCCTTGTTTCATTTCGGCTTCGATGGCCTCGCGCATGTCGTCAATCGCTTCCGACATCGCGGTGTTGAGAATCGAGTTCGGGATCGCAATCGGCATCGATGACGGCACGGCGCGGAACTCAAATTTATTGCCCGTGAAAGCGAAGGGCGACGTGCGGTTGCGGTCGGTGTTGTCCTTGCTGACGGCGGGCAACTGCGAGACGCCCAATTCAATAAACTGCTGCGCGCTGGCTTCTTTCACTTCGCCGCGCTCAATCGCATTGAGCACCGCATCGAGCTGTTCTCCGAGAAAAACCGACATGATCGCAGGCGGAGCTTCGTTCGCACCCAAACGGTGATCATTGCCCGCGCTGGCAATCGCCGCACGCAATACCGCCGCGCGTTTGTGCACGCCTTTGAGCGTCGCCACGAGAAAGACGATGAAGTTGAGGTTCGATTCCGGCGTCTCGCCCGGGTCTAAAAGATTTTTGCCCGTCGAATCGCCCATCGACCAATTGTTGTGTTTGCCCGAACCGTTAATCCCGGCGAACGGCTTTTCGTGCAAGAGCAGCGCGAGACCTTTTCGCTCGGCGACTTTGCGCATCGTTTCCATTGTGAGCAAGTTGTGATCGGCGGCGAGGCTGGTAACTTCGTGAATCGGCGCGATCTCAAACTGGTGCGGCGCGACTTCGTTGTGGCGCGTCTTGGCCGGAATGCCGAGTTTGTAAAGTTCTTTTTCGGTTTCCTGCATGAAGTCCAGCACGCGGTCGGGAATCGATCCGAAGTAATGATCTTCCAATTGCTGGCCTTTCGGCGGCAGGTTGCCGATGAGCGTTCTGCCGGTAAGCATCAGGTCGGGACGCTGTTCGTAAAGTTCACGGTCGACGAGAAAGTATTCCTGTTCGGCGCCGAGATACGTTGTAACATGCGTAACGTTTTTCTTGCCCAAGAGATGCAACATCGCCGTTGCGGATTTTGAAAGTGCGGCCATCGAGCGAAGTAGCGGGGCTTTTTCATCGAGGGCTTCGCCGTGATACGAAATGAAGACGGAAGGAATGCACATCGTAATGCCTTGCGGCCCTTCCATCAGAAACGCGGGGCTGCTCGGGTCCCACGCCGTGTAACCGCGGGCTTCGAAGGTGGCTCGCATGCCGCCCGAAGGAAAACTTGAGGCGTCGGGTTCGGATTGAATAAGCTGGCTGCCGGAGAAACGGTCGATGACCGAACCGTCTTTATCGAAGGAGAGAAAGGCGTCGTGCTTTTCGGCGGTGGCGCCCGTCATCGGTTGAAACCAGTGGCAGTAGTGCGTGGCGCCGTGTTCCAACGCCCATTCTTTCATGGCGTGCGCAACGGCGTCGGCAATGTCGGGCGAAAGTTTTTCGCCCAAGTCCAAGGTGGTTTTAAGCGAGTTGAAAATTTCTTTGGGAAGTTTGCTTTGCATCACGCTCGTATTGAACGTGTTGCTGCCGAAATACAAGGTCGCGGATTTCACCGCGCCGTTCCCGTTGGTTGAAACCTGTGTGGTCATTGGCACAATTGATTTATGATTAATGGTGATGCAGTAACAACTCGAAAAATCTTCCGCCCTAGGCGTCTTTAGATTCCAACTGCTTCAAGGTTTTTTGACCGTTGATGCGATTGGATTTTTTAAGTTCCGAAAGCACGATGCTCGTTTGCGTGCCTGAAACCCCCGGCCACGATTGAATCCGCGCGAGCAACTTCTCCAGCGACGCGGTGTTGCAAGTCATCGCCTTAACAAGATGCGAACCTTCGCCCGTGATGCTGAAGCACTCCAAAATCTCATCTTCGGATTTGAGATGCGAAACGAGCGAGGTGTAGTGTTTCGAAGATTCCGTCGTGATACGTATGAAAGCGATGATGTCGTAGCCGAGCTTTTTCTCGTCGACGGTAACCGTGTATCCGGTGATGACGTCGCGGGTTTGCAGTTTATCCAGCCGCTCGCTGACGGAAGGAATCGAAAGGCCGACGGCTTCGGCCAGTTCGTTGCGCCGCATCCGGCCTCGCTCGCTGAGAAGTTCGATCAGTTTCAGATCGGTTTTATCCAAGTATGCGGACATAAGTTGAGATGAGTAATGGTTGGTGCAGGTCAACTGTTCGAACGGTTCCGAAGGGCGAATCACCGTAAAAAGCAATTTTGGAAATTTCCGCTGCAAAAGTAAGGATGAAAGTAGATTTCTCCTAAAAAAATGAGGAAAAATTTAATATGTCTTGAAAAATAGCGGATATAAAATTACGGGTAAGATGGGGAGAGCGGTCATAACGGCTTTGGACGTGTAATCCTTTTCGGCGGGAGCGGTTGCAAAGACGGAGCGAAATGTTAACTTCTTCGCAGTCCGCCCGATTTTACCCGATTTTAAAGTGCCTTTAAAAAGAAGTTCCGCTACATCATAAACCAATTTCAATCCTTGCACTTTAAAAAAGCAGGGAAGAGGAGAATGAACCATGGCTGATCAACCACTTAAAAAACTTTCGCCGATGATGGAGGCGAAATTAAAACGCGATCAAGCCGCAGCAGCAGCAGGCGGTGCGGCAGCGGCTGCACCTGTTGTCCCGGCTGCACCCGTTGCCAAAGCCGCCGTGCCGACGCCGGTCGCGGAAGCGGGCGAACCGGCAAATGCCGCCGTCGCGCCGGAACTCAAAGCTGAACCCGCGCCCGTCGCAAAAGCCAGTGTGCCAATCACGCGCACCGCCGTCCCGATTGCAAAAACTGCGGTTCCGATTGCGAAACCCATTGTGCCTGCCGCCGCCATTGCTGCAACCGCCGCGCCCGCAAGGGCTGCTGTGCCGATTGCCAAAGCCGCCGTGCCGCCACCTGCCGCTGCAAAGCCTGCCGTAAAGACGGAAGCCAAAGGCCGTTACGGATACAGCGATGGCTCGCCGAGCGTCTTCGGATCGAAGCCCGCGGTCGATGAAGCATATGATGTTTTAAAAACCGTCAGCGGCATTCCGGCATATACGATTGAGCTCGCCTCAAACTTCTTCAAGCGCATCCTGAGTTAAATTTTTCTGCATATCATTTTAATCATCACGGAACTTCACGCAGCCTCGCAAGGGTTGCGTGAGGCATTGTTACGTTTTCGACAATCCATCAAATACATCTTCACACAATTCTATAAATCAACCTGACACGTGAAAATTGCAATCTTCGGCGCGGGCGTCGCGGGACTGACGGCGGCCATCGGCCTTGTCGATAAAGGCTATGAAGTCGAACTCTACGAAAAACGCGCGGTGCTCGGCGGCAAAGTTTCCGTCTGGAAAGACGCCGACGGCGACTCCATCGAATCGGGGCTGCACATCGTCTTCGGCGGATACACCGAACTGCAACGCATCCTGAAAAAAATCGGCGCGGAACAGAATTACAGTTGGAAAGAACATTCGCTCATTTACGCTGAGCCTGACGGCAAGCAATCCTATTTCAAGAAAGCGAACTTGCCCAGCCCGTGGGCGGAACTCGTCGGCGGGTTGCAGGCAAATTTTATCACGCTGCGCGATAAACTCTCGCTCATCAAAGGCCTCTTGCCCGCGCTCACCGGCAACGAAACTTACTTCCGTTCGCAAGACGACATGACTTATTCCGAATGGCATCGCCGCAAAGGCTGCACGGAAAATTCGTTGCAGAAACTGTGGCGACCGATTTCGCTGGCGATGAACTTCATCGAACCCAACGTCATCAGCGCGCGTCCGATGGTAACGATTTTCAAATACTTCGGCACGGACTACACCGCCACACGCTTCGGGTTCTTCAAAAAAAATCCGGGCGACTCGATGATCGAACCCATGCGGCACTACATCGAATCTCGCGGCGGCAAAGTTTTTACGAACGCCAAACTCCAGACGATTGAATTGAATGACGACGAAAGCGTGAGTGCCGTCGTGCTTTCCAACGGACAACGCATCGAGGCTGATGCTTACATTTCCGCGCTGCCCGTGCATAGTTTCAAACGGTTCATTCCGAAGCGGTGGCTGCACCACAACTATTTTCAGGACTTGTTCCGGTTTACCGGCAGTCCGGTGGCAAACTGCCAATTGTGGTTCGATAAAAAAATCACCGACACGAACAATCTCATGTTCAGTTGCGACACTACTTTTGCAACCTTCGCCGATGTGTCGATTACCTGTCCCGAAGATTATCAAGCGGGACAAGGCTCGGCGACGGGCGGCAGCGTAATGAGTTTGGTGCTCGCGCCCGCACACCAAATGATGGGAATGCCGAACGATCTCATCGTTGAAAATGCGGTGGCTGATATTCACAAATTATTTCCGCGCTCGCGCGAGGCGAAGTTGCTGAAGTCAACGGTCGTGAAGATTCCCGAATCGGTTTATAAAGCCGTACCGGGCGTGGATAAATACCGACCCGATCAGATCAGCCCCGTGAAAAATTTTTTCCTGTGCGGCGATTACACCGATCAAAAGTATTTGGCATCAATGGAAGGCGCGGCGCTCAGCGGCAAGCAAGTCGCCGAAAAAGTAGAACTGAAGTTGGGCAAGCCGAAAGCGGTTGAACTGGCGTGATGAACGAGCAAAGATGAATGAAACCGTTACACTATATAGGCCGATTGGGCAGCAAGAACTTGAACTGATTCGCCAAAGTGCATTCGCAAAATTCCCGCCGCGCTTGCCGGAGCAGCCGATTTTTTATCCGGTGCTTAACGAATTGTATGCTGTGCAAATTGCGCGGGATTGGAATGCCA
>JACMJS010000116.1 GCA_014380515.1 Chlorobiales bacterium
CGCCATAAATCACGACCGCCCGCGCCGAGAAACGCTGCCACCAATAAAATCAACGTGCTATACGGTTGATGAAAGTTGGTGATAAGCCCCGTGCACAGGTGGAAGGCATCATCGGGCGCGATGAGCAAAGCGGTTTCACCCGTCAGCACATTTATCCGGCGTTCCGTCATCCATGCTTGTACCGCGGCTAATGATTCGCTTGCCGACGGCAACGTTGCCGCCGCCAACCGGCGCGAATCCCATTGCTGCACGTTCAATTCGGCGTCTTCCCTTGCCGCTCCGTCGTTGCGCGCGAGCCGCACACCGAACCAGTACAGCGATTCCAGCGTCCGCAACGACGTTGTGCCAACAGCAACCACCGGCGCAGATGCCTTTGATAAATGTGCGGCAAGGATGTCGACCGTTTTTCGTGTAACCGCAATGCGCTCGCGGTGCATGAGGTGTGCGCGTAAATCATTTGCCTCGACCGGACGAAACGTACCCAGCCCGACATGCAGTGTAACTTCTTCAATCCGAACTTGCTTTTCTTTCAGCCGCTCAAATATGTTTTCAGTGAAATGTAATCCTGCGGTCGGGGCGGCGACCGAGCCGTCGTGCTGCGCATAGACGGTTTGATAGCGCGTTTTGTCCGCAGTCTCGTCTGCGCGTTTCAGATACGGCGGCAGCGGAATATGCCCGAAAGTACCCAGCACGGCGGCGAACGGCAAGGTTGCGGGCGTCCAGTCAAAGCGTACGGTCGCGTCCATTCCGTTACGTTCAAGCACCGTCGCCGTTACTGTTTGTGAATCTGTTTGAACCGGCATCGCCGTAAGCACGTCACCCGCGCGAACGCCGCGCCCGCCGATGACGGCCTTCCATATACATGGAGATGGTTTGCCCAATACAAACGCTGCGTTGTCGCTTGGCAGCACCGGCTCAATGCAAAGCACTTCCGCTTTGCCGCCGCCGGATTTCCGCATCATCACGCGAGCTGCGATGACGCGCGTGGCATTTCGTACCAGCAATGTGCCTGCGGGTAGAAGATCGGGTAAGTCGGTGAACCGGTGATGCGAGATCGATTGCGATGCGGCGTGAACGACAAGCAACTTGCTTTTATCCCGCTCCGGCAGCGGATACAATGCGATGCGTTCGGCGGGAAGATGATAGGTGTAATCAGCGAGAGCGATGCGGGGTAAATCGTCGGGTGTCAATGGTAGCGGTGGCATCGGCGGCATCAAGGTAAGCGGTAAATTGAGAGCGGCGAATTAAAAATTGCGCTCTACCAGTTTTGTTCGAGAATGCGCGGGTCGCGCGAGACCTCGATCACGTCGCCGCACTTCGTACATTGAAACGTAACCTCGACCGGACGCGCGTTGATGCCCGTCAGCAGCGACAGCCAACCCCAGAAATCATACTTGCGTTTCGCCTCGACCATATAATGATCCCGCGTATAACCGTCGCGGCAAGTCGCTTTCGGCGGCATCGGTTGCGGCGGGTTCTCCGCCAAAATTTTATGGGCTTCACCGAGCAAATCAGATTTATCGTCCATCCTATGTTACGTTCAATCAGCGTTGAATCACGGTTTAACTCGGGCTTTTATCCGGTACTTTTCTTGGGTTACCAAAATCAGTTCATCAACTTTTTCTCGCCGTCGCCATTGGCTCCATTGGCCGTGAAGGGTTTCGTCAGCCGCTCGGTTGCGGCAAGTTCGGCTGCCCGTCCCGCCGCAATTCTTTCTTCGCGTTCTTCGCGTTTGGCTTCCTTGATCACATAGACCATCAGCGCGATGACGAGCGACGTACAGGTTAATCCGAATGCGACAAGAATGCCGAAGATGAGACCTGAGTTTACCAACAGAACGTGCATTGCGCGGATATGAGTTGAGTGAGAAGCGACAACTGGATAAATATAATCCGTATTTAACTTTGCTTTAGCGGTATGTAAGAAATCAAATCGTCATCTTTCGTAACCTTATCTCGATCTCATTTGTTTTTCTCAGCCGTTGTTCAACGCATCTTTTCAACACTGTTTTTTCAACCTTTAATCACACCTTCGTTATGAAAACCATTTTTCGTTTTTCCGCCGTGCTCATTCTCGCGCTATCGCTCGGTGCCTGCGTTTCCCTTCAGAAGTACAACGAACTCGAAGCCGAAAAGAATGCCTTGCAACGGCAGGCTGATTCGCTCGGCTTCGGCATCAAACAGCTTTCGGGCGACATTGATAGTTTGGGCAGCGACTATCAAAAGTATAAATCAACTTCCTCAAAGGAACTTAAAAACCTTTCCGGCTCGCTCTCCGAACGCGAAAAGCGTTTGAAAGAATTGGAGGAAAAATTGGCCGCCCGCGACGCCTCTATGGACAAGCTTCGCCAGACGCTTTCCGATGCGCTGCTCGGTTTTAAAGAGAGCGGATTGACGGTCTCGGTCAAAGACGGCAAGGTTTATGTTTCGCTTTCCAACCAACTGCTTTTCGCCAGCGGCAAAACGGAGATCAATAAAAAAGGTCAGGAGGCGTTGCTCGATGTGTCGAAAGTGCTCGCAAAGCAATCCGACATCAACATCTTGGTCGAAGGCCACACGGATAATGCGCCCGTCGGCAATCTCGGCGCGATTAAAGACAACTGGGATTTGAGCGTGCTCCGGTCGACGGAAGTGATTCGCTATTTAACGACCGAAGGTGCTTTGGATGCGAAGCGCATCACCGCTTCCGGCCACGCGGAGTTCATGCCGCTCACCGGCAACGGCAGCAGTGATGGCCGCGCGAAAAATCGCCGCACCGAACTCGTGCTCACGCCGAAGCTCGATGAACTCTACGACCTGATGAAGAAAAACAAGTAAGTATTTTTACATCATCAACAAAAAAGGGTGAGCCGCGCGGCTTACCCTTTTTATTTTCTCACATTTACCGCCGTAGGGGCGATAGCGAGTTAAACGAACTGATGCTCTATCGCCTCGCCTCTACAGCGTCCGTCAATGTTGATATGATTATTGATACTGCGGGACGACGCCGAGCACTTGAAAGAGAAAAGCGTAGACATCGGCCATCTCTTCAATTTGCTTGGCGGTAGAACTCGATCCGTGTCCCGACTTGGTTTCAATTCGAATCAATACCGGATTAGAGCCTTTATGTTTTTCCTGCAAGGCGGCGGCAAACTTGAACGAATGCGCGGGTACAACGCGGTCGTCGTGATCGGCGGTCGTGATGAGCGTTGCCGGATACGCGGTGCCCGGTTTCAAATTGTGTAGCGGTGAATACGCATACAAGGCTTTGAACTCATCGGCGTTTTCGCTTGAGCCGTAGTCCGGTTTCCAGTTCCAACCGATGGTGAATTTGTGGAAGCGCAACATATCCATCACGCCGACGGCGGGCAAGGCTGCTTTGAAAAGTTCGGGTCGCTGCGTCATCACCGCGCCCACGAGCAAGCCGCCGTTTGATCCGCCTTCGATGGCGAGCTTTTCCGTTGAGGTGTATTTATTGGTCTTCAACCATTCGGCGGCGGCGATGAAATCGTCAAAGACGTTTTGCTTGTTCAATTTCGTGCCTGCTTCGTGCCACTTCTCGCCGTATTCCCCGCCGCCGCGCAAGTTTGCCATCGCAAATACGCCGCCCTGCTCCAGCCACCCGATGCGTAAGGCACTGAAATACGGATTGAGACTGACGTTGAATCCGCCGTAGCCATAGAGCCGTGTCGGGTTTTGTCCGTCCAACTTCAAGCCTTTTTTGTGCACGATGAACATCGGAATTTTCGTGCCGTCTTTGCTCGGATAAAAAACTTGCTTGGTCTCAAAGTCTTCGGGATTGAATGCGACGTCCGATTTGCGGAACAACGTCGATGTTTTTGTTTTCAAGTTGTAGCTGTAGATCGCCAAAGGAAATGTGAATGAGGTAAAAGTGTAAAAGACTTCCGCATCGCCGCGCACGCCGCCGAAACCGCTCACGGTGCCGATGGCGGGCAAGGCGATTTCGTTTTCCCGTTTGCCGGTGTAATCATAGACATCAACGCGGTGGCTGACGTCTTTCATGTACGTGATGAAAAGTTTTTTGCCCGCCGTCGCAATGCCATCGATGGGTTCGGACTTCTCCGGCAAAATTTCCGTCCAGTTTTTTTCATCGGGTTTATCGGGATCGATCTGCACGATGCGGCTGTTGGGCGCGTTGCGGTCGGTTGATGCAATCAGTTTATCGCCGTCGTTATCAACGATGTTGAAATTATCATCGAAGGTTTCGATGACGGGCTTGAAAGTTTTTTCCTTTTTCTTGGCATCGCGCACATAAACCGCCGTGCCTTTCTTACCCGTACCGCCGTCGTAAATGCTCAGGATCGTGAAGCGTTCGTCTTCGGTTACACCGGCGAAGTGAAATCGCTGCGGATGTTGCTTGTCTTCATAGACAAGTTCATCGGTGCGCTGCGCGGTGCCGACTTTGTGGTAATAAACTTTATGATTTTCATTCTTCGACGATAGCTCCGTGCCCTGTGCCGGTGCATCATAGCGGCTGTAGTAGAACCCCGCGCCTTGCCACGCGAGGCCGGAAACTTTCACCCACTGTAGTTGATCGTCCAAGATTTTCCGCGAGGCGAGGTCCATCACCTTGTATTCCTGCCAGTCCGATCCGCTTTTCGAAATGCCGTAGCCCGCATACTTCGCATCGGCGGAAACTTCGAAGGCGGCGAGCCGCACGGTGCCGTCGGCACTCCATGAGTTCGGATCAATCAACACTTCGGGCGCGGCGTTGCCTTTTTGGATATAGAGCACCGATTGATTTTGAAGGCCGTCGTTCTTATAGAAAAACGTGTACTCCTTTTTCTTGAACGGCGCGGAGTACTTGGCGTAGTTGAAAATTTTCTCGAGCCGCGTTTTGATTTGCTGCCGGTAGGGGATTTTTTCCAAGTAGCCGAAAGTAACTTTATTTTCCTCCTCGACCCATTTGGCCGTCGCCGCCGACGTGTCGTCTTCTAACCAGCGATAGGGATCAGCGACCTTCGTGCCGAAGTAATCATCCGTCTGGTCAACTTTTTTTGTTTGCGGATAAGTGAGCGATGCCGCTGTGGATTGGGGCTGCGAAGGCGAAGTCTGGGAAGCGGCGTCGGGCGTGATGAAAGCGGTGGTGAGTAACATGGATAGTAAAATGAGATGAAGCCGGTTGAAGCGTGTCATGGCTGTAAATGATGGCGGTTGAAGTAAAGTTGCGAGCAAGCATCATGTTTCGGTGCTCACCCGTTCCCAAGTAATTTCATGGCGGCGGGTTTTGAGACCGCTTTTCAAATCGGCACTCAGAACCAACTGCTCGTTCTTCACCGAAAGAAACCGCACTTGATCGGTGTGTAAAATCCACGTGTGCAAACTGCCCTCGACATGATGTGTAACCGCCTCGCCGCTTGGCTCAATGCTGAACTTGCCGAAGTAGGCGATGTATCCGTTGTAAGCCGCCCGAAGTTCGTTCGCGGTTTCTTTGCCCGGCCCTTCGTGCTTCGCTCGGTCGGGGTTCATAATCTGCGCCGACATCATGCCGGACGCATCGTAGATCAGCAGGCCGACGGGCGACTCGCTATAGGGATGCAAGGTTTCGCCGGAGAGCACGCGCACCGCGTATGAAACCAACTTCCACGCGCCAACGAGTTTTTCGCGCACGAGTGCCGAGACATCTATTGAATCTAACATGACCCTGATGGTAAAGTATGGTGATGATAATGTTTCTTAAAATGTATTGACTTGTTCGCGGCTCAACGGGGACACACACTCAACCGGAACTCCTCAGAATTTACTCAAACTTTTCAGAGCCGCCCGCGCGGTAGCCTCTTAAAAAATCAGCGGCGGCAAGACGCTTTTTGCCTTCGATTTGCATCGACAGGATTTCAATATATCCGTCGCCGCACGCGGCGAAAAGTTTTTCGCCGCTCACGAGCCATGTACCTGCAACTTCTGACGGCGACGTTCCGCCGGACACCGCAACGAACGGGGTTTCCGCCAAAGCGGTTTGAAAAACTTTTACCGTTTTGCCCGCGAAGGTCGTCCATGCCGCCGGACGCAGGGCGAGGCCGCGAACGAAGTTGTGCGTGCGAACCGCATCCGCCGTCCAATCAATCTTGGTATTGTCCTTCGAGAGTTTCGGAGCTTTGGTAGCGAGCGCATTGTTTTGCGTGGTGAGTTGAAAGGTATTACTCTCAATCTGCTGCAAGGTTTCGAGCACCGCTTCGGCGCCGAGCACGGACAGGCGCGCGGCAAGATCGGTAGCGTTTTCCTGTTCGCCGATGTACATCCGCCTCTGCAAAATGATGTTGCCGGTATCGACTTTCTCCTGCAAAAAAAACGTTGTAACGCCGGTTTCTTTTTCGCCTTCGATGATCGCCCAATTGATCGGCGCCGCGCCGCGGTATTTCGGCAGGAGCGAGGCGTGCAGATTGAATGTGCCGGTGCGGGCGAGTGTAAAAATTTCTTGCGGCAAGATTCGAAACGCCACCACCGCAATGACGTCGGGCGATGCGGCTTTGACCGCTTCCAAAAATTCTACCGACTTTAAATCTTCAACTTCAAACACCCGTAACCCCAAGTCCATCGCAGCCCGTTTGACGGGCGTCGGTTCGGGATCGCTGTTGCCGCGCGCACGCGGCTTATCGGGACTGGTTACAACGAGCACAATTTCATAACCCGCCGCTACGATTTTTTTTAGCGACGGCACCGCGAACTCCGGCGTGCCCATAAAAACAATTTTCACAACTGACCGCATTTAAAGTGCGCGCGAAGAGCAAAGATATTTCGCCTCGGAACGCCTTGCATGGTGAACTTAATTTTTTACTTCTCGGCGAGCACGTATTCGGCTTCGATGTCGCCGCGTTTGATCGCTTGTAGTTCCTGTTTGATCTCGCGGCGGGTGCGGCTGTCGAGCCGGTCGATGAAAAGTTCACCGTTCAAATGTTCCATCTCGTGCTGAATGACGCGGGCGTTGAGGCCGTCGAACTTTTCCGTGTGTTCCTTAAAATTTTCGTCGCGGTATTTGAGCGTGATGATCGCAGGCCGTGTAACCGTTTCGCGGATACCGGGCAACGAAAGACAGCCTTCTTCCATCGTCCGTTCGCCTTCCGTTTCCAGAATCATCGGGTTGATAATGACGAGCGGCGATTCATCTTCGTAGTCGTCGATGACGGAAATATCAACGACGATCAGTCGCAACGAGACGCCCACTTGCGGCGCGGCAAGGCCGATGCCCGACGCTTGGTGCATCGTCTCGAACATATCTTCAACGAGCGTCTTCAACGCCGCATCCGATTGTTTGATGGGCTTGGCGACTTTGCTGAGGACTTCGTGTCCGTAAGTATAAATAGGAAGAATAGCCATGGCGCGTAAGGTTGCGGTTATGAATAATAATTTTCGTTGCGGTGAGACTTTCAGATTGTTTCGAAGCCATCCGTCCAAACGAGCGGCCTTGTTTATTTCGTTCTTACTTTTTTTCGCTCCCGCTTTTCATTTGCGCGGCCTTTGTGCGGCCTTTGCGGATTTTGCGGTGAAGGCTCTGAGGCTGACGAGATCAACGGTATCCTGACGCGAGTTCGCCACCGCCAGCACCGTCTCCCCACCGGCTTCTACAAGCAGTGCGTCTTCCGCGTCTACATCGCCGAGCACTTTTACGGGCGGTTCAAAACTGGGTGTGCCCAAGCCTTCTGCGGATTTAATCCACACGGAAAGCGTGCCGTCGCGCCGGTTGCCGGTAAGCATATCGGGAAGGCCGTCGCCGTTGACGTCCAAAGCACCGAAGTAATCGGTTTTCGTGAGCGGCGTGAAATTATTTATTTCCTCGCTCGTGTCCAAGCGGCGCGACATCACAACCGTTGCTCCCGATGCGGAAGCGGCGATGTAATCCGGCTTTCCGTCGCCATCGAAGTCGGCGCAGAGCAACCGGTGCGGCGGACGGTGCGGCACGGTGCGGCGGCGGAGCGGGATTTTTTTCGCCGCCACAAGTGCAAGTCCCGCATCCCCCGCCGCGCCAACTTGAAACGGCTGCACAACTTCACGGCCCGGCTCGGTGCCCGCCGTCCAAAGACTTAAAAAATACGTCGGCTCTTGCACATTTTTCAGAACGCTTCTCGGAAGGTTTTTCGGGAATGAAACGGCCAAAGATTTTTCAGGCGAAAGCATTGCGGAAGCGAGCAGCGGTTCGAGTTTGAAATTGGTTTTTGAATCCGTTTTCACTTCGGCGGTGAGATTGAAAAAGAGGTATTGCGGTTGCACTTGCAGATCGCCCGCGTCGTGCAGCATCAGGAGCGGTGCGGCTTGCGGCGGCTCGATGAGCGACGCACCCGTCAAATCGGTTACGAGCAACTTCGCCTCTGCTTGACGCTCCGGCACGGCGGCGGATTGCGTCAATTTAACCAGCATCATTTTTTCGCGCGTCCGGCTGACGAGCAGCAATTGCGTTTCAGGTTTCTCTCCCCATTTTTTTGCGGCATTGCCTAAACTTTTGTCGGTGATTTTTTCAGCCGGTGATTTTTGCAGCAGCCACATCCAGCGGGTTTCCATCGGCAAAGACACGATGCGGCGGTGCATCCATAAAGACTCGAATCCAAACACCGAAAGCGATCTCGACTTTTCCGCACAGGCGTAGAGCGAAAACATTCGTCCTTCTGGCCGTCCTTCTGAAAGTTGCAGCGACTTGGGTTTCGATCCGGCGACAAGCCGCACGGCGTCCGTCAGCATGGTTTCAGCGGACGTCGTTGCATTGGGCTTCGGCGGCGTTGCAGTGTAAATGCAAAGTGTGTTGGATTGCGCATCGGAAAAAATCAGTTCGGGAAAACGGTCGTCGTCTATGTTTTCCACCGCAAAATCCAAAGCCGTGCCGCCCGTGCCAAGCGGGATGCGGCCTGTGAAACCGCCGTCATCTTTGCCCAAGAAAATCGAGACCGTCTGTTCCTCACCATCGAGGACGGCGATGTCCGGGAAGCCGTCCAGATTGAAATCGCGCAAAAGATTTTTGGCGGGCGCGGGTCCTGCGGCGAGCACGAGCGGCTCGATACCGGTGCCGACGCCGACATCGAAAAGCACGACGAGTTGCCCCGCTTCCGGCTCATTTTCCGAGGCGATCTTTGATCCCGCGAGCGACAGCACGACTTCCGGTACGGTGTTTTGATTGAGATCGGCGGCGGAGATGGCGGTGATCTCTGCACCGAAAGTAAACTTGACCGGCTCGGCAAGCGCGACGATGCGTTCGTTGCGAATGAAGAATAATTCTTTTGCGGTCGCGTCGGTGAGCACGAAATCCAAACCTTGTTCGCTGTCGGTGAAGTTGCCGAGCAAGAGGTTGCTAAAAGCCGATTGCGAAAAGCGTTTGACTTCGCGCCGCAGACGCACGCGATCTTTCTGACGTTCGAGTTGCCGGAAACCTTGCACACCGCCCGCATCTCCGACGGCGAAGAGTTCCATTCTTCCGTCGGCGGCGGCATCATTGAGCCACATTTTTTTTGTGCCGGTTTCAACTTCAATCTCACCGCCTTGCGTGAGCCGCTCCGATTTGCCGCCGAGGCCGCCAAGGAAGAACCGGATTTTGGATGGCTTTGAAAAAAGCACGGCAAGATCATTGATGCGGTCGCCGTTGAAATCGGCAGCGGCGAGTTCGATGGCTTCCGAGCGCAGATCGATCTGGCGGGCGTCGCTGAACATCAGGTTGCCGAGGCCGTAGAGCACGGCGAGTTTCGTGGAGCGATCTTCGAGACCGGCGATGTCCGAGAGGCCGTCGCCGTTGAAATCCGCCACGACGATTTTCCTCAGCGGTTTCTGCAGCGCGAGGCTATGGCGATAGAAGACCGGCAGAAGATCGGAAGATTTATTTTTTTTGGGGTCGGTCGTTCTGAGCGAAGCGGATTTCACTTTCGGCAGTGTCGCCAAGGTTGGGTGTAATGCGGAGGCGAGACGGGTCGATGGCGGCGGGAAAGCGTCAGCAGGTGATGTCCAGCAGAGTTGCATCTGAAGCACCAAGGCGAAGCCGGAGTAAAGTATGCGGGAGTGAAGGCCGTCCATAAAAATTTTTCCGGCCAAGATACGCCTTTCGCTCCGGCGTAAAAAAAGCGAGATGCTATATCCCGCTTTTTTAATGATGACTTAACGCCAAGTTTGCCGCTCCGAAAACCTCAATCGCTTTCGCGGTTATCTGAAATCTCCTGCGCCCTCAAACTTTCGCGTACTTTTTTTTTGACTCGTGCTTGGGTTGCTTGGATTCGCGTCCGGCTTTACGCTTCTCGCGCCATGTTTTGTAGGTCTCCGAGATTTCCTTGTTCTCCGGCTTGCTCAAAAAACCTTTCTTGAACTTCGGATCGCCGAAGTTTTTGCTTGTTTCCAGCAAGGCTTTGCGGGCGAGGTTCAAGTACATCTCGGCTTTCTTTTCGTCCTTACGGTGAATGGATTTGAAGATGCGAAAGTAAAACGCCTGCATATCGAACTTCGTCGTTAGTTTTACCAGCAACTTTTCCAAACGCGGCATCATCGCCATTGCGTCATCGGTGTTCTGGAGGCAAATCATTTTGCGAACGAGAACGCCGATGAGAAAATAAAAATCCGCCGGATCGTCATCCGACATGTTATCAAGGTACGTTTGTACGTACGGCAACGCTTCCAGATACCGGTTCTGATCGATCAGGAAATCGCAGATACCGTTGTAGTAGTACGGCCACAAGGTTGGGTCGTTGGTCGCAGTAGCGATGGCGTGCGCCTTCTCGAGATACAGACGCGCTTCGTCGAACCGTTTGAGTTCAAGTAAGACGCCGAAGAACCTGAAGTAGACAAAGAAACGTGTTCGATTTTCTTCCGAAACTTTGTTCTCGTTGATGAGATTCGTATACAAGGTCTCGGCGGATTTGAAGTCGCCGATGGTGATATAAATATCAGCAAGGTTATTAATCGCGCTGCTCAGTTGGCTACGGTCGCCGATGAGTTCGGCCAACTCGTACAGCTGCATGTAGACTTCGTAGGCTTCCTTATAGAGCGTGTTCTGAATGTAAATCTGCCCCAAGTTCGTCAGCACTTTCAAGCGAAACAGTTTATCGCCGCTCCGGTCGGTGATCGCCAAAACATCTTTGTAAACTGTTGCAGCCTGCTCTTGCTGCCCCGTCCATGAAAGTGCCACACCGACGCCGCGCAAGCCTTTGGCTTCACTAACCAAGTCGCCGATTTCCTTGGCGCGGTCATACATGCGTTGAAAAAAGATTTTCACATCGTCCCAATTCTGCGCGTAAAAATTGGCGGAAGCGATGTTCTCGCACGCTTTGATTTCGATCTGTGGGTCGTTTAGTTCTTCGTTGAGTACGAGAACTTCGCGGCCAATGCCGTCGGCTTGTTCGAGGGCACTGACGGTAACAAGTTGCCAGCCTTTCACATTCTTCGCTTCGGCAATCATCCGCTTGTCGTTGCGGCGTTCGGCAATCGCAAGAAGTTCATCAACGACTGCTGTATGCTGCTCTTTCGGACCCTGCAAGAGCAATACCTTTTCGAAATTTTTCAGCGTCTCAAACCGCGTGGGTTCAAGTTCGGCTTTGTCTTTCGTCAATGCCAACAGGTCTTCGGAGACATCGCGGACGCTGCGGAAATCGAACAACTTGTTCGCCCGTCCGACGGCCAGCACGCCGTATTTCAACGCCGCCTGTTCTTGCTCCGCTTTGCGGTGATGATAGTAAAGATCAAAACTGTAATCGTAAAGGTCTTGTCCGAAGTTTTGCTCGATGGCTTCGGCGACGGCTTTGTGGAGCGTCTTGCGGTTGTCGCGCAACAGACTTGAATAAACCGCTTCCTGCATCGCAGTATGTTTGAAGCCGAGAATGTCCTGCTTCTCGTAAATAAATCCTTTCTCCGACGCTTCTCTGACAATCACCGGAATTTCTCCGGCGGCGATCCTAGCGAAACTGCTGCCCGCTTCTTCGGTTACTTTTTGCTCGACGCTTACGGCCAAGTTTCGAACGAATTCTTTGCCCATCACTGCGCCGCACGCCAGAAAATCTTTCGCCGGTTTCGCAAGCAAATCGTAGCGCGTAATCACGAGCGCATTAATTGTGGCGGGCAACTGAAAATTTTCTACGCGTACGAACGCGAGCCGTCCGTCCTTTTCCGCAATGACGCCCTGCGCCTGCATCGATTCGATCAGTTCCTCGATATAAAACGGATTGCCTTCCGACTTCTTGAAAATTTCATCCAACACATCCGCCGGAAACGCCAGGTTCACAATCGCGCGAACGAGTTGCTCGGTTTCTTGCCGCGTGAACGGTTTCAAATCAACCCGCGAGTAATCGGCACCTTGTTGCACGCGAGCGGGCATCGTGTAATCGAGCCTATGCAGCCCGAAGATGAGCACGGGATATTTGGTCGTGAGGTTTTCGGCAAGGAAAATAAGTGCCTCTTCCGAGACGTCATCGATCCAGTGCATATCCTCGAACTGAATGAACAAGATTCGCTTCAGTTTTTTGTTCGAGTATTCCGCGAGCGCGGTGAGGAATTGCCGCAGCGCGACATTGACGTCGGTTTTGAACGCATTGAAATCCGTCGTTCGCAACCGTTCGTCATCATACTCGGCGCCGACCAAGTTGCCGATGATCGGTTTATAGATCGAGAGATCGACCGACGTCTGGCCGTAGAGCGATTCGTACCGCTCTTCAAAAATTTTCTTGATCGTTTCTTTATTGCGTTCGCCTTCAACTTTGAAGTATCGCTTCAGCATCGTGGAGAACATCGCATAAGGCGGCTGGGAGAACGAGAGCGTGTGGCCTTTCAGAAAAATACCGCTCGAAACTTTTTCACCGTTGCGCCGCAAGAACTCGTAAATGATGCGCGATTTGCCGTAGCCTGCCGGGCCGGTGATGGAAATAAATTTCATCTTGCCCTGCGACTGCTTGAAGCGCGAGTAGATTTGCTCGAGGTTCGAGAGTTCCTCTTCTCTACCAATGTAGACGGCGTCTTTCCGCGAGGCTTTTTCGCGTTCCCACCGCTCTTCGCGTTTGGTGTTAATACCGGTAACTTCGTAGGCTTCGAACTTTTCCGCTTTGCCTTTGAGCGCGAGCAGCATCGGCTCGGAATAGGAATAGTTGCCGCCCGCCTGCAAGCGCACTTCGTTGCTGACGAGAAAACTATCGTGATGCGCATTGACTTCCAGCCGCGCGGCGGTATTGACCACATCGCCCATCGCGGTAACGTTGCCCTTCTGATCGGGGGCGATGGTTACTTCGCCGACGTTGATGCCCATCCGCACGCTCGCTTTCACATCATATTCTTTCAGCATCGCGTTCATCGCAGGTACGTTCTCGATGATTTCCATCGCCGAAAGAATCGCGCGTTCGCAATCGGCTTCCGACGCCTCGACGCCGAAGAGCACCATCATCGAATTGCCCTGATATTTATCGATGTAAGCGTTGTATTTCTTGACCACATCCGTCGAAAGTTCAAACACCGCATCGGCGACGGCGGCATAAAGATCGGCGGAGAGTTTATCGCCGTTGGAGTGCTCCGCGCCCAGTTCCATGAAGAACACGGTTACAACGCGGCGTTCGCCCTCTTTCAATTGCGCGGTGGCCGTGAGTTGATTGCGGAACTGGGTTTCGTTGAACGGGTGATACGGCTTGCGTACGTCGTCGTTCGCAAAGTCTTCAATCGCCGTGCCGGGCAATTCCAAACCGTCTTTGACTTTGACGGGAATCGTCTCGCCCAGCCGGAACTTGCCCTGCGGGAGTTTTTCCAAAACTTCTTTGCTCACACACAGTCCCAACCGCGGAGCGAAGGCTTGGAAACGTTCGGCGAAAATCGGGACGTCGCCCGTGGCGGTCAGGTTGCCTTTTTGATCGGGCGCGATGTCGACATGCCCGACATGAATGCCGATACGCGCGGCAATCTCAACGCCGCGTTTCGCCAGTTCTTCGTTGATGGGATTAAACTGATCCAGCACCTCTAAGGCCGCCATGACGTTGGATTCGCAGTCGCCGTCTTCGGTGTCGCTGCCGAGGCCGAAGATCGCCGTCATCGCGTCGCCTTGGTATCGGTCGACATATGCGCCGTAGCGTTTGACGACATCGGTGAAACTCGTGAAGCACGCCGCGATGACGTTCTTGACGGCTTCGGGGTCGCCCAATTTTTCCGACATGGTGGTAAAGCCGACGATATCGAGCGAGAAGATGCTCACATAGCGGTCTTTCGCCTCGCGCAGTTTGACAGCCGAAGCGAGGGTGCGGCTGAACTTATCAAGGTCTACGGTTTGAGCCATAATGCGTCGCGGTCAGGATAGGTTGATGAATACGCCAAGTACGGTGCCCGCAGCAGCAAAGCAGGACATGCGCGGTGCTTGCGGTGAAGTTAAGCATTGAGCAAAAGATATGAAACACCTTGACATTATTTAACGTCCGAACCGATGCCGTCCCGCGAGGCGGGATGACGTTTCCGTTACTAACCGGGACGCGCCAGCAAAGCCGGAAGGGTTTGTTACCTCACAAGCATCACAAAAATTGCAAGCAAAATTCCTAAGCCATCGGCGAGCAAATCCTTCGGGCTGAAAATGTTCGCGGGATTCAGATCGTCCGCTACTTCCTTCGCAAAGCCGAGCATCGCCGCCGTGCCGATAGCGGCTGCGGTAGAAGCATCTTCGTCGAGATTTATTTTCGCTGCGAGATATTTCGCCGCGAGCGCGATCAGGAACGACGCTCCGAAATGCTTCACTTTATCTTCGCCCAGCCACGCATCGTTTTGCCACGCCGCCATTTTGCCCGATGTGTTTGGTAGCGTTGAATCGGAGAAGGAGTTCGGTGATTGGGACGGTGAAAAAGTTTCGAGCGTTACTTCACGGCTGAAAAACTTTTGCTGTGCGTGAAGCGAACCTGCTGGCAACAGGCAAAACATGGTCAGGACGCAAATTGCCATGAACGATTGCAAATCTTTTTTTTTGTCATTCCCGCCATGCTGCTCCAAAGTTCCGCGTTTGCTGCAAGTCCCGCCATTGAAGCGGGATCGGGAATATTTCTTCGCAAAGAGAGATTCCGGGCGAGCCGGAATGACACCTGTAAAGAATTCACTCTTGCGACTCGGGTTGCTGCGGTTGGGGCGAGCGGGTAATGAGCACGCTCGTAATGCGGTTGCCTTCGCGCCGGTCGATTTCGATGTCGAGGTTTTCATATTTGATGTGCTCTTTTTCATCGGGGATATCTTCGGTGAGGCTGAGAATAAATCCGCCGAGCGTGTCGTAGCCGTTGCCTGTAAGCCGCAAGGGCTTGCCGAGAATCTCCGAAACTTCATCGATGCCCATTGAAGCATCAAACCAATCGGTGTGATCGTTTACTTTTTTGTGCATCACTTCGCTCGCGGTGGCGGCGTCCTGCACCTCGCCGATGATTTCCTCGATGACGTCTTCGAGCGTTACCAATCCCGACGTGCCGCCGAACTCATCAACGACGATGGCGATGTGCATTCGCCGGTGCTGGAAGTCGCGCAGAAGGTCGTCCAACTTTTTGCTTTCCGGCACGAAGATCGGCTGTCGGGCAATTGATTTCCAATCGAACTTTCCGGGCTTCTTGCGGCCTTGGATAAACTTGACCAAATCTTTCGCATAAATAATGCCGACGATGGTATCCAAGTCGCCGTCGTAGAGCGGGATGCGGGAATGGCTTTCTTCGAGCACGAGTTTGACCGCATCCTGAAACACGGCGTCGGTGCTGATGGCGTTCATGTCGGTACGCGGCGTCATTACTTCGCGGACGGTTTTTTCGCGGAAGTCCAAGACGCTATCGATGAGTTCTTTTTCGGAACTCTCCAAGCTGCCGCTCTGCAAACTGACTTCGGCGATGGCTTTGATGTCGTCGTCGGAAAGGTCTTGCGTCGGAAACAGGCGTCCGCCTTTGATGCGGCGGATGAGGGTCTCCAAAAACTTCGTCAGTTGGAAGATGGCTTCGGAGACGGGATAAAGCAGCGTTTCAATGACGGCGATGACGCCGCAGACGGCGAGGCTGAAGCGTTCGGCATTTTTGGCGGCGAAAATTTTCGGCGTGATTTCTCCGAAGATGAGCAGCAAAAAAGTTACCGCCGCGATGTCAAGGGTATATGCGCCGACTTTTTCGAAGTTGTAGCGCAGGATCAGGCGTTCGGTAATGACGGCGGCGACGATGGCGGCGAAGGCGTTGGCGGTGAGGTTGCCGATGAGAATCGTGATGAGCAGCCGCTTGGGTTTTTCAAGCACGGCGACGAGGCGCAGGTAGCCGGAATGCTGTTCCGACTTTTCTTTCATCGCCGGAAGACTGAGCGAAAAGAAGGCGACTTCCGTGCCGGAAAAAAATGCGGAACAAACAAGAAGCAGCACGAAGATGCCGATGAGGTGGCCGTGCTCCAACAGATTTCCGGTCAGGCTCTCGATACGTTATCCGCTCCTTCTGCAACGGCCTTTGAGGTGCGCAGGATGCGACAACCGGTATGACAGGCGGTGCAATGATTCATCTGAGGTTCAAGTGATAGAGAAGGCTTCCGGCGGCAGGAAACACCGGCGGAAGCAACGGCAAAATCAAAAAGGCAAATCATCTTTCTTTGGATCGGCTGTCGTGGCCGTAGCGGCTTCGACCGCTTTGGCGTCGATCGGTTTCGGCTTCGGCGCGGCAAATGCGGCAGGCGATGAGGCGGGTTTGGGACGGCTCGGACGTTCGTAATCGGACGACGCAGATTCATCGGCGTAGCTGCCGTTGGATGAACCGCCTTCGCGGTTGCCGAGCATTTGCATATCGGCGCAGACGACTTCGGTCGAGTAATGCTTTTTCTGTTCGGCGTCTTCCCAACTGCGCGTTTGCAACTTGCCTTCGATATAAACTTGGCGGCCTTTCTTCAAGTATTGCTTACAGATTTCGGCGAGCTTGCCCCACACGACGATTTTATGCCACTCGGTTTTTTCGACCAAGTTGCCTTCGTTGTCTTTGTAACTTTCGCTGGTGGCGATGCTGAAGTTGGCGACCGGCTGGCCGCTTTGCGTGTAGCGCAGTTCAGGATCGCTGCCTAAGTTCCCGATGAGCATTACCTTGTTGAGTCCTTTTGCCATTTCTCTGATCGGTTATCGTTGTGAAGTATCTGGTTCAGATTTTTTCGTATCGCTGCCGTCTTGCGATGTCCTTAGTGAATGTTGCGGCCTGCGGCAATTTCTGCCGTCGCTGTGGGTGCACAATGTTTTACGGGTGAGTGCGGAGGTGTGCGGGCAAATCTACGAAACTAATTTTAAAATTCAATTCGAAGCGCGGCGACTTGATAAAATAAAAAAGGACTTTTGCGCGAAAGTCCTTTATGCTCAGATGAGAACCCGAGCGAGTGTCATTTCCGCCCGCGACGTGCAAGTCTATAGTTTGACGGAAATGACAAAAAAGAAAAATGCGATTACATCGTTCGAGATGCGGCTTTACTTTTTTGAGGACGGCGCGCTTTTACCGCGAACAGCGACGCCGCTCGGCAAGCCGCTTTCCGGCATCTTCGGACGCGCTGCGCTGCGCAAGGCCGTGTTTCCGGTTTGGGTTTGATATGCCCAATCGAACGTGATGTTGTTAGCGGCTATCGATCTGATCCGAAGTTTCGCATAGCAATTGTCGTTCAATAGGAACACGTACGTGTGCCCGACAATCGCTTCGGCTTCTCCGATCTCCGACCAGCCCGTGTTGTTCGGGGCTTGAAAAATATCATCGAACGTATTCGTGTAGCCCATATCCTGAATGTCGGTGTCGGGGTTGCCGTTCATATCAAAGCGGTAGACTTTCAGAAATGGAATCGTCGCCGCACCGAAGATCTTGCGAACGAGATAAACATCCGCACCCGCCGTCGGGCTTAGATAATCCGCGCGCGTTGCCGTTTGAAAATCGAACGCATTTTGCAGGCTGCCCGAACCGATGTCAAAAATCTGCACGTTGAAACCTTCGGGACGCGGCGTCGCGGTGGCTTCGGCGATGGAAAGATCGCCCTCGTTGCCCGCCGCATCAAACGCGGCGACGGCATAGAAAACCGTTGCGCCGTTCGGGATGCCGGTGTGTAGAAAGATGTTTGAATTCGCCGTATTGACGTTCGTTTGTCCAATGCGCGTGTATTGGCCGTCGTAACTCGAGCTTCGATAGACATAGTAACCGGCGAGATCGAATTCGGTGTTCGGATTCCAATACAGTTCGGCGGATTGATTGAGGCTGTAGGCATAAAGCCCCGTCGGCGCGCCGGGCGCGGTGTTGTCAACGATTGGCTGGGGATCGGCAACGGTGTTGGAGTTGCAGGCTTGGAGAGAAAGCAAAGCAGCAAAGCAGAGTGCGGAGATGAAAATGTTTTTCATAACAGGGTTCGTTTTGGTTAGTGCGTCGCGTCGCGTCATGGATATTCGCCCTCGCAACCTTTCATGCTGGCAAGGAAGATGCCAATAGTTGCATTGCGTTTGCATTGGGTTAAGCCAGTTGCGACGGAAATCGTTTGGACTTTGCCACATCCGAAGTCAAGATCATCGCAATGAAAACAGGACAGAGTTGTTTGGATTTGACTGCGCAGGGGAACGGGCAACTTCACACCGCAAGTCTATTGTGTTGCTTTCTGTGGGCGAGCCGGAGCCGGATGCGGATGGCGACGAACAGAATCACGAGCGACAGCGCAATCCATAGCACCGACCAAAATACGGGCGGCAGAAAAAACAGTTGTGCCACCGCATCCGCATCCGAGTGCCCCAAACTGTAGGTGCTTCGCTGTGCGCCAAGCGATAAACGCAGCAGCGTGATCACATCCGAGAGCGCGTTGAGGCCGGATTGCGCCGCCAGAAAATTCACGGTAAAAATATTCAGGGGTGCGCTTCCCTTCGCGCCGATCCAACCGATTACCGCGGCCAGCCCGAAGCAAACGGCGAACGAGAACACGTCGCGGATATAGAAAATCAAAACGAGCATCGCGCCCGATGCAATGACGATTAGCACCGTTCGCGCCGCCGTCCGAAACACGCTGAGCACAAGAAGAAGTCCGCCGAAAAACGCCGCACCCAAATAACCCGCGCTGCTGATCGCGCCGCGCAGCAATACATTCTCCACGCCCTGATACTGCATGTATCCGCTCGCATCGGGATTGATGACGATGTGCATCACGCTGCCGCCCAGAAGCACGCTTGCCGCCGCGTGTCCCAGCTCGTGCACGAAGGTGGTAAAAAAGCGAAACGGTAAGAGCGCATAATTTCCGTAGGGCACGAACACGAGCAGCATCGACGCGAGCGCCATTGACGCAACGAACCAGCCGCTCGTCAATACGCTTGGCGAATCCGGCGATGAGGTGATTGACTCTTTCATCGAACTTGTAGCGATGATTCAAAACAAAACCGAACCCCTGTCCCGCTTCGGCGGGACGTCCCCTTTACCAAAGGGGACATTGATAAATACGTTCGATTACTCGGTTGCATTTCAAATCCTTTGCATTTTAAACACTCTCCCCTGTTATAAAGGGGAGCGCAGAGGGGTTACACGGTAATGGCATTGCCACGATAGATGCGCGAGCGGTAGCGCGAATCGTCGGGCGAAGGCAGCGGCGCCGAGGTCAGCAAGCACGCGATCACAAAGCGGTCGAGTTCCTCCGCAATTTCTTCCGGCGTCTGCGGCTTTTCGGATTTGGCGCGCCGTGTAAGATCGACTTGGTTCACCGCCGAGTGATGCACGCACCGCTCGTTCTCAACGCCGAGCGTAGCCGTCAAACTGTGCAGCGCAGTCTTGATAAAATTGGCGAGCGCGAATTCTTCGGCGGTCGATTGCTGCGACGTCTTCGGTGTAACCAGCACAAGTTGCAATTCGCCCAAGAGCGAACATTTCCGCGCGATTCGAAAATGATACGTCAGTTGATTTTCAACCAAGTCTTCGAAATCTTTTTCGTTGAACACGTTTTCCCAACTGCCGTTTTTCGTTGCCACGATTTGCTTGATTACAATCGGCTCGAAGGGCATCGAGATCACCGCTTCCGGCCTGCCGAAATTTTTTACCGCTTCATCAATCGCTTCTTCAAGTTGCATTCCAATCGCTTTGACATGCAACCGGGCGGCCTTGACATACTCGCCGAACTTGCGCTGCAGTTGCTCGGCGGCGTAAGTGCTTTTCGTCAGCACCACGATTTGCAACACTCTGTACTCACCGATGTAAGCCGATACAAGCGCCGATATTTCATCGATCAAGTAATCGCCGAAGATGAAAATCGTTTTGCCTTCGAAGGCCGCGAGCCGTTCGGGTTTCGGCTTGCCGAACAGTTCGCCTTCCGGCACCGTGCGGTCGAAGCGCAAGCCGCCCGACGGATGAAAGGTCTCGCCGGAAATGTTGTCCGTCGCCAAGTAATGCACCGTCGAAAGCGCGACGTCCGATTCCGTCGGCATTCGCTTCAGGTAGAGCATCGAGAGAATTCCGTCGTTGATTTTTTTGGCTTCGCGCCGCAACTGATCGTAGGTAAAAAACGGTTCGGGCGGCAGCGGTAGGTTTTCGAGAAAAGATTCCGCGATGCCTGCGCCTTCAAGGTAGCAGCCCGTCCGCAGGCGGAGAATTAGTTTTTCGGCGATGCTCCGATCCATCAGGTGCGTGTAAGAATGGCTGAGGCTGTCCGCCGTTTTGTGAATGTGATGGGCGAGATTGGTGATGCGCTGATGGACTGTCGCCGCATTTAAAATTTCATCGATGCTGTTGTGCTGCATCGCAGCGAGAATGTCCGAAACCCGCGCGCCTTCGTCCATCGCTTTGATGGCGGAAGCGTACAGATCATTGAGCCGCTTCGTCGCCAGAATCAATCTGCCGCGGCGGTCGAACAAGCCCGGACGCTCCGCGGTGCCCTGCAAGCGAATGCCGTCGACGGGACCCGGCGCGATGGCGTTGATCAAAATTTCCGGTCCTAAAAACTTGGCGAAGGATTCGGCCATCGCGCGTTGCCCCGCCTTGCTGACGGCGTAATCGGCGCGGTTCGGATACGGCACGGCCACGTATTTTTCGCCGCCGAAATAGGAACTGATGTTGAGAATATGTCCGAAGCCTTGCTTCTTCATTGAGGGCAACACTTTTCGCATCAACGAAAAATTTGAAATCATGTTCGATTGCAATGTGTGCCGCCAATCCTTCACGCTCATATCAACGACCATCTGTTCGGCGCCCGAGATGCCCGCGTTGTTGATCAGGTAATCGATGCGCCCGAAGTTTTTCAAACTGAACTCGGTCAGTTTGCCGAGCGACGATTCATCGGCGACATCGATGCCGTCTAAAATCACGACCCGCTCTTCGGGACGCGAATATCCGATGCGCCGCAAGTCAATCAGAATCTGGTTTCGCTTTTCCTCCAATTCCGATTTGCGCCGCGCCGAAAGTACGACCCGTGCTCCCGCCGCCGCCAGCATCCGTCCGATTTCCCCGCCGATGCCTTGCGAACCGCCGGTGATGACGGCGACTTTGCCCAAGTGCATTCCATAGAGCGAATCGATCAGGCCGGTCTTGGCGGGCTGCTCCAGATGCGCGGGCAGATACACGTTGATCGCCTCTAATTGTTTCGAAGTGTTGAGCACTTCCAAAACAAATCCGCTGGCGAGATCGAAATTATTTTCATCGCGGTTGGAATACCGGAGCAGTTGATGGGCGACGAGACCGAACTTGCGTTCGCCGTTGCGCTGCGCCGTTTCCGATTCATCGCGCCAGATTCGAATCAGCTCTTCATTGGCCGAGCGCAAAATATCGTGATAGACCGACAAGCCGTAGGCGGGTGCGGAAACGAAAACCACGCGCGGGGTTTCGCGGAGTTTATGTTCCGTCGCCGCAAAAAATTTCGAGAGCGCGGAAGCGATGGAGATTGTGCCGGTGATTTCCTGATCTAAAAATTTCGTCGCGAGGTCGTCGCTGGTATCGAGCACGTAGGCATTCTGAAAATTTTTCTCGCAGCGCGGCAAGATCAGCACGTTCTCAACCGGTTGCGGCTCGCTGGCAAGCGTCGCAAAGAAAGATGCTTTCGAGACTTCATCGGCGGCGGAAAAATGACGGATGTCCAAGTGCGGATAATTTTCTTTGGCGCGCTCATAAAACACCGGATGTTGAAAAACGAGAATTACACTCGACTTCGTTTCGATGAATCGGTTTGCAAAGGCAATGGCGTCCGAAATCTGATCGCCCGCGATGATGAGCGTGCGTTTGTCCGTGCCGTCGGAGATGCGGAGGCGCGGGCGGCTGGTCAGCGTCGTGCGGCTCTCGGCGTCGATCTGCATGCCGTTCGTAACCGCGAAGCCGTGCCCCGCGAAGGCTTTCGAGTCGTCGCTCGCCAAAAACAAAATCGTCCCGACGACATCTTCCGGCTTCGGAAATTGCTTGACGGCAACAGCGTCGCTATCGATCCCGGCTTCACCGCCGGGTTCATCGCGGCGGTTTAAAATCATGGTGTCAAAAAAATGTTGGGCGGTTGCACCGGCGGGTTGCGACTTCAATTTATCCATCGCGCCGAAAACGTTTCGAATCCGCTCGCTGTCGATGGGACCCGGAAAAACGGTGTTGAGCCGGATGGCTTTTTTCGATGTGCCCAGTTCGCGTGCCAGATGCAGCGAGAGACTGTTGAGCGCGGACTTCGGTACGCTGTAAGCGGTTCTGCCGAAATACGGCGTGCGTGAAAAAATCGTCGAGACGTTGATGATGCTGCCGCCGTGCTTCATCATGCCGAAGGCCGCGCGCGTCATCAGCCATGAAATGCCGAGCAGGTTTTGAACCGCATCCGAAACCGTTTCGGTATCGGCGACGCCTTGCGCACGCAACGCTTCCAACTGCTCCGCGGCGAAAGGCAGATTCGGCAAGATTTGTTTCGGCCCGACGCTGCCCGCGTTGTTGACGAGCACATCCAACTCACCGAATTCTTTTTGTAAATCAGCGACGGCAAGATGCACGTCTTCGGGCTTCGACCCATCGAAGGCGCGGGTGTGAAGTGCAGCGGTCAGGTGCGACAGGCCGTTGGAAAGCAGCGATGATTTAAAGGTTTCGAGTTTCTCTTTGTTGCGTCCGGTGATGATGCAAGTTGCACCTTCGGCGAGAAACCGGCGTGTGAGGTGCGCGCCGATGTTGCCCGCGCCGCCGGTGATCAAGCAGCGTTTGCCCGCCAGCCGTCCGCCGCCAGCCGCTTCGGGCGTTTCAGGTTGAACCGATGTATTTTTTTTGCTCGCCATAAAATTCTCTCCGCCGCTGTTGCCCTTATATTATTTAATGCTGTTGAAAATTTTTCACAGCCGAAGAAGTTACAGAATAGATGTCTTTCCTAATGGTCAAGACGGTTATTTTTTGTCATTCCTGCGAAAGCCGGAATCTCAAATTTCGCTTTCGAAGATTCCCCACTTTCGCGGGAATGACATAAGACGGGAATGACGTAAGATTCTGGAAAAGATGTCCAACGACTTGTGATTTCAAAATCAAAACCAATCTCGCCCGAATGCAAAAACGATTTTATTTTTTCAGTGTGATTTTGTTGCTGCTCGCAAGTGCAGCGGATGCTCAATCACAATCGAAGCCATCGCAGTCGAACGTCTTTTCGGAAACGCGGCTGCGTTCGCAGCAAACAGCGATGACGGTGCTCGGTGTGTGGGCGGGTATAAGTCTTGCGTCGGGTCTGGCACTGTCGCTACAGCAATCCAACACGGAGTTGCAATATGCGGGGTATCAAAATATCGGGTGGGGGGCGGTCAATGGCGCGATTGCCGTCTTTGCGCTCGTCGGCATCTCGCGCGATCTCGCCCTCGTTGGCGCGGCGGGCGGCAGCGAGCAACTTTTGCTGTTGAAAGAATTTTCGGAGGAGCAAACCTTCTCGAAGATTTTGCTCATCAACACGGGTTTAGACGTCGCTTACATGACGGCGGGCGGCTTGCTGATGTATGCAGCACGCAACGGACTGCAGCAGGGTGAAAAACTTTACGGCACGGGCGCGGGGATTTTACTTCAAGGCGCGTTCCTGTTCGTGTTCGATCTGGTGCAAGTCATTCTTTCCGGCAACCGGATCGGCACGGTGGAAGCCTATCTAACGCCGATGCTGGGAAATATACCATCGATCCCGTCCGGTTCCGTCGCCGCCACGACTATCGGCGCGATGCTGACAATCTCATTTTGACCCGTGTCTAAAAATCAAATCTTCGAACGTCTGAAATGAAACGCAAAGTATTCGTCTCGTATCCGATTGCGCCTGCGGGCTTGGATTTATTGCAGCAGCACAACATTGAAATCACGATGCACGCCGATCACGTGCCGCTGACGCAGCCGGAGTTTATCAGGCAATTTCAGAATCACGATGCGGTCATTATGACGCTCGGCGAACAGGTTCACTCCGATGTGATCGAACTGGCGCTGCGCGGCAATCCGCCGACGAAAATATTTTCCAACTACGGCGTCGGTTACAACAACATCGATGTTGCCTATGCGAAATCGAATCACATTTTCATCACCAACACGCCCGATGTTCTCACCGACGCCACCGCCGACGCTGCGTTGCTCTTGATGCTCGCCGTCGCCCGAAGATTTCGCACGGCGGAACATTTGATACGCGCGGGCAAGTTTCAAGGGTGGTCGACTTTGAAACAACTCGGCGTCGATTTGAACGGCAAGACGCTCGGCATCGTCGGCTTCGGGCGTATCGGACAGGCGGTTGCGTTTCGCGCGAAGGCGTTCGGCATGGAAATCATTTATACGAAACGCACGCCGCTTGAACTGCGCATCGGCAAGCAAGTCAGTTTCGAAACGCTGCTCAGGACGAGCGACGTCGTTTCCGTTCATACGCCGCTTACCGGCGAGACAGTGCATCTTTTTAGCCGTCGGGAATTTGAGATGATGAAGCCGAATGCAATTCTGATCAACACTTCGCGCGGGGCGGTGATCGATGAAAAAGCATTGGTAGTTGCGCTTCGGGAAGGAAAGTTTTTCGGTGTGGGTCTGGATGTATATGAACAGGAGCCGCACGTCTCGCCAGAACTTTTCACATTTGAGAACGTGGTACTCTTGCCGCATATCGGCGCGGCTACGACCGAGACGCGAAACCGCATGTCGCTCATCTGTGCCGAAAACATTTTGGATTGCTTCAACAGCAGAACGCCGCGCAACTTGGTTTACTGAAGTTCGAAGAAGTCAGTTTTTTTGGGGCGATAGTTTCGCAGTTGGCTCTTTGATGTCGTGATAGAGCACGATGAGTTTGTCCGGCTTTACAGCAATCATCGCATATGTTTGTCCGTCGTTGTCCGAAAACTCGACTTCAAAGGCTTCACCGTTTTTGTAGACTTCCACTACCGTTCCCACTTGCCCGCGCCGGAGTAAAATGGTTTTGTCTTCCGCAAAATGTTTGACCGTCATGGCTTCAGCCAGTGCGATGACATCTAATTCATTAATCATCACGGCCTCTCTTTTTTCATTTCTTTAATAAAAGTCGAAGTCAATCTCGGCGTGTCTGAACCCTTGTCAAGGATCCACGCACTGCGAACGGTTGCTGAACCTTTTTCAGTCGTCATTTCAAAATCAATGATGTATTTATCGTCGAACGCTGTAGTTTCTTCGAACTGTGCATCTGAATTGCGTGCGGCGGAATGCAGGGCGGCATGTAACACCGCCGCATTTTCAATCGTTATGTCCAGAGCCGCTTTAAAAACCCTCGCCTTATGCTTTCCTTTTTCGTGCTTAAAGTTGAGTGCGTACCCTTCGATTTTCGCGGTCGGCACAAGAGCCTTATCGCCATTCGGCAATTTCATTTTCAGTCAGCGTTTCAACATAGAATTCAACCGCTTCTTTGATGTTCGTCATCACTTCTTCGAACGTACGACCTTCGGTTTGACATCCATCTGGCTCCGGTGAATAAGCGTAGTAACCGTGTTCATCTTTTTCGATGACAATGCTGGCTTTGTAATTCACTTTGCGGCTCCATTTTTACACGTGGCCTTTGATGGCGTTGTAATCTTTCATGACGGTTTCCAAAAACATTTTCGGCGGCATTTCGCTGCTGATGTTCATCTTGTGGCTGATGGCGGTCTTGGCTTTGAGGAGCAACAATTCTCCCTGATCGAATCCGTCGGCGCGGGCGGTGGTGAGTACTTCTTTGATGACGCTGAGATCACCGTCGGAAAGTTCGCCTGCCGCACTGAAGACGGGCGTGTAGGAATCATTGAGCCGCGCGAGAATCGTATCATCGAGCGAGATGCGCGAGCGCAGTTTGATGACCGCCGTGCCCGCGGCAATGTCGCCCAGCCGTTGCCCTTTGCCGTTGATGACGACGACGAGAATCGCCACCGCCGGTGAGAACAAACCCGAATCAACGATCTTCAACATCCACCGCAGCAAATACGCGATGAACGACGGTTGCGAGCCGTCCAACTTCACCACTTTGATTTGCCGGATTTTCTTGCCGAAACTTTGGCCGTCTAAAAAAATCTCGCAGAGCAAGTCGTAGAAAAATACCGGCATGTACAGCGCGAATACCACCACGCCGCCGATGTCGCTTTGGGTGAAATCACGGACGGCATCGTTGAAGAAAAGCAGGCTGATGCCGATGATGTAACCGGCAAGAATGAAGTAATCGAAGAGCGTGGCAACGACGCGGTCCCACACGCTTGCAATCTCATAGTCAATCTCTATATTTTGTGCGGTCTGAATCCCGATACTTTCCCTGACGCTTTCCATTATTCCCCGGCTACTTTTTTATTGAAGTTGAAATTGCCTCCAAGATAAGTCCGCTGATACTCAACTTGACTACCGCAAACCGCTGATGCGCGAAGTTGCTTTCCTCAAACAAAACGCCCAGAAGTGGAAGTCCTTCGAGGCGATGCTTCAAAGCAAAAACGCATCCTCGCCCGATGCGCTCGCCGCTCTGTTTATCGAACTGACCGACGATTTGAGTTACGCGCGGACGCACTATCCGAAAACCAAAACGACGGCGTATCTCAATACGCTTACCGCCCGCGTTCATCAAGCGATTTACCGCAGCAAGAAAGAACCGCGCGGTCGGCTGGCACGGTTTTATCTCTTCGAACTGCCGCGCCTGTTTCGCAACTCGCACAAAGAACTGCTGTATTCATTCATCATTTTCGCGCTGGCGGTTTTGATCGGCGTCGTTTCGGCGCTCAATGATTCGACGTTCGTGCGATTGATTCTCGGCGATAGTTACGTGAACATGACGCAGAACAACATTGCCAAAGGCGATCCGCTCGGCGTTTACAAAGGCGGCAGCGAGCTGGAGATGTTCATCGCCATCACGTTCAATAACATTCGCGTTTCATTTTTCGCCTTCGCGGCGGGACTTTGCTTTTCCGTCGGCACGGCGATGTTGCTCTTCTACAACGGCGTGATGCTGGGCGCGTTTCAAACGTTTTTTTATCAAAAGAAACTGCTCGTCACGTCGTTGCTCACGATTTGGATTCACGGGACTTTGGAAATTTCCGCCATCGTCGTCGCGGGCGCGGCGGGCCTCGCCATGGGCAACAGCATTCTCTTTCCCGAAACGTTTTCGCGCTCGGAATCTTTCCGGCGCGGGGCGACGCAAGGCGTTAAAATCATTATCGGACTGTTGCCGCTTTTTATCACCGCCGGATTTTTAGAGAGTTTCATCACGCGCCACTACGCCGAATTGCCGCTCGCCGTCAGCCTTTTCATTATTTTCGGATCGCTCGCGTTCATCGCTTTTTATTTCATCATCTATCCGATTCAACTCGAAACACAAGCCAGCCGCGCATCTGCATCTCCGGCGGCGGAAACCTTGCCGCGAGCAAAGCCGAAACCGGCGGTATCGCTGCAAGCCAGCGAAGTTCCGGCAACCGCCAGTGCGGCGTTGGGCATCAATCCTTAGAATCAGCATTTGAAATATTCGACGATATTTGAAATTTCCGGTTCACTCAATCAACACACATCATGGACGCATCCGAATTGCAATCCGCCTCGCGCACCGAAAGCCCGCGCATCGAGTTCCGCAAAACGCGCAACCTCGGCGACATTATCAACATCACGCTGCTGTTCATGCGGCAGAATTTTAAACCGCTCGCCACGGCGATTGTTTATATCGCCGGGCCGTTCGCTTTGTTGACGGGCGTCGCCGCAGGTATCTATCAAGCCAACGTCCGCGATCTCGCCATCGGCGCGGGCGGCGGAAGTGCCGACCCCTTTGCTGCGTTCTCTCAACTTTTCAGCGTCGAGTATTTTCTCATTATTCTTTTTTCCGTCCTTGAATCCACCGCACTTATCGCCATCGTCTATACCTACATCAATCTCTACATCGACCGACCGGATACCGAGCCGCAGGTGCAAGACATCTGGCAGGGCGTGCAGCAACATTTTCTAAAAGTCTTTTCCGCGTCGCTGCTCGCGGGCTTGCTGCTCATTCTCGGCATTGTGCTGCTGGTCATTCCGGGCATTTACATCAGTGTGCCGATTTCGTTTATCTACGTCATCATGCTGCGGGAAAACCGCAGCGTCGGCGAGGCGATCTCACGCGGCTTTGCGCTGGTGAGAGGCCACTGGTGGCAATCGCTCGGCGTGCTGGTCGTGGTCGGATTGCTCGGTTATATCGTCTCGTTCGTGTTCAGTCTTCCGGCGGGCGTGATCGGATTTGTCTCGGCGTTCAACAGCGTCCGCGAAGGCAGCGGCACCGGCGCAACGCTTTTTGAGCGTGCCCTCTATGTGCTGACGTCGATTATCTCGTCGTTCGGCACACTCATTTTTTACGGCATCGTTTATATCGCCACCGCATTTCAGTATTTCAATCTGGCCGAACGCAAAGAAGCGACCGGCCTGATGAACAAACTTCAGGGCATTGATACGCCGCCCGCACCCAACACGTTTTGAGAACATGCCTGTTTTTTCCTTTGAGATTTCCGCGATCCCCCTTCTCAAAAAAGGTTGGGTAGCGTTGATTGTCGCCGGGGTGCTGTGGCTTCCGCCGCAACCGGCGCCAGCCGCCGTGCCCGATTCCGCGTTCAAACCCGGCATCGCCGCGGACTCCGCACAGGCATCTAAATCCGATTCCCTCGGCAGCCACGGTGAGCATGATTTGTTTTATTCCAACCCGGTCTACAATCGCTTCGATACCACAACGCTCATTTTGCGGGCGGGCGACCCGCAGGTTCGAAAAGATTCCGCGGCCATCGCGCTGCGCCGTCCCGATGCGGCCAAACTTGAAGCGTTCCTCAACGACGGGACCTTTCATTACGACCGTCAGCCGCCGCCGACCGCGACCTTCTGGCAACTCGTCCGCTACTGGCTATGGCAAACGTTTTTCGATCTCAGCCAGAATCAATACTGGAGTCCGTTTTGGCGCATCGTCAGTTACCTCATCTTCGGTGCCGCCGCCGTGTTCGTCATTCTCAAACTCACGCAAACCGATTTGAAAGGGTTGTTCTACGGCGGCAAAGGCGGCTCGCTCGATTTCCAAACCATCGTGGAAGATATTCACGGCCTCGATCTTGACGCCCTCATTGACGAAGCGATCCAAAACAAACAGTACCGCCGGGCGGTGCGTTATTGTTACCTGCGCGCGTTGAAATTGCTGAGCAATCAAAATCTGATTGTGTGGCGCGCCGATAAAACCAACCGCGACTACATTTCGGAACTGCGCCAAAGCGACTTGCGCCCCGCGCTCGCCGATTTGACAAACCAGTTCGAGCATGTCTGGTACGGCGATTTCCCGATTGATGAACCGCGATTCCTGCGGGTGCGGGCACAGTTTGATGCCTTCACCAAAACCCTCGCGTCCGATCACCTTTCGCCCCGATGAACCGATGCTGAAAGGCCAACTCAAATATATTCTTGTGCTTTTGCTGGCGATGGTGTTGCTGGTGGTCGTACAACTTTCCACGCCGCCGCCGCTGGATTGGTCGCCGTCGTTTTCGCGCGAAGATAAAATTCCCTACGGCAATTTTATTCTGTTCGCCTTACTTCCCGACGTCTTTCCCCGCACGGCGGTCAGCATTGTGCAAGATCCGATCTACACCGTGCTTACCGGCGACACGATTGATGCCGAAGCCCGTCTGAACCGCAACTACGCGAGCGGTTCAGACGACGCTGACGACGCTTACGATGATTACCGCGATGCTGAACCGGATTCCGCAGCGACGTTTGATTCCGCTTCAACTCGCAGTTTGTTCCGCAGTAAATCAGCGATTACGCAACGCTCGACGACTTACATGTTTATCGGCGGCAATTACGTCGGGAGTTTTCTGCCCGATAAACTTGATGTGGAATATCTCTTGCAGTTTGTCAGCGAAGGCAACACGGTCTTCATCGCCGCCCAGCGGTTTGACGCGTCGTTTCTCGATACGCTGAGGCTGCGCGTCGGCAATTATTATGAAGTGGCCAATCTCGGCGTGAAGACGGATAATGCGGAAACGGGCGGAGGACTTTCACTCGAAAGCAAATTGGATTCGCTCGGCATTAATTTTATCAATCCTGCGCTGCGTGCGAAGAGCGATTACCGCACGCGGCGCACCGACGGCTCGCACGCCTATTTCACGCGGTTCGATTCGCTCAAAGCCGAAGCCCTCGGCATGAACAGCAAAGGCTATGTGAACTACTTGCGGCTGCGGTTCGGCAAAGGTTTTTTTTATCTCAACACCGTGCCCTACGCCTTCACAAATTATAACTTGATGATGGCACCGAACAGCGAATACGTCTTCAAAGCCTTGTCCTACTTGCCGGTGCAGCCCGTCTTGTGGGACGAATTTTATAAAGTCGGGCGGCGCGAATCACGAACGCCGCTGCGATATATTCTCTCGAACGAAGCCTTGCGGTGGGCATATTATCTGACGATTGCAAGTGCGTTGCTGTTCATCACGTTTGAAAGCAAGCGGCGACAGCGCATCATTCCCGTCGTTGCGCCGCCGCCGAATATGGCGGTGGAGTTCGTCGAAACCGTCGGGCGGTTGTATTATCAGAACGGCGATCACAAAGATTTGGCGACCAAGAAAATCACATTCTTTCTCGATGACTTACGTTCAAGTTACATGGTACGCACCACCGCTTTTGATGCAGAGTTTTATGAAACGCTGGCGCGCAAATCGGGCATCGCTGAAAGCGATCTCAAAACACTTTTCACGTTTATCACGCAACAGGGTATGCGATCATCCGTCTCCGAAATTGATTTGAAACAACTGAGCGCGATGATCGATAATTTTTACAAAAAGTCGAATTGATAATCCCCCCAGCCCCCTTTAACAAGGGGGAGTTTGAATAGCGCGAGCATCGAATGGCACGCACATCGAACAATCGTTCCCCCCTTGTCAAAGGGGGTTAGGGGGATTAAAAATCTTATCACATAATCAACGTACCAATGGACGCATCTACGCCGCAACCCGCCGAAACGCAACCTTCATCACCTCAAATAGAATCGCAACCGCAATCGCCAACAACGACGTTTGAAACGCGCACCGACCTTGCAGCCTTGCGGGACGCGGTGTTGCGGGTGCGGCAGGAGCTGCGCAAGATCGTCGTCGGGCAGGAGAAGATGGCGGATTTGCTCATCGCCGCCGTGCTCTCGAACGGACACGTTTTGATTGAAGGCGTGCCGGGCGTCGCCAAAACGCTCACGGCCAAACTCATCGCCCGCACGCTCTCGATTGATTTTTCGCGTATTCAGTTCACGCCCGATCTCATGCCCAGCGACGTGCTCGGCACGGCGGTTTTCAATCCGAAGACGGCGGAGTTTTTGTTCAACAAAGGTCCCATTTTTTCGAACCTCGTGCTCATCGATGAAATCAACCGCGCTCCGGCCAAAACGCAGTCATCGCTGTTTGAGGTGATGGAAGAACGTCAAATCACGATTGACGGCACGACCTATCCGATGGCGCCGCCGTTTCTCGTCATCGCTACGCAAAACCCGATTGAGCAAGAAGGCACGTACCGTTTGCCCGAAGCGCAATTGGATCGTTTCCTTTTCAAAATCGAAGTCGGCTATCCGACGCCGGAAGAAGAAGCCGTGATCCTTGCCGAGTTTCACGGGCGCAAAAGTTTGAACCGGTTGGAATCAGTTGAAGCGGTTTTGTCGGCGTCGCAAATTGCGGCGTACCAATCGCAAGTGCGCGGGCTGCACATCGATGCGAACCTGATTGGGTACATCGCGCAAATCGTTTCGAGCACGCGCAAGCACGGCGATATTTTTCTGGGCGCATCGCCCCGTGCGTCGCTCGCCATTATGACCGCATCGAAGGCACTCGCGGCGATGCGCGGACGTGATTTCGTTACGCCCGAAGATATTCAAGAGGCGGCCTATCCCGTGCTTCGACACCGCATCGCGCTCACGCCCGAAAAGGAAATGGAAGGCGCGAGCACCGAAGAAGTCATCGCCCAGTTGATTAAAAAAATCGATGTGCCGCGGTAACCCCTCTGTCTCTCTGGGACATCTCCCCTTTATAAAAGGGGAGAGTGAAAAAGAGAATCCTGAAGAATCTTGAAACATCTTCGCATTTAAAATCTTCGCACTTAAACCACTCTCCCCTTTTATAAAGGGGAGCGCAGAGGGGTTCACATCCTCAACCGATGAAAGCATTTTTCAAAAGTCTTTACCTGACGCCGCGCCTCTTTGCCGCGCTCGGTCTCACCGTGTTTCTGTTCGTGCTCGGATTTTTTTTCAGCCTCGTCATCGCCCTCGCACAGGCCTCGCTCATCTTCATCGTGCTGCTCTTCATCATCGATCTGCTGCTGCTCTACCGCACCGCCGACGGCATCTTCGCCCGCAGACACACACCGCAGCGGCTCTCGAACGGCGACGATAATCCCATCTATCTCGATCTCGAAAATTTTTACACTTTTCCCGTTCGACTTGCGATTGTAGATGAAGTGCCGTTTCAGTTTCAACTGCGCAACGTGAATTTCAAACTTGAAATGCTCGCGCGAAGCAAGAAATCGATTGCCTACAGCGTGCGACCGGTGCAGCGCGGCGAGTATAGTTTCGGCGCGGTGAATGTGTATGCAGAAAGTCCCGTCGGGTTGATTAGCAAGCGATACCGGATGGCGGAAGAGCGGCTCGTGCCGGTATATCCCTCGTATCTACAAATGCGGAAGTATGAACTGCTCGCGTTCTCGAAGCGGCTGACCGAAGGCGGCATCAAGAAAGTGCGGCGGCTGGGACACACGATGGAGTTCGAACAAATCCGCGAGTATGTCAAGGGCGATGATTTTCGGACGGTGAATTGGAAAGCGACCGCGCGCTCGGGCGACGTGATGGTCAATCAATACCAAGATGAAAAGTCGCAGCCGGTCTATTCGGTGATCGATATGGGGCGGGCGATGAAGATGCCGTTTGAAGGTTTGAGTTTGCTCGACTATGCGGTCAATTCCAGTCTCGTGATTTCAAACATCGCGCTGCGCAAGTCGGATAAGGCGGGGCTGATTACGTTTTCAAATACGATTGGCAGCCTCTTGCCCGCCGCGCGAAGCGGGACGCAGCTTTACCGGATCATGGAACTGCTCTACAATCAATCGACGCGGTTTTTGGAATCGGATTATGAGATGCTTTATGCAACGCTCCGGCGGCAGGTGCATCAACGCAGTTTGCTGTTGCTCTTTACGAACTTTGAATCGCTCACCTCGATGAAGCGGCAGTTACCGTTTCTCAAAAAGATTGCGCGAAGCCATTTGTTGGTAACGATTTTTTTTGAGAACACCGAACTGGGCAAGTTGCTCGGGCGCGCGGGGGCGGGCACGAC
>JACMJS010000117.1 GCA_014380515.1 Chlorobiales bacterium
AACTGCGATTGACGGCGACGTACTTACAGTCTTCTTCGGAGTAATAAAAATACTTGTTGGCTCGATGATGTACTGACATGATTCGGATAGGTTTTTCGCCTGCCGTGTAACTTCGTTTGGCTTCGGCAAGAAATGTGTAAAGGTTTTACTCTCTGAAAGAATGTTTAATGTATTTGACTCGTCGGGCGTGATAACTATGACGCACCGCCGTCAAAGAACTTTCAGGGGAATTAACCTTCATTGGCCTTCGATTGACCTTGCAGACAAAAAAGCCTCTTTTGGGAGAGGCGGGCAAAGATAAGGAAATTCCTTTCCCCGCCAAATCACGAAATTGTAAAGTTTTTCAGTCGCTCAACACAATGCGTCATTCCCGCGAACGCAGGAATCCGAAGAACAAAGAATGCGCCGGATTCCCGCTTCCCGCAGCGCGAGGCCTTGAAGCAGCACGGGCGGGAATGACAAGTAAAAAAGACGGTGGAAAAATCTTAGTGCGCTTCGAGCCAGTTATCGCCCGTGCCGACTTCCACTTCAATCGGTACGTCTTTGACGCCCGCGGCGCCCGCGGCTTTGAGCATCGCCGTTTTGACGAGCGCGGTAAGCGTATCGATTTCAAACTTGGCGGCATCAAAAAGCAGTTCATCGTGCACTTGCAAAATGAGTTGTGATTTAAATTTTCCCGCCCGCAGTTGCGAGGCGATGTCGATCATGGCAATCTTGATCATGTCCGCCGCCGTGCCTTGAACGGGCATGTTGATCGCCGCCCGCTCCGCCGCGTTTCGAATCGAAAAATTTTTGCTGTTGAGATCGGTGAAGTAGCGTCGCCTGCCGAGCCGCGTCTCTACATAGCCGCGCGTCCGTGCCTGTTCCAAGGTGCCGGTGAGGAACGCAAAAATTTTCGGATACTTCGCCTTGTAATCCTCGATGATTTTTTTTGCCTCCGATTGCATGATGTCGAGTCTCTGGGCCAAACCAAACGGCATGATGCCGTAGAGCACGCCGAAGTTGACTTCCTTGGCCTTGCGCCGCATATCGCGCGTAACCGTTTGGGTGTCGAAGATGACGCGGGCGGTGGCGGTGTGAATATCGTCCTGTTCGCGGAACGCACGCAGCATCGTTTCATCGCCCGAAAATTCCGCGGCGATCCGCAATTCAATCTGCGAGTAATCCGCCGCGAGCAACACGTGATGCTTATCCGAGGCGACGAACGCTTTGCGAATTTGTTTCCCCGCTTCGGTGCGAATCGGGATGTTCTGCAAGTTCGGGTTTGAGGACGAGAGCCGCCCCGTCGCCGCGATGTGCTGGTTCAGCGAGGTATGCACCCGCCCCGTTTTCGGATTGACGAGCAGCGGCAGCGCATCGACGTAAGTCGACTTCAACTTTTGCAAACTGCGGTGCTGCGTGATGCGACGCGCGACGGGATAACTTTCCGCAAGCTCTTCCAAGACGCGAATGTCCGTCGAGTAACCCGTCTTCGTGCGTTTCTTCGGCGGCAGTTTCAAGCGATCAAATAAAATTTCACCCAACTGTTTCGGCGAATCCAAATTGAACTCCGTGCCGACTTCCTTAAAGATTTCCGCGGCATTGAGTTGAATCTCCGCATCGAGTGTTTTGGAAATATCTCCGAGCACGGCGGTGTCGATACGAATGCCCGCGCGTTCCATATCGGCGATGACGTTCTCAAGCGGAAACTCGATCTCGGTGCAAATTTTTTCGAGCGCATCCGACGCGGAAAGTTTTTCCGAAAGCACCGCTTTTAGTTGCAGGGTGATGTCGGCGTCTTCGCAGGCGTAGCGGGCGAGTTCGGCGGGCGGCACATCAAGAATCGATTTTTGCAATTTGCCCTTGCCGACGAGATCGGTGTAGTTCACCGTTTGATATTTGAGATACTCGCGCGCAAGTTCTTCCATGCCGAGCGGCTTGTCGGGGTTGAGCACGTAACTCGCCAGCATCGTGTCAAAGCCGACGGGTTCAATTCGCACGCCGTAGTTTTTCATCACGAGCACATCGAACTTTAAATTTTGTCCGATCTTCGAGATGCGTGGATTTTCAAGCGCGGGTTTCACCGCCGCAATCGCATCTTCGCGCGAAACAAAACTACCGATGCACGGCACGAAATAGGCTTCGCCCGCCGTCATCGAAAACGACATCCCGACAAGTTCCGCATCGATGGTTTCCAAACTCGTCGTTTCGGTGTCGAACGCAAACTCGCTTGCAGTTTCAAGCTGCTTCACCAATGCCGCGAGTGCTTTTTCACTGTCGACGACGTGATACTTCGCATCATCGCTCATGCGTTGATAAAGCGGTTCGGTGAGGCTGGCGCCGATGTTGGCACCGAAGTTGAAACTGAGTTCGTCATCGATGTATGCTTCGCCAACGCTTTCGCTTCCACCGGCCTCGCCGACTTCGCTATCAAGCGTTTCAAAAACTTCGTCGCCGAATTGTTCCGACGTGAGTTTGCGCGTGGTGAGCGTGCCCTTCAGACGGGCGAGCAGTTGTTTGAACTCCAGTTCTTCCAAGAGTAAAACGAGTTTTCCGGCATCAGGCGCGGCGGGACGAAGGGTTTCAAGGTCGAGATCGAGCGGCACATCGGTTTTGATGGTAACGAGGAACTCGGCGAGCTTGAGATGTTCGCGGGCGGTCGTGAGGCTGTCGCGCGTTTTAGGTTTGAGCGCGTCTAAATGCGCATAGAGATTCTCAATCGTCGCGTATTCATTGATGAGGATTGCCGCCGTTTTCGGACCGATACCGACCGCGCCTGGCACATTGTCGGAACT
>JACMJS010000118.1 GCA_014380515.1 Chlorobiales bacterium
AAAGAGGATCGGCACTTCGGCGCGGCGGAACTTGGCGGGATCGAGTTTGACTTCAACCGTGCCGTTATCAGTCCCGACATGCAACGCGCCATCGCTCAAGCCGTAGTGAATTTTGCGATGAAGCATCAAGGCATCGATTTTTGTTTTATCGAACGCCGTTCCGAAGAACCGTGTCCTGTCAGGGTTGAGCGGCAGGGATACTTTCTTCTTGCCGTTCGCCGCGGAAACCGAATGCACGTTTGCAAAACCCAAATCAATCGCCGTCAGTAAAAACGTCAGCACCGCGTTCGTGCGTCCCGACCCGACGTTGTAGGCTTCGGCGGTGCGGCCATGTTCGGCGAGGAGTAGATAGGCTTCGACTGTATCGCTGACGTGCGACCAATCTCGAAAGGCTTCGACGTTGCCGATGCAAATTTCCCGCGCGGCGGAGCGAAAGGCTTGCACTTGTGAAATGATCGATGTCGTCACGAAATGGTTGCCGCGTCCGTGTCCTTCGTGATTGAACGACCGCGCGATCACCGCGCGCAGGCCGTAGGTGAGCGCGTAGCTTCGAAGCAAGGCTTCGTTATGCACGCGGCTTGCGGCGTAGACGGACAAAGGCCGCTCGTCCGCCGTCTCCGCAATCGGCAACTCCGGCGTAAAAATTTTTGCGTTCGAAACGTTCGGGTTCGAAACCGTCGAGACCAGACGTGATTTCGCAAATGATTTCGGCAGATATGACGGCATATTTTTTTTGAGCCATGCCACATCCTCTTTCACCACGATCACTTTGCCATAAACTTCCGAAGACCCCGCATGAACCAGCGTCGCCGCAGAGGCCTGTTGCCGCAGGGCTTCGAGCACGGTGGCGAGCGAAAGCACGTTGGCCGCCGTCGTTTCAAAAGGTTGCTCCGCCGAAATATGTACGGACGATTGCGCGGCGAGATGAAACACCGCGTCAGGCTGAACATCCGCCATGCAATGCACGACGCCGCTTAGCTGCGCAAGGTCGGTTTCGCAAAGATGAACACCGGAAGGCACGGTGCCTTTGGCCTGCGTGCGGGCTTTGTCGCGCGTCGTGCCATAAACCGTCGCACCGGCACGGAGCAACCGCGCGGCCAAGTAAGGGCCGACGAAACCGGAGACGCCCGTAATGAGCACCCGCTTTGCGTGCCAATAGGCTGGCGATGTTGCGGCGGTCTTGCTCATTAGGTTCGTAGTCGCTGCTGCTGTTATCAAGTTACCGTTCGTGATAGGCTGCCATGGGATAGCGTTCGATGGCTTCGAGATCGGCATCAACCATAATGCGGACGAGTTCCTTAAAAGTCGTTTTGGGTTTCCAGCCCAGCTCGCGCTCGGCCTTCGACATGTCGCCGATGAGCAAATCGACTTCCGCCGGACGTTCGTAGGCATCGCCGTGCTTCACATAATCTTTCCAATCCAAGCCCACGTGCGAAAAGGCTTCGTCCAAAAACTCGCGGACGCTGTGTGTTTCATTGGTCGCAATGACGTAATCATCCGGCGTGGATTGCTGGAGCATCATCCACATCGCCTCAACATATTCTTTGGCGTAACCCCAATCGCGCTTGGCGTCTAAGTTGCCGAGCACCAATTCTTTTTGTTGGCCTTTCTTGATACGAGCGACGGCCTGCGAAATTTTGCGGGTCACAAACGATTCGCCGCGCCGCGGGGATTCGTGATTGAACAGAATGCCGCTGCACGCAAACAGGCCGTAGCTTTCGCGGTAATTGACCGTGATCCAATGCGCATACAGTTTCGCCACGCCGTAGGGACTGCGCGGATAGAACGGCGTCGTTTCCGTTTGCGGCACGGCTTGCACTTTGCCGAACATCTCCGACGACGATGCCTGATAAAATTTCGTCTTCAATCCTAATTCTTTGATCGCTTCCAAAATGCGCGTCGCGCCGAGCGCGGTAACGTCGCCGGTGTATTCCGGCACATCGAAGCTGACGCGAACATGACTTTGGGCGGCGAGGTTGTAAATCTCTTCCGGCTGAATGTGATGCAAAAGCCGTGTGAGGCTCATCGCATCGGCAAGGTCGCCGTAGTGAAGTTTTAGGCGGTCGCGCACGCTTTCATCTTCGTGCAAGTGATCGATGCGTCCGCGCTGGGTGAGGCTGGTGCGGCGGACGATGCCGTGCACTTCGTAGCCTTTCGAGAGCAAAAGTTCGGCGAGGTATGAACCGTCTTGGCCGGAGATGCCGGTAATTAACGCTTTCTTCATAATGCGGTAAAAGATTGAATGGATTTTAGTAAAACTCAGGAAATCAGTTGCCGTTATCTCGCGCCCGCATTGATCACAGGTTGGGAAAGTACGGGGTTTGTTGCGGCTGTAACCGGCTGATTGTTTTCATCAGTCAAAAAAGAAGCAATCGTAATGATCGATGCCGGATTAGCGACGCCCCAATAGTTGCTTGTAACGTTAAAACTTTTCGGATTCGTATTGAGAATTGCCACCGAGTTGCTGCTCAGATTGTTTTGCGAAACGCCGTAGCCGGTGTTAAGCATATCGGAGGGCGGACTTCCGGGCGGACTTTGCACGAACTGAATCGCAACCGCATATGTGCAGCCCGTCAGGGTATTGGTGCTGACGAGGCCGCGCGAGCTTTCAAAGGCAATACCTATGTTGGATGACGTTTCGACCGTGTTGCCGGAGACGCTCGCCGTGGTGTTGTTGAGCAGCAGGCCGGTTACACATTTGCGCACGAAATTATTTCTCAGCCGCGCGTCCGGCGTTGCGAATGTTTCCAAACCAAATTCAGTGTTGCTCAAACAGATGTTGCTATCAAGGGCTGCCGAGGCCGCGCCCGTTGAAGCCGCCCCCCGCGCCGAGTTCCGAAAGACATTGCGACTGAATCGGCACAACCCGGTTTGACTATTCGCGTCGATTCCCAGCCGGGTCATTTTGCTGAACACTGAGTTTTCCACCGTGAGCGACCCGCCGCCAATCACCGACAAACCGGCGAACTCATCCGAAGTAAACGCGGCATTCGACACGCCGACCGTGCTGGCATCGCCGACCGACAATCCGGTGCTGGCGAAATCAAAGCGGGCGTAACGCACACGCACGCCATCCGGCACGTCGCCGAGCGTGCGTCCAATCTCCAAGGTGTTCCAACTGCCGCTTCGGGCGTTGGTCGAGGCGGAGGTGAAAATCACAGGTTCGTCCGCCGTTCCGTTCATCTCAACGCCTTTCGCGCCGATGAGCAAACTCTTGCCGTCTTTAAAGCGGATCATACAGCCTTTTTCAAACACCACCTTCATCGTGTTCTCAACCGGCTCGAGCAAATACGCGTCATCGGAAATGTAATAGGATTTTCCGGCGGCGAATGTATAAACCGTTTGTCCGGCGGCGATAGCGACGAGCGACTGAAGCGTGTCCTCACGCGGCATAGTAATTTCGCCGACGCGCGCGGCAGGTTTATTGAATAAATATTTCCAGCCGCGTCCGCCTTTCGAGAGAAAGAGATTGAACTCCGAACGGTCGCTGGTAAAGTCCAACGCAAAGTTTCCGCTCTCGTCGGAAGTGGTGCTGCCGAGCAAAGAATTGCCACGCGGATCGAACGTCAGCGACTCAGTTTTATCCGTGCCCGTGCCCGGGGCTTTCGTCCGCATGTCGTCCCAGTCGTTATCAGCGTTGGTCAGGCGGTAGACTTCGATTCGCACGCCGGAAAGTCCCGATCCGTCCTCAGACCGTACTTGTCCCGTGATCGTGCGTTTATCCGGTGCGCTGCCACAACCTTGCAGAAATATGGCCACTGATATAAACATCCACACAACGAGGCCCCTAAAGCGTCTAGATGCAGCAGCATTGCTTTTCTTAAGCAACACCTTCATTCCTTTCATCGGCTGATTATTTGATACCCATAAGCCGGTCGGTAACATAGTCGATGAGCGTGCGCTTACGGGTGAGGTTGCTTTTCGAATCATAATAATAATTGTAGTACCGGTAGTATTTGTAGTAGGAACCGTAGGAATTGGACACATCGAAATTGTTGAGCACCATACCCAGAATTTTGCCGTCAACTTTCATAATCGCATCGCGCGAGCGTTTGGCAAGTTCGATTTGGGTTTGTCCGCTGGAGATGACGAGAATGGAGCCGTCGGTGATCTTGGCCAGAATCTGCGCATCTGTAACGGCAATCACCGGCGGGCTATCGAAGAGCACCACGTCGTAGCGGCGGCGCATTTCCATAATGAACTCTTTCATGCGCGGCGTGCTGATGAGTTCCGACGGGTTCGGCGGAATCGTGCCGGAAGTGATGATGTCCAAGTTTGCAGTCAGCGACGTGCGAATGACGTCATCGGCTTTCGCCCGTCCGACGAGATAATTCGTCATGCCGGGTTCTTTGTTGAATCCGAAAATGGCATGAATGATCGGACGGCGCAAGTCGGTGTCGATGAGCAATACTTTGTTGCCGCCCTGCGCGAGTGTGATGGCGAGGTTTGAGGCGGTGGTTGATTTGCCTTCCTTCGGTGCCGAACTTGAAACGACGTAACACCTACCCAACTGTTCCCCGCTTTCGTCGGTGCGGACAGCGGTAGAGAAAAGCAAGTTCGTCCGCAGCGTGCGGTAGGCTTCGGAGACCGCGCTTTTGGGTTCGAAGTGGGTAACGAGATGCGATGCGATTTTTTTGTATTCCGCATCGGGGCCTTCAACGACCTTGACGCTCGCGCCCGATTTATCGCGGACGCCTTCGTCAAATGTTTCGATCACGGGAATCGTAGCAAGCAATGTAACGCCAAGACGTTCAGCCTGCTCGGGCGTATGCACCGTGCGGTCGCTGAGTTGAATGAGCACCACCGCGCCGACGCCGAGCACAAGACCGGCGAGTACACCAAACATCATGTTGCGCGTGCGGTTCGGTGCAACGGGTGCAGGCGGCGTGATCGCATAATCAATAATTTGCGTACCGCTCGGCAACTGCTGTTGCGCGATAAGCGATTCCTGATAGCGTTTTTCCAAAAGCAAGTACAACCCTTCGACGCTCGCCTTGTTGCGCTGCAGGCGCAGATATTCAATGTTGCGCGAAGGGATTTTTTGGAAGGCGACTTCATATTTACCCGCAAGGTCGCGGTAAAGTTTGGAAGCCACTTCCGAACGGACGACTTCCAACTCGGCGGCAATCTTTTTGCGTCCGACTTCGCGGTAGGTCTCAGGAATATCCATATTCCCATAGCCCGCCTTGATTTGTAAATCGATGCGCTGTTGCAACTGCTTCTGCAAATTTTCAATCTGCTCGTTGAGAATTCTGATGTTCGATTCGACTTCGGGATTGCCGGTTTTATCGGAGCGGTAACCATCGCGCTGCACTTCTTTTTCGGCGATCTTGAGGTTGAGCGTTTTCATGTACGGGTCTATCGACGACTGAATGGCCGCCGTTGAGACTTTCGGGGCGAGGGCTTTGAGTTCATCGGTATATGACTTCAGCGATGATTGCAATGCGCCCAGTTGCACTTGCGATTCTTCCGCCCGCGACAGAAAATTGGATTGACGCTCGATGATGCGATTGGCTTCCTCATCAATCGAGACGACGCCATTCACTTCCATGTATCGTTGCAACTTCTCTTCGCTGGCCGAAAGCAAATCGCGTTTCTGGTTCAACTGACCTTCCAAAAATTTCATCAGGCGTTCGGCGGCTTCTTCGGTGGTGGATTTGTTGTAGTCTTTATAGGTATCCACAATCGCGCGCGAGACGATGGCCGCTTCCTCTGCACTGTTGGAGCGAAAGCCGATCATCATCAGATCACTGTCTTTAGCACCGGTGATGGTCAGGCCGCCGAGCACACGCGCACCGATTTCGGCGTAACTGGCAAACCCGTTGCCACCGCCTTTGATGATGGCAAGCGTGTCGCGTTTGGTGAGCGGGTCTTTATAGACGATCTGCGTGAGTTTGGCGGCGATGCGTTCGGAGAGCGTGCGGCTGCGGAGAATAGCAATTTCATTGCCGGTCGTGCGCTGCTGTTCGCTGAAATCAATATTGAAAATCGCTGTCTGCGATTTGTTGTTGCGAATGATGATGCTCGTTGATGCCTCATACACATCCTGCTGACTGTAACTCACAAATGCCGTGATCACGACCGCAATTATAAAGATGATGACCACAACCCACTTGCCGCGAGCGAGTGCCCGCAAATAATCGGCGACGTTAATCCCGACGTCTTCGTTCATCAGTTGCGCGGGCGTACGCATCACGTTGTTCGGGTTTTGCAGCTGCGGGCGGGAATAGCCATTGCCACCGTTACCGCTCATGCCGCCGCCATTACCGTTCGTACCGTTGCCGTTGTAGTTGTCCATATCAAGCGATTCGGAAATTGAAAAAAATCTTAAGGGTGCTTTATTGTTGCAATCATTTTCTGTGCGAGGCGGGGGTATTGAGGCTGATAAATGTCAGGCAAACATACCTCGTCCGGCCTTATATCTCCAAGCCCACCGTTCGCCCCGCGTGCCCTGACGCACAAAGGCTTTCTCACCGCTGCAGCATTACGCGGATAAATCCGGCTGCACAGGCGGAGCGGCTTTGAGCGTTTGAGCAGGCGTGATTCCTTCGCGGCTCTGCCAGATGTAACAGGCTAGCCCTGCGAGGCCAAACGTCAGAAGTTGCACCGAAAAGGTCAGCAGCGCGAAACTGGATGCATCGACCAGCGAGACGTCAAAAATTTTCTCCAAGGCTTTCGTGCAGGCGTATTGATAGGTGCCCGCACCGGCGGGCGTGATGAGCTGCCCGAACGCCGAAATGCTCATCGTCGTCATCGCTTCGAGCAATCCGAGGCCATACTTGACATCAATGTTCATCGCATAAAACGGCAGCAGCGTGCCGAAGATATAGCATACCCAAATTGCCAACGATGAACCGATGATCTCCGCGTACTTCGCCGGATTGCGCAGCGCGGCCGCCCCTTCAACGAACGCCTTCAACGCTTCCGCCAGCCACCGCGCCGCCTTTTCCGAAAACCGCCGCACGATTCTTTCCGCCATCCGCGAGACTTGTTCGGGGAACAGCGACAGCAATGCGAACATGACGAGCAACAACATCGAGGCGAACAGCATCACATATGCCGCGTATTCAATCGTTACCCTGATACCCTCTGATTCAAACCCTCCGAGATTGAACCGGAACAACCAGATTTCACCGAAGGCTTCCTCAAACGCTTCGTTGAGTTTTTGCCGGAACAAAAAGGCGGAGGCCGCCAGCACGCCCGCAAACGTGAGCAAGTCTAAAATCCGCTCGATCACCACCGATGCAATGACTTTCTTACCGTCGATCTGCTCGCGCTTGGCGAGATTAAAAATCTTGGTTACTTCGCCGACGCGCGGCAGCACTTGATTAACCGCATAGCCGATCATCGTCGCATTGAACAGATTCTTCAAACTGATGCGGGCTTTGACGGTCGAAAGCAACATGCCCCACCGCCACGCCCGAATCACATTACTCAGCATCAGGACGGCGAATGTGGCGGCGATCCACCAATAGTTGACGCCGCGCAAGGTTTGCAATAGTTCATCAAACTGCGCCGCGGTAAAATCCTTGAACGCCAGCCAGAAAAAGAACCCCGCAATGGCCGCAGAGAGAATATATTTAAGACTGCTTTTCAGCATTGAAAATAATTAGGTATTGAAATCACTTTTTTCGTTTTGCAAACCACGCCGTCATTTGCGCGGTCGTTTCTTTGTTCACTTGTTTTATCGTTGAGAACAGCTTTCCTATTTCCAATCGGGATACTTATGCGGTTGCGCGGAAAGACATCATTTAAGCGTATTCATATCTATAACAAATCTATACCGCACATCTCCTTTAAGCATTCTGCTATATGCAGTATGAATCTCTTTAATATCAATGATCTCAATCTCGGATACGATATTATTTTCCGCGCAAAAATCCAGCATTTCTTGTGTTTCCAATAATCCGCCGACGCCCGATCCTGCCACCACTTTATTACCG
>JACMJS010000119.1 GCA_014380515.1 Chlorobiales bacterium
GATTTGCAACATGAGTGTTGATTTGCCGATGCCCGGTTCGCCGCCGATGAGAATGACGCTCGCCGCCATCAGGCCGCCGCCGAGCACGCGGTCGAACTCACCGATGCCGGTTGTGAGCCGCTCTTCTTTCAGGGCGGAAATATCGGGCAATCGTTGGGGCAGGCTGCGAAGCCCCGTCCCGCCTGACGATGCGGCGAGGCTGCTACCGTTCTTGCGCGATGGCTTTTCTTCGGCGACGATTTCTTCAACCAGAGTGCCCCAACTGTTGCACTCGAAACATTTGCCTTGATACTTCAATGTCGCTGCCCCACAGTTGGAGCAGACATATCGCGTTTTAACTTTTGCCACGTGATGCGTCCGATTTAAGTGTTGCGTGCAACATAGCCAACACCTGCCCGAAATGAAAAAGCCCCATCGGGTTCGGGGCTTTTTATGATCTCTAAAAACGGTTACTTGACAAACAGCATTTTCTTGGTTTGCACATTGCTTCCCGCTGCAAGGCGATAGAAATAAATCCCACTTGAAAGTTCGCTCGCATTGAAACTGACACTGTGATTTCCGGCCGTTTGCCGTTCATTAACCAGCGTTGCGACTTCACGACCTAGCACATCGTAAATCATCAGGCGGACGGATGAGGGCTGAGGGATGAAATAAGAAATTGTTGTGCTCGGATTAAACGGATTCGGATAATTCTGCTTCAATCCAAATTCACTTGGCTTGCCGGATACCGGAGCGGCATCATTGCCCGTTGCGAGTATCGTATTGCCGCCGCCGTTATTTGTTATGACGCTTGTGCCATTGCTGCCTACTGCAACACCCGAACCACTCGGCAAAATGGCAATTGCATTAAGCGTATCGCTTGTACCGGAAGATTGAAGTTCCCAACCTGCACCGCCGGTCGTTGTTTTGAGAATCGTACCGCCTGCGCCGGAAATGTATCCAACGGTTTGGGTCGTCATCACAACCGAAAGCAGGTTTGCATTTGTGCCGCTTGAAACGCTCGACCAGTTTGCGCCGCCGTCAAGGCTGCGCAAAATCGTGCCGCCGACGCCGACCGCCACCGCACTTCCAAACCCTTGCGTGCCCAAAGCAGTGTTGCCTTTCGCGGCGAAGGCATCGCCGAACCATGCGACCGCATTCAAATCACTGGCGGACGGTGCGGAGACCGGAGCATTCCAGTTATCGCCGCCGTCGCTGCTTCTGAGAATCGTGCCGCCGACGCCGACCGCGACGGCTGAACCGAATCCATTGACGCCTTGCGCGCCGTTGGATTTCTGTACAACCGCCAGCGTGTAATCATTTGAGACCGCGACGCCGCGTAGGTCTGCGCCCGCGCTACCTGCGCTTGTCCAACTTACGCCGTCCGCACTTCTTAAAATTGTGCCGCCGACGCCGACTGCGACTGCTGAGCCGAAGCCTTGTGTTCCCAAAGTGCTATTGCCTTTTGCACCCGCGCCGCTTGTGCCATCAATCGCATTAAGCGCATTGTTGTTCCCGGAAGCATTGACGCTCGTCCAATTTGCGCCGCCGTCGCTGCTTCTAAGAATCGTGCCGCCGACGCCGACCGCCACCGCGCTGCCGAAGCCTTGTGTGGATTGCGCATCGTTGCCTTTCGATGCAAGTGTGGGCGCGAAGTTATCGGAAACAATCAAACCTTTGAGGTTGGCGGTGGAAATGCTTTGCGGGCTGGCCGTCCATGTTTTGCCGGAATCCACGGACGCATAAATTTTACCGCTGTCTCCGGCGGTGAGAAAGGTGGAAGCACTCGCTGCAGCGACGGCATTGAAAGTAATCGCAGGAGCAACGGTATTCTGCACCCAGCCCGGTAAGACAAACACCGCTGCCGTGTTGCTTGCGTCCAGAGTAACCCCGCTGGGCGGGAATGGCAACATCCATACGGTCATGGAGGCCAGTGAAGAGTTGTTACTGATGTCAATATTCGTCAGGTTGGTATTTCTTGAAATGTCTAAACTTGTCACTCCATTGGTACTGCAGACGAAAGTTTCTAACGCGGTGTTAGCCGAGATATCCAGATTCGTCAGTTGATTGTTGTAGCAAAACAAACTCCTCAACGCAATATTTTCTGAGACGTCTAGACTCGTGAGTGGGTTGTTGCTGCAAACCAAAGTTTGCAGGGCTGCGTTGGCCGAGACATCCAAACTCACGAACTGGTTATTGTAGCAGTACAGGTATTGCAGCGTTGTGTTGGCCGAGAAATTCAAACTCGTGAGTTGATTGACACTGCAATCCAAGATTGTCAAAGCCGCATTAGTCGAGATGTTCAAACTCGTCAGTCTATTGTCGAAGCAAGACAAGAATGATAAAGCGGTGTTAGCCGAAACATCTAAACTAGTGAGTTGGTTGAAGCGGCAGCTCAGGGAGTTTAAGAGTGTATTGGCCGAAACATCCAAACTGGTGAGTTGGTTATTGCTACACTCCAAAGACTGCAAACCGGTGAAGACTTCTATGCCCGCCAGACTGGCGATGTTTGAGCTATCGACATCCATAGCCGTTAGAGCCGCGGCCGTGCCGGGGTTAGTGATGTTGTTGCTTGCATCGAAGGTGATTGCATATAGGGCAGTTAGCCGAGCGCGGAAGTTAGAATCGGGTACATTCTGGGCGTGGACAGTAGCAGCGACGAGCATTGTCACAAAAAATACTATGATCTTTTTCATGATCGTTTGCAATTAGGTGATTAAAGGGAAATGCCAACGAGAAAATGTACGGGTGGAGACCTGCCCTATTTTCGGCTAGCAACCTTAAAGTGATTCCCCTCCCGCTGGGGTCTCCCCGGCTAACTCGTCTTCGGTTCAGAATGTGGAGTGCCCGAGGTTAACACGGGCAGGTGTCATTAATGAGAGGATAATGTGTATGTAGAGAATAGCGTCAAATCTTATGCCGCTTTCTTGTTTGTCCGCATCCTCAACAAAGGAAACACGTTTTGGTGAGCAGCTAAATTTTCAACGATGCGTGTATTTGCACTTGTAGAGGTTTGACAGGCGAAGGGTATAAAGGAAGGCGAGGGTCATTTCCCTAACATATTGGATAAACCCAAATCAATATCAAAGATGGAGATGCGCCGGGAGGCGAACCGACAGAGGGATAGGTTTTCGGGTACTCGCTTCTCATTAGCAATACCTTTGTAACGATCACAGTAGCGAACGCCGCATCGATGCTTTTTCCGATTCGATCTCGGTGTCCTGAAAAGAATTTCGGTCGACGAAATTTCGGATGAGCGGATCGGTTGCCGTTCTTAATTCCTCCGGCGTGCCGAGAAAATAAATCCGGCCTTCGTGCATCATCGCAACGCGGCCTGCCACTTTATAAACACTTTGCATATCGTGCGTAATGACGACGGAAGTTACCTTCAACTCTTTGGCGAGCTGCACGACGAGCAAATCGATGGCGTCCGACATAATCGGGTCAAGTCCCGTCGTCGGTTCGTCGTAAAAAACGTAGGTGGGATTGGTGGCGAGTGCCCGCGCAAGCCCAACGCGCTTTCGCATTCCGCCCGAAAGTTCCGACGGCTTCATCCGCTCCGTTTCCGGCAACCCAACCATCGCCAATTTTTCCGCCACGATTTTTTTAATCTCCGCCGGTTTCATGCCCAAGTTTTCGCGCAGCGCAAGTCCGACATTCTCGCCGACGGTCATTGAATCAAACAAAGCCGCGCCTTGAAAAAGCATTCCGAATTTTTTTCGCAATTCATACAGTTCCGTTTGTGAGAGCGCGGAAATCGTTTGCCCGTCCACTTTCACCGCGCCCGCGTCCGGCACGAGCAGCCCGACGATGTGTTTGAGCATCACGGATTTGCCGCACCCGCTCCGGCCAATGATCGCCATCGTCTCGCCGGTTTGCACGGTGAGCGAAACATCTTGCAACACGTGCTTGACACCGAAACTTTTTTTGAGATGTGAGATTTCAATCATCAGACTACGGGAAAGAATTATTTCAACGAAGGTATCGCAACAGTTCAGCGCACGGCGTTCGTCAGGCTTTTCAGAAACGCGTAGACTTGCGCGGTCGGCGGGTCATTAGGCAATCCCAATTCTTTGTTGAGCGTCGCGTGCGTTTTGTTGGATGCCGGTTGCACGTCTGCTTTGATCCCACTGTCCGTCAAGGCTTTTGCCAATTGCTCCGATTGACGCTTTGTGGCCTCCCGCGTTGCTACATAGATAATCAAAAACGGCGGGATGTTTTTTCCTTGCGAAACATTATAGACCGGCGAGGCTTGTTTCCACGCGGCTTTATCACTGCCGAATGCATCGGCGATGCGCTCGTCTTTACCGATGGCGGCGGTCATGTTATATGAACCGCCGTCGAGCAAGATTGCGCCGCGTAGATTTTTCAAACTCATGCCTTCGGCGTTGAGATAGCGATCGTCGGTCGCTATCAAGGCGGCCAGATGTGCGCCTGCGGAATGTCCCATCACGAAAATTTGACTGGAGTCGCCGCCATATGTTGCAATGTTGCCATGTACCCACCGCAAGGCTTTGGCCACGTCTTCAATATGCGCCGGATGCGTAACTGCGGGTGAAAGACGGTAGTTGATGCTCACGAACACGTATCCGGCTTTGGCAAAACTTTCCGCTTTCACTTTTGCACCGCTTTGTTTATCGCCGATGCGCCAGCCGCCGCCATGAATAAAAACAACGACCGGCTTTGCCGCTGCTTGACCTTCAAGCGTATACACATCAAGGCTGTTGAGCTTTGCATCGCTGCCGCTACGTGTTGCGTAACGAATATCCTTTGCGGCTCGCACCGTGCCCGCAGGTTGTGCGGATGCCGGTTGAGCGTCTCGCAGCAGCATGAATACGGTTGCACAGATGATGAACGCTGCTTTCCGGCGGGCGATGAACTTTTCTTTTTCGAAAAACATATTTTCTCCTCGACGTCTTGTTAAGAAATTTTAAATTCCTTCGTAGGACATCGCGGGTTTGGTTCGGTTTAAGCCGCTCGCGGCGGTTTCATTTTTCTACGACGATACATACAAAGCATGAAAACTTATCTGGCAAAAATGCGGGGCACCGCGGTGCCGCCACCCGCGCCGCCGCCCAATCATATTTTTTGGTCGATGTCGGGTGCGATGATTGGCATTGCGGCGGCGGGATTTCTTTCCGTGAGTTTCAATGTGCCGCTGCTCGTCGCGCCGTTCTGCGCCACGTGCGTACTCGCCTTCGGCCTGCCGGAAAGCCCGCTCTCCCAGCCGCGCAGCATCATCGGCGGACATTTGATTTCCGCGGCCATTGGAATTGCGATTGCAAGCCTGTTCGGCACGGCGTGGTGGGCGGTGGCGATTGCCGTCGGCCTCGCGCTGGCTGCCATGCAACTGACGCGCACGGTGCACGCGCCCGCCGGAGCCATGGCCGCGCTTGCGGTGCTCTCAAATCCTACATGGATGTTTCTGCTGTTCCCCGTCCTTGCGGGCGCGGTCTTGATCGTCACCGTTGCTGTCATCTTCAACAATCTCATCGAAGGCCGCGCCTACCCGAAGTACTGGCGGTAAGAAAAATCTTGACGCCTGGAAAAATCCTAAACCGATGCGGCGGCTTCGATCTCCGTCGTTTCTAATCTTCGGCCAACGGCTTCGGCGACAAGTTTGAGTTCCTCCAGCAACTTGACGAATTTTTTCGGCTTGAGCGATTGGGGCCCGTCGGATAAAGCCATTGCGGGATTCGGGTGCACTTCGATAATGAGTCCGTCCGCGCCGCACGCGACCGAGGCTTTCGCCATCGCGCCGACATGTTCCCACAACCCGACGCCGTGTGACGGATCGGCGATGATCGGCAGATGCGACAGCATCTTCACAACGGGAATCGCGCTCAAATCCATCGTGTTGCGCGTGTAGGTTTCGAACGTCCTTATGCCGCGCTCGCACAAAATCACATTCGGATTGCCGTTCGAGTAAATGTATTCCGCCGCCATGAGCAGTTCTTCAATCGTCGCCGCAAGGCCTCGCTTGAGCAGCACGGGATTTTTGTATTTGGCGACGGCCTCAAGCAGCGAAAAGTTTTGCATGTTCCGCGCGCCGATTTGGAGAATGTCGGTGTGCTCGGCCACCATCGGCAGCGTCTCGGTGTCTTTCACTTCGGTTACGATGACGAGACCGAATTTTTCCGAGGCTTCTTTCAAAAGTTCAAGTCCCGCTTGCTTCATGCCCTGAAAGGCATAAGGCGACGAGCGCGGTTTGAACGCGCCGCCGCGCATCACTTTCACACCTGCCGATTTTAAAATCCCGGCAACTTCGAAAAGTTGATCGCGGCTTTCGACCGAGCACGGCCCTGCGGCAATCTGAATTTCATCGCCGCCGAATACGACGTCTCGAACTTTGACGAGCGTCGTTTCCGGTTTGACTTCGCGGCTTACCAATTTAAATGGCTTCGTAATCCGAACGACGTCGGTTACGCCGCCGAGCGAGAGAAATAGCGCGCGGCCTTCTTCACCGAAGCCGCCTTTGTTGCCCGTAATCCCAATGGCGACGCGGCTCGCGCCGGGAATTTCATGGGGCGTGAATCCGAGCGAACGGATTTTTTCAGCGACGCGCAGGATGTCTTCGCGCGATGCATCGAGTTTCATCATAATCAGCATAATGCAAATAGGTATAAGGAAGTTGTTGAAATTAAAATTGATTTTGTTTCCAAACGGACGTCGTTGCGGGGGTTTGGCGGACGTGGTTCGGAACTGAAGGAGCAGCATAGCCGCTCAAAGCGAAGAAATAAAGTTTAGTGTCGCCAACGGGCGACGTAGAGGCAGGTGTAGCGGACGAAGGTATGTAAGGATGCGTGTGTCATGCAAGAGTATACCGCCCGCGACTTAAAATTCCAACAATGCTCAACATCTTTCCTTAGAGCATGTCATTCCCGCGAAAGCGGGGAATGACATCAAAGGCGGGTGCGGGCCATGACAATGAAAAAAATATTTTCGATAATTTTTCGCGCGGGGGTTGACATCCAAAGTTTTTTAGTTTACCTTTGTTCAAATTATTTGTTCTTTGTCGTAATTGACTTTCATCAAGAAAGGCTGAGGGATTAGACCCGATGACGCCTTGACAACCGATTTCATCCGCATGGGTGAAGCACGGTGCCAAGTTCTATCTTCCGCAACATCGCTGTTCGGAAGGAAAGATGAGTGGACAAGAGAAAATGTTCTCGCTGTTTCAAAACACCGATTTCAGAATCCTCTTCCAACTCATCTTGGAAGGGGATTTTTTATTTCGATGCAACCCCTGTGTCGGAATAAACTTTTCTTCCAAGATGTCGCCGCTCCCGCATCGCTACCGTCCTCGCCTTTCCGCTTTTAATCTTAAAACCACAATCCACAAGCGGAGGCCACTATGAGTTTTCAAACCGACACCATTCACGCGGGCGTTCCGTCCTCAGGCCATGCCTACGGCGCGGTCATGACGCCTATTTTTCAGACTTCAACGTTCGTCTTCGAAGACATCGGCAAAACCAAAGGCTACGACTACACGCGCAGCGGCAACCCGACCCGCGCGGCTTTGGAGGAATGTCTTCGAGTGCTCGAAGGCGGATCGTCCGCCGTCGCCGTAACGACCGGCATGGCGGCCATCGCCACCGTACTTCATCTCTTCAAAGCGGGCGATGAAATCATCTGTACCGACGATTGCTACGGCGGCACCGCGCGGCTGTTCAAAACGCTTGAAGCCCAGTTTGGTCTTGCGGTTCGCTTCGTCAATCTGCAACAACCCGAAACGCTTTCAGCAGCGCTCACGCCGCACACCAAAGCCGTGTGGATTGAAACGCCGTCGAATCCACTGCTCAACCTCATTGACATCGAAGCCGTTTGCACACTCGCCGCATCGCACGGCTTGATTTCGATTGTCGATAACACGTTTCTTTCACCGTACAACCAAAGGCCGTTTGAATTGGGCGCCGATATTATCGTCCATTCCACAACCAAATATCTCAACGGACATTCTGACGTCGTTGGCGGCGCGATTGTCTCCAACCGTGCCGACCTTGACGAACGTTTGAAGTTTCTGACGAACTCGCTCGGCACCTGCGCCCAGCCGTTTGATTGCTGGCTCGTGCTCCGCGGTATAAAGACGCTGGCGGTGCGGATGCGGGAACATGAAAAAAATGCGCAGGCCGTCGCGGAATTTTTGGCGTCGCATCCGCTCGTTAAAAAAGTTTTTTATCCGGGCCTTGCGTCGCATCCGCAGCACGATTTGGCCAAGCGGCAACAGCGCGGGTTCGGCGGCATGGTTTCGTTCGAACTTTCCGGCGACGCGGAAGACATCAACACGTTTTTGCGCAGCACCCGGCTTTTCGCCCTTGCCGAAAGTTTAGGCGGCGTGGAATCGTTGGCCGAACATCCGGCCTCGATGAGCCACGCATCGATGGACGCCGCGCATCGTTTATCTGTTGGCATCACCGATCAAGTCATCCGGCTTTCCGTCGGCATTGAGGACGGCGGTGATTTGCTTGCCGATCTTGAATCGGCGTTCGAACAAGTTGACGCCCGCAAACGCACTGAACACAAGGCACGCCGTCCGGTTGCCGCATCAACGCTTTAATTTCTCAACCAGCTTTTTGTGTCATTCCCGCTGCCGGTGCCATGGGAATCCTTTCTGCTCTTAGGAAAAGAAGGATTCCGGACAAGCCGGAATGACAGATGGAATGACAGATAAAAAGAGATCTACTGTTTTTTCTCTAGAAGTCAGTTCACTTCAATAACTAAACACTTACGCAAATGTCAAACGGAAATGGAAATGGTTCGAATGGCGAGCCGAAACCGCTGCACTTCGAAACGCTGCAACTGCACGCGGGTCAGGAATCGCACGACTCGGCGACGAACGCCCGCGCCGTCCCGATCTATCAAACGACGTCTTACAACTTCAACGACGCCGATCACGCCGCCGATTTGTTCGGCCTAAGAAAATTCGGCAACATCTACTCGCGCATTATGAACCCCACAAACGACGTGTTCGAGAAACGCATCGCGGCACTTGAAGGCGGCGTGGCTGCGCTCGCGGTCGGATCGGGACAGGCGGCGCAGTTCATCACGGTAACGAACATCGCGCAAGCGGGCGACAACATTGTCTCGACGAGCAATCTTTACGGCGGCACGTACAATCAATTCAAAGTTACCTTGCCGCGATTGGGCATCGGCGTCAAGTTCGTTTATGGCGACAGCCCCGACGATTTCCGCAAGGCCATCGACAAAAAAACCAAAGCGATTTACATCGAAACCATCGGCAACCCGCGCTTGAACGTGCCCGACTTCGAAGCGATTGCGGCGGTCGCGCATGGCGCAGGCATTCCGCTCATCGTCGATAACACGTTCGGCGCGGGTGGATATATTTTTCAACCGTTGAAGCACGGCGCGGATGTCGTTGTCGAATCCGCGACGAAATGGATCGGCGGACATGGCACCTCGATTGGCGGTGTGATCATCGACGGCGGAAAATTCAATTGGGGCAACGGCAACTTTCCGCTTTTCACCGAACCTGCGGAAGGGTATCACGGCTTGAAGTTCTGGGACGTCTTCGGCGACAAGGGTCCGTTCGGAAACATTGCGTTCATCATTCGGGCGCGCGTTGAGGGCTTGCGCGATTTGGGTCCTGCGCTTGCGCCGCTCAATGCGTTTCTCTTTTTGCAAGGCTTGGAAACGCTGTCGCTGCGCGTCGAGCGGCACAATGAAAATGCGAACAAGGTTGCAGCGTGGCTTTCGGAACAGGAAGATGTGGCGTGGGTGAACCATCCGAGTTTGCCGAAGCATCCGTCGCACGCGCTGGCGAAGAAATATTTCCGCGCGAATACGTTCGGCAGCGTGCTGGCGTTCGGCTTGAAGTCGGGTGCAGCGGGCGGCAAGGCATTTATCAACAACGTCAAACTTGCAAGCCTTTTGGCAAACGTCGGTGATGCGAAAACGCTCGTCATTCATCCGAACTCCACGACGCATCAACAACTTTCGGACGAGGAGCAACTCTCAAGCGGTGTTACAGCCGATCTGGTTCGCGTCTCCGTCGGTCTCGAACACATCGATGACATTATAGCGGACTTCGCGCAAGCGATTGCGAAAACCAATGAACCCGTCGCCGCGTAGTTTTATTTATGTGTGTCAACCGTAGGGGCGAGGCATGCCTCGCCCCTACAATGTTTGTCAGACTTTTGATGTATTTTTATGTATTGAAAGTAAAAGGCAGGCTTGTGGCTTGCCTTTTCTTTTTTGCCGGATCACATTTCGGACGAGGGCGACAACTGTGAGAAAACTGTGAGTGCGGTTTTGCATCTTGCCGCTGTCAGTTCCTGTATCAAAACTTTAAACACGCAGAACAAAAACGAAAGACGCTATGAAACGAACATGGATTTTACCAACACTGTTTTTACTCTTTGCTCACACCACGCTCATTGCCCAAACCGCGATGCCCAACAAAATGGCGGGCGTAGATATAAAAGCCCTTGCGGAGCGGATTGTTACGCAGAGTGCGGCGGTGAAGGAAGGCGAGATTGTTCAGATCACGGGTAGCGTGCGCGACGCCGAACTTCTGGACGAAATCGCTCTGAACGTCTATAAAGTTGGAGGACATGCATTTGTCAGGCTCTCCAGCGAAATGCGCAGCTGGCGATCTTTCAACGAAGTACCCGCCAAGTATGATTCTCAAGAGCCAAAACTCGGTTTGAAGCTTGCCGAAATCATTGATGTCCTTATCAACGTCAGCGTCGGTGAAAATTTAAACTTATTCGCTGGTGCCGATCCCGTTCGTTTGGCCGCACAGGAAAAAGCCTCCGCGGGGCTTATTCCTATTTATATCAAACGCAAGGTTCGCAGGGTAGACGTAGGCAACGATCTTTATCCGACGGCGAATCTCGCCAAGCGGTGGGGCGTTTCGGAAAGTGATCTGGCGTCGCTGTTCTGGAAAGGGGTTTCAGCCGATTACACGCGCATTGCGGCGACGGGCGAAAGTGTCAAAGCGCGGCTTGCGGGGGGCAAGGAACTGGTGCTCACACATCCGAACGGCACGAACTTAAAGATGCGCATCGAACAGCGTCCGGTGGTCGTCAGCGACGGTCTTATTTCGGAAGCGGATAAGCAAGCAGGCGCCGCGGCGTCGATCGTGTATTTGCCCGCAGGCGAGGTGATGGTTACGCCTGTGCCCGGTACGGCTGAAGGCACGGTGGTCATCGACCGGCAATTCTACGAGGGCAAAGAAATTGGCGCAATGACGCTGACGTTCAAAGCGGGCAAAATGACTTCGATGACGTCCAAGTCCGACATCACGCGGCTCAAAGCCTTTTACGACGCGGCGGGTGCACGCAAAGATGAGTTCGCCGTTATCGACATCGGCATCAATTCAGAAATCGGTTTGATTGCGGGCAGCAAAATGGAATCTTGGATTCCGGCGGGCATGATCACCGTCGGCTTCGGCGGCAACGATTGGGCGGGCGGCGATAATCCGGCGACATTTGTCTGGGGTGGGCATCAAAGCGGATGCACGCTGAAAGTCGATGGCCAAACGCTCGTCGAGAACGGCACATTGAAACCATAACGACATCATCGTAGGGACAGCGAGGCGACAGAACTTGTGTTCAATGGTCTCGCCCCTACATCGTTCGTTCAAAGCCGTTCGATGATCTTTTTGAACATCGCGGTCATCTTCGGTTCGGCTGTGTTCGCAGCGATCTCCTCGATCTCCTCGATGCTTAACGCAGAAGGGCGGTGAAACCGGCTTGTTCAAAATCGATGTCATGAGCGAGGGCTTCGGTGATGCTTTGCTCGTGCATGACGACGAATGAAATGCAGTCCGTCATTCCCCAACATTTATCGGGACGCTGCCGGTAGAGCACAAATGCTTTTGCGTAGAGATCGGATGTAACCGGCACAATTTCAACCATCGGATTGTTTTCGAAGCCCTGCAACAGTCGCGCGGCTGCCGCTCGATATTTTTCCCGTGAAAGTGCATTCCCGATTTCGGTCAAGACTGCATGCGTCGTTACCAAGCGGGCCTGTTGCCGAAGGATTTCCTGTTCCAGCTCCACCGCCTTCGCGTAATGAATGTTCGATGCAAAAGCCAGCGAGAGCGCAAAGCCGGTATCGATAAAAAGACGGTTCGTCATTTCAAGCGGCCTTGTTCCTTGTAAGATTCCGAATAGTCCGGTGGCAAGTCGTTGAGGTCGCCGCTTTCTGCCACTTCCCGAAACGCCTCAAAGAAAGACGAGAGTGCTTTGCGATCCGCCATATCAGAATCCATCGTGCGCGCCTGAACGGTTACGGTGTCGCCATCCTGAAACTCCGGCGCGTCCAGAATAATTTTGCCGTGCTTAACGATGGCGGTTTTCGTGATAGTCATTTCAGGTCTCTGTTTTTGTGTTTATGAAATTGCTTCACCTCTACGACGATAGTCTCAAAGCCGTTCGATGACCTTTTTGAAAATCGCGGTCATCTTCGGTTCGGCCATATTTGCGGCGGCGATCACTTCCTCGATGCTGACGGCTTTCAAACTTTCGGGAAAGCATTCATCGGTGATGATCGAGATACCCAAAACTTTCGTGCCTTGATGCACCGCTGCAATCACTTCCGGCACGGTCGACATTCCCACGACGTCGGCTTGCAACAATCGCAGCATCCGGTATTCCGCCCGCGTCTCCAGCATCGGCCCCGACAGCGCAACATACACGCCCCGCTGCGCCTTGATGCCCAATTCCAACGCAACCTCTTCCGCCAGTTTGATGAGCTGTTTCGAATAAGGTTCGCTCATATCGGGAAAGCGCGGCCCGATGGTTTCATCGTTCGCGCCGATCAACGGATTATCGCCGAGCAAGTTGATATGATCATCGATGATCATCAAATCACCTTTGCGGTAAATCGGATTGAGACCGCCGCACGCATTTGAAATGCAGATTGTTTCTACGCCGAGCGTTTTCATGACGCGCACGGGGAAAACAATTTGCGGCATCGTGTAGCCTTCGTAGTAATGAAACCGCCCTTGCATCGCCACCACTTTTTTTCCCGACAGCGTGCCGAAGATTAATTTCCCTTTGTGCGATTCCACCGTCGATACCGGAAAGTGCGGGATGTCGGTGTAATCGAGCACAACTTCCTGCTCGATCTCTTTGGCCAAGCCGCCCAGCCCCGTGCCGAGCACGATCCCGACCGGATAAGTTTCTTTCGCTTTCGTGCGAATGAATTCATTCGCCGCTTTAATCGCCGTTTGCAATTCCGACATGATTGATGAAAATGGTTTTGTGGTTCGAACCCCTTGAAGAAACCCCTGTCAGCCCTGTGCTGACGTCCCCTTTGTTAAAGGGGACCGCGGTTGAAGAATGAAAAATGAAGAAGTGAAAAGATGAAATATGATTTTTTTGCCTTGCACTCTCTTTACACTCTCCCCTTTGACAAAGGGGAGCGCAGAGGGGTTCACTTCACAGTAACCAGACGCGCCTCGCGGTAACTCGCCGTAAAATCTGCAACGCGCCCGTACACATCACGCAACGTTTCGACATCGGGCAAAAAGACGATGCGAAAAAATCCGTCCGTGGCGACGGTGCCGAAACCTGAACCGTGCACGAACAGCACCGCTTTTTCACGCAGCAACGCGAGCACGAACTCTTCATCCGTGCCGAGTTCGCCCTGCTGCAAATCAACCTGTGCCATCACATAAAACGCCCCTTGCGGCTTGGTGCAATTCATCCCTTGAATCGAATTGATTTTTTCGAACGTGATGTCGCGCTGATCTCTCAAACGTTGCATCGTCGGCGCAAGATAACCGGCGTTCATTTGCAACGCGGGCGCGACGGCGTGTTGCGGCGCAAGCGGCGAACAGAGCCGCGCATCAGCCAGTTTTCGTATTGCGGCTTTGAGATCGGCAATCAGATGCGCGTTCGTCATCGTCATCCAGCCGACCCGCCAGCCGGGCGCCAGATAATTTTTCGAGAGACTTTCCATCGTAAAAACCGGCAGATCATTTCCGGCCAGCGTCGCCATCGGTACATGCACGCCGTCGTAAATCAACTTGTGATAGACTTCATCGGCAATGACGATCAGATGATGCTCGCGCGCCACTTGCAAGAGGCTCTCCAGCGTTTCTTTCGAATAGAGCGCGCCCGTCGGATTGTTCGGATTGATGATGACGAGCAACTTGGTGCGTGGTGTGATAAGCGAACGCAGTTCGTCCGCGTCCGGTTGCCAATCGTCTTTCGGGTTCTGCCGGTATTTAATTTCCACTGCGCCCAGTTTGGCGGTGATGGCCGAGTAAAGCGGATAGCCCGGCGAAGGCACGAGCACTTCATCGCCCGCCTCCAACAACGCCGTAAAAATTAAATCCGCCGCTTCCGATGCGCCCGACGTGATAATGACGTCATCTACCGACGTCCGAATCCCGCGCACGTTCGCCTCATCCGCAATCGCTTGCCGCGCCGCAAGAATTCCGACGGACGGCGCGTAACCGTTCAACCCATCGCGCATCGCTTTCGCGGTCGCATCAATCATTACTTGCGGCGGCTGGAAACCGTACAGAATCGGATCGCCGATGTTGAGATAGGTAACTTTGCGTCCGGCGGCTTCGACTTTCTGCGCTTCAACCGCAATGTTTCGAATCGCGTATTTGTAGTTCTGCGTCCGCGCGGCGGGTTGGTAGTAGCTCATAATTTGCTGTGCAATAAACGTTAAATGCTTCCTTCTTTTTCGATCACCAAAATCCGTGCTTCGCCGACCGGATGAGCGACGTGTTCGCAACCGATGCCCGCATAAAAAATGTCGCCTGCATTCAGCAAAGTAATTTTCTCCTCGTCCTGTTCGCGGTAGTGCATCTGAACCTCTCCGCCAAGCACGGCGAAAATTTCTTCGCCGTCGTTCGTGTGCCACCGGTAGGGCTTGTCCGTCCAGTGTAGCCGCACGGTCGTCCCGTTCAGATTGGCAACGGATTCAGCCCCCCACGCCCGATCCGCTGTAAAATTTTTGCTGCGAAAAATTTTGAAGTTGCTCGTCATTTGTTGCTCGTTTGTTTACTCTAAGCCGTCTAAAATATCGTCGATGTTCATCGCCCGCTTGGTCGTTTCCGGCGAAGCGGTTCGGTATCCATCGACCGGCACTTCCATATGCGTGGTCTTTTCAACCGTCTCCGTTTTTTCAACCGCGACGGGTTGAAAATCATCGAGCGATAGTTTTTTCTTTTCCGCCGCGATCAGATTTTCTTCCGGCGTAGTCATGTCCTGCGCCGCAGCAGCGGCGGGTTTGCGTTGAATGTTCTTCAATACGTCTTGCAACGACGGCTTGGCTACCCGCTCCGGCTGCGGCTCTACAGGCAGTTCTACGGGTGACGCTACCGTCTCGGCTGCCGCCGCCGTTGCCTCTGGGATGACTTCTTGCGGTTCAGGAGTTTCTTTCGGTTCGGGCGCGGCGAATTTTTCCAAGACGGATTGCTCCAAGTTTTCAACCGTTTCGTCGACGCGCAGTTTGCGGCGGGCGGCGATTTGGTTCATCAAGTATCCGTCGCTTTCGGTATCGAACGAACTGAGAATTTCCAATTGCGATTGCAGCAGCAATTTCAGTTTCGTTACGACTTCATGCTTCTGCATCGCCAGCCGCTGCACATCGTCGCCGATAGCGATGACTTCGCCGCGGGCTTGCTCGATGAGTTGAGCGGCTTTGATCTGGGCTTCCTTGCGAATGAGTTCGGCTTCGCGCTTCGCATTCTCAATCGTGCCGCTGGTCGATTGTTGAAACTGCTGGATCGTTTGGTGCATCACGGTTTCGACTTGCTTCGATTTTTGCAAATCACTTTCGAGTTCCGCAATGCGCCGCTTGAAATTTTCTTCGGCGCCCAGCAGCCGCTCTCTGTACGTTTGCTCCGTCTCCGAAAGCCGCCGACCCGAATTGGTTTCGGCACTTTCAAGTTTTTGCTTCACATCGTCTTCAAGCAAATTCAGACGGCGCTGCAACTTGTCGTTTTCCGAAACGAGTTCTTCCCACTGCCGCGCGATGGTTTCCAAAAACGCTTTGACTTCTTCGGTCTCGAAGCCGCGAAAGCCTTGCTTGAATTCCTGCTTCTTGATTTCAATCGGTGTGAGCCGCATAGAGAAGTTGTTAGTCATTTGAGCCAAAGGCTCATCAGCCTCCGGCTGAGGTTGTTTATTTATATGTTGAAAGAGCGTGCGCCGAAGATCGCCGTGCCGATGCGAATGTAAGTTGCGCCGGATTCAATCGCCAGATCAAAATCACCGCTCATGCCCATCGAAAGCTCGGTGATGCCCGCGCCGAAATGTTGGTGTAATTCCGCAAGCAATTTTTGCATCGCGTGAAACTGGGTTTTGACTTTCTCGCGCTCCGGCGAGGCAATCGTCATCAATCCTTTGAGTTCAACGTTCGGCACTCTCATCACCGCGTCGGCTTCCCGCATCACATCCGCAGGACGAAGGCCGTATTTCGAATCTTCGCCGGAGATGTTTACTTCGAGCAACACCGGAATCGTTCGGCCCGGTTTCGCCGCGTGCTTCGAAAGTTCAACGGCGAGCGACGCTTTATCGACCGTGTGCACCAGCGAGATTTTTTCAGCGATGAACTTCGCTTTGTTGGATTGCAAATGCCCGATGAAATGCCATTCGATGTTTGGTGTCGCAAGTTCATGATTATTCCACTTTTCGGTGAGTTCCTGAACATAGTTCTCGCCAAACCGCGTCTGGCCTGCATCGATGGCCGCTTTGACGTCCGGTGCCGGTTTCGTTTTTGAGACCGCAATGAGTTTGACTTCTTCCGGTTGCCGTCCCGCCCGGATGCACGCTTCGGCAATCTCCGCGCGAATTTGATTCAGATTTTCCGCAATGTGATTCATCTCGCGGCAAATATACTTAACCCTCTGTTGAGAAAACGATTCGGAAACCGATTGATAAAACGAAAAGGCTTGGGTTATTTTCAAACGACTCTTCTCTCGATTGCTTTTCTCTTGACTGTCATTCCGAGCGCAGCGATGAATCTCCGTTCTCCGAAAATGAATTAGAGATTCTTCACTTCGCTTGAGCTGCGTTCAGCATGACACAATTTCTTTTTAGTACATCGTTAAGATGATTGCACACGCAACGCTCCAGAAATTAAAGTCGCTTGTCGGGGCGGAAAATTTTTTAGATGCCGAAGCCGATAAAGTGCTTTACGCTTACGACGCCACGCCGATGCTTCGCCAAAAGCCCGACGCCGTGCTCATTCCCCGCTCGCCCGAAATCATTTCAGAGATTTTAAAATTTGCGAACAGCGAACGCTTTGCCGTTGTGCCGCGCGGTTCCGGTTCAGGACTTTCCGGCGGCAGCGTGCCGGTTGAAAACTCCGTCGTGCTGCTCTTTCCGCCGATGAACCGCATCATCAATGTTGATGAAGTGAACATGACCGCCACCGTAGAGCCGGGCGTCTTGACCGCGACGTTGCAACAGGAAGCCCTGCGCCGCGGATTGTTCTATCCGCCCGACCCCGGCAGCGCGAGCATTTCCACGCTCGGCGGCAACGTGGCCGAAAATGCGGGCGGCCTGCGCGGTTTGAAATACGGCGTAACGAAAAACTACGTGCTCTCTCTCGATGTCATCTTGCCATCGGGCGAACCGGTTACGCTCGGCAACCGCGCCCTCAAAGACGTTCAAGGCTTGAACCTCAAAGATATTTTCGTCGGCTCGGAAGGCACGCTCGGCATCTTTACTTCCATCACGCTGCGATTGCTTGCCAAGCCCGATGCTTCGGCGGTGATGCTGTTTCACTTCGAAAACCTTTCGCGCACGGGCGCGTTCGTAACCGAAGTCCTCTCGAAAGGCATCACGCCCGCGATGTTCGAGTTTTTAGACCGCACCACGATCACCGCCGTCGAACGCTACGCCAAGCTGGGATTGCCTTCGGACATCCAAGCCCTCGTCTTAATCGAGCTCGACGGGCGTAAAAGCACGGTGGATGAAGAATCTGAAATTATATTTGCGCTCGCCAAAAAATCCGGTTGCACGTTTGCGAAGACCGCCGCAACGGATGCCGAAGCCCTGACCCTCAAGCACGCGCGGAAGTCGGCGTTCTCGGCGCTCGCGCGGCTGCGCCCGACGACCATCTTGGAAGACGTCGGCGTGCCGCGTTCGGAACTTCCGGCGATGCTCGAGCAGATCGCCACATTTGCGGCGGCGGAAAATTTGCCGCTCGGCAACTTCGGACATTTGGGCGACGGCAACTTGCATCCGACCTGTCTCATCAGCGAGCGCGATGCGGACGAGGTGCACCGGAGCGAACGGCTGTTTGAAAAGATTTTCAGTGAAGCCATCCGTCGCGGCGGCACGATCACGGGCGAACATGGCACGGGCCTCGCCAAGAAAAAATTTCTGGAAGCCTCTGCGGGGAATCGTCAGGTAGAGTTGATGCGCGAGTTCAAGCGCACGCTCGATCCAAATATGATTTTAAATCCGTCGAAAATGTTTGATGCGAAAACCCTGTTTAAATCCAAATGCGAACGAAACCTAAACCCCGTTTCATTGCGTTAATACATCCGATTTTAACCTAACATCTCCACGCGCCTTCACCATGATTTATTTTGCAACCGTCTTGATGCTGCTTTTCAATTCCGCTCTGCAAATGGTTGATCCGAATGATCTAAAAGACGGCGACGACCGCTTCGCCGCGATGGACTACGCCGCCGCCGCCGCCAAGTACGACGCGGCACTACAGGCATCGCCCAATAGTGCGGAAGCATTGTGGCGGCTTTCGCGGGTGTATGTGTGCATGGGCGAAGTCGCGGCGGCGGATGATGCGGAAGCGTTGCACCGCAAGGGGGAAAAATACGCGAGACTGGCGGTGTTGGCAGATGAAAAAAATCCGAGCGCACACACGTGGCTCGCCGCCGCGCTCGGTAATCTCACCAACTTTACGAGCGACAACAAAGCAAAAATTCTGATGAGCCGCGATGTGGTCAGTGAATGTTTGCGGGCGATTGAACTCAATCCGAAAGACGATGTGGCGTATTCGATTCTCGGTTCGTTCTACCGCGCGATGGGCAATATCGGCTGGCTTGAAAAACGTCTTGCCGCCACCTTTATCGAAAGTTTGCCCGATGGCAGCTACGCGGAAAGTGAAACCATGTTGAAGAAAGCCATCGCCCTCGCGCCGCGCGCCGTCCGGCATCGCTACGAACTCGGATTGCTTTATCTCGATATGAACCGCAAAGCCGATGCGAAAAAAGTTTTTGCCGATATGCAATCGCTTCAGCCGCAACTGCGGAGCGACCGAGACCGCCTCGCCAAAATCAAAGACCTCTTGCCCACGCTCAACTGATTTATTTTGGTTGTGCCTCAAGCAAAAAGCCTCGCGCTACAGCGAGGCTTTTTCATTTCCGAACTTTTTCAAATGGCGGCAGCACTTGCTCACTTCTCATCCGGCGATGCCGAACGCCGCTTTTGGTAATGCTTCGGCGTCAGGCCGGTGTGGTGCTTGAAGACTTTGATGAAGTAGTTGAGGCTGCCGAACCCCGCCGCGAAACAGACGTCGGCCAAAGATCGCAGCGGATTGGAAAGAAGTTGCTCGGCCAATTTGATGCGTTCGGCGTGAATGAACTCAAGCGGTGTGAGGCCGAACTCCGTTTTGAAGCTGCGAAAGAAATGCGGCTTGCTCATACAACATTTCTTACTCAGGTCGCCAATCGAAATCGAATCATGCAGATGTGATTTGATGTAGTGCGCCGCGAAGGCCAAGCGGTGCGTGCTCGCGTGGTGTTTGCAATGCTCGATCAACACCAGCCGCGCTTGCGTCTGCATCACACGGACGAGCAGTTCCCGCAATTTCAATTTTGCAAGCGGTTCTTTGGCGGGCTGACTGTCGGGCTGATCATCGGTAAAAACTTCGACGAGTTCGCCGAGCGTGCGCGCGATGCGGTTGTCGTTGCCGAGATAAAACTGTTCAGGCCGCAGTTGCCAGCGGTCGCCGGTTTCGGCTTTCGGAGCGCGAAGATTGAGTTCATCCAACACGCTGTAAATCTCTTCGCTGGAGATCGCCAGTGCCAAGCACCGCGTCGGGTTTTGAAGCGCGGCGTCGGGAAAATCAATCAACATTTTTTGTCCCGCAGGCAGCACGAGCGACTCGCCGGGCAAGAATGTAAACGGCGAAGCTTGCGGCAAGTGCATCACCTTTTTGCCCTGAATCATGGCTACAGCGAGCGGCTCGGAAAACTCCAGCGGCACGCGGTGGCACGGTTCGAAGGTCTCAAATAAATTCAGTTCGGATTTGGACAGCGTGAAGACGCTGCGGTTCTCAATCAAGCGGTCGATGGGGCGGGACAGGGCTTTCGGCCCGGAAAAATAAGTCAATGACATCGCGCTACTCCTTGTCTTAGCATCGCCGTCCGCCGGGGTTCCCCCCGTCAAGCCCCTCTTGAAGCTTGTAGCGGCGGGATCGCGGATTGCATATTATTTCTCATCGTCAATGGGAGAAGAAAGTAGCAAAATGGGCGGGTAAAAAAAATGATACGATTGAGCGATACTTTGATACGACCGTGCTACGATTTCCTGCCGCGCCTGCCCAACTTCCTGCGGTTGCTTGCTAAGAAGCAAATTTTATGAAACACTATCAGAAACTATCACAACTCTAACCGGAGAATTATCATGGCAGGACTTGTTTCAGAGGCGTCAAAGCCTAAGGTTCACGAACGCCCGAAGTTCAAAGAGAAGTATGATCATTTCATCGGCGGCAAATTTGTCGCGCCCGCCAAAGGCGAGTACTTCGAAAATACGTCGCCCGTCGACGGTAAGCCGATGGGCAAAGTCGCCCGCGGCACGAAGGAAGATATAGACCTCGCGCTCGATGCCGCACATGCCGCGTTTCCGAAATGGTCGCGCACCTCGGCGACGGAGCGCAGCAACATGCTCTTGAAAATCGCCGACATCACCGAAAAGAATTTGGAGGTTCTCGCCGCCGTTGAAACGATGGACAACGGCAAAGCCATTCGTGAAACCTTGCTCGCGGATTTGCCGCTCGTCATTGATCATTACCGCTACTACGCGGGCGTGATTCGCGCCGAAGAAAGCACGGTCTCGGAACTGGATGAATACACCGTCTCGCTCAATATCAAAGAGCCGATTGGTGTCGTCGGGCAAATCATTCCGTGGAACTTTCCGCTGCTCATGGCGGCATGGAAAATTGCGCCCGCGCTCGCTGCCGGATGCTGCACCGTCGTCAAGCCCGCCGAGCAAACGCCGACGAGCATTTTGATTTGGGCGGAGCTGATTAAAGACGTGCTTCCGGCGGGCGTGCTTAACATCGTCAATGGATTCGGCGTCGAGGCGGGCAAACCGCTGGCACAGTCGCCGCGCGTGGCCAAGATCGCATTCACGGGCGAGACCACGACGGGACGATTGATCTTGCAATACACGTCGGAAAATATTATTCCCGCAACGATGGAACTCGGCGGCAAATCACCCAACATTTTCTTTAAGAGCGTGATGGACGCCGACGATGATTTCTTCGACAAGTGCCTTGAAGGTGCGGTGCTCTTCGCGCTCAATCAAGGCGAGGTTTGTACATGCCCGTCGCGCATCTTGGTCGATGAAAGCATCGCCGATAAGTTCATCGCCCGCGTGATCGAGCGTGTGAAGAAAATCAAGATGGGCAATCCGCTCGATCCTGAAACGATGATGGGCGCGCAGGCATCCAACGATCAATACGAAAAAATTCTTTCGTACTTCGACATCGCTAAGCAAGAAGGTGCGGAGACTTTGATCGGTGGCGCGCCGATGAAACTCAATAGCGGTTTGGAAGGCGGCTTCTACATTCAGCCGACGGTTCTGAAAGGCCACAACAAGATGCGCGTCTTTCAAGAAGAAATCTTCGGTCCCGTCGTTTCGGTTACGACGTTCAAAACGCCGGAGGAAGCCTTGGAGATCGCCAACGATACGCTCTACGGTCTGGGTGCGGGCGTTTGGACGCGCGACGCGCACGAAGCCTACATGATTCCGCGCGGCATTCAAGCCGGACGTGTTTGGGTGAATTGTTACCATGCGTATCCGGCGCACGCGCCGTTCGGCGGCTACAAAAAATCCGGCTTCGGACGCGAGACGCATTTGATGATGCTCAATCACTACCGGCTCAACAAGAACATGCTCATCTCTTACAACAAGCAGAAACTCGGTTTCTTCTAACCGAGGATGATCATTCGTCGTAGGGGCAACCCTTGTGGTTGCCCTGAAGACGGGCGACGACAAGCATCGCCCCTACATCGTAACAAAAAAAATAAAAATGAAAACAAAGCGCGTGCTCGTAACGCCGGAAGCGGAAGCGGTGATTGAACAGTTGAAAGCCGCGAACGGCGAGGTGATGTTTCATCAATCGGGCGGGTGCTGCGACGGCTCATCGCCGATGTGCTTTCCGAAGGGCGAGTTCCGTACGGGCGATAGCGATGTGAAGATGGGCGAGATCGCGGGTTGCGAATTTTATATGTCCGGCGATCAATTTGCGTATTGGAAACATACCCAGCTCATCATTGATGTAACCAAAGGCCGCGGCGCAAGTTTCTCGCTCGAGATTCCGCTCGGCCTGCGGTTTCTCACCAAGTCGCGGCTCTTCACCGAAGCCGAGTTGCTCGATTTAGAAATGGTTGTTGGCTGATAAACTTTTGGAAACCGTTGGGCGCAGGGTTTGCGAGCCGTAAATTTCTGAAGTTTTGATACAAGAGATTCCGTTCGTTTTATATCCGGCTTTTCTCCAAACCGCAAACAACCGCATCAATGACGAAATATCTTTTTGGCCTGCTGTGCCTCGTTGCCCTCGCGTTCACCGTTTCTGCTTGCAAAGAAGATTCATCCGTAGAAGTGATTTATGAACCTGTCATACTTTACGGAGGAGTGAAACTGGATAGTATGCGAATAGATTCATCTTTATGGAATCCATACTGGATGAAGGCGGCAAAATAATTTCCCTCGAGCCCGATTGTTTGGATACATGACGAAGCCTCATCTGACGGGTGGGGCTTCTTTATTGTCCGAGCCTCGGCTCACGTCTGCAATAAAAGAGAGCAGCGTTGCGAGTAATGCAAGCGACAGCAGCACGGCGATCACAATCGAACACACGCCCAAGAATTCCGAGTTGAATCCCAACATATTTTGCTCTCCGACATGACCGGGCAGGTTGCTTCGATATGCCCAAGTATGAAATTTATCCCGCATCGGTTCGAAGAAAATGTGCGCGAGCGTGGCGAACAGGAATAGCACGGCTGTGCCCGCCACCCGATACCACGGTTTGGCTTGAGCAAGAAATATCAAAAGGAAAATTGGGTACGCCAGCAGACTGAAGGTGAACGGCGTTACCCGTGGCAGGAAAGGCCAGCCGCTGTGATCGATGCGTAACACGTGATCGATGTGGTGAATCACCGATATGATCACTGACAGCAGCAACAATTTTAAACTCAAGTTCGGCTTCATCAGTTCACAAACTTTGACATTGAAGAGTCAGCCGAAAACTTGCGTGTAGAATCCGGCGAAGGCGTCGGGATCGAGCAGCAAGGTGAGCACCACGCCGCTGACGGCGCCGAAGAGATGCGCTTCGTGATTCACATTGTCGTATTGGCGGCGGGCGGAAAAGTAGGAATAAGCGACATAGAGCACGGCGAAGATCGGGGCGGGCACGCCGATGGGAATCAGGAAAAGTGAGATGCGGGTCTGCGGTTCGTAAATGATAAAACTAAAAATCACCGCCGCAATCGCGCCCGACGCGCCAAGGCTTCGATAGTTCGGATTGTCTTTGTGCTTCACAATCGTACTGATGTCGCTAAGCGCAAGACTGACGAGGTATGTGATCGCAAACTGCGCGGTGCCGACGATACGCTCCAGTGCAAACGCGAAGAAAAAAAAAGAGAGCATGTTGAAGAGCAAATGTCCGGCGTCGGCGTGAATGAATCCGCTGGTGATGAGCGTGTAATACCGCCGCTCGCGCAGCAGGCTGTACGGATGCAGGATGAGCCGATCCATCAGCGCGGGCGCACTCAGTGCCGCGAAACTGAGAATCAACGTGATGACGAAAACAATCGATGCGGCTGGCGTGGTCTCAAGAAACGGTTGCATGAATTTTATTTTTTCGTTCGTCGCATTTTTTTCGTCCCCCCTTGTCAAAGAGGGTTAGGGGGAGTCGAATTCATTTCAGTACTTCACCGAGTTGGCTGACGATGCGTTCCGCGGTGTGCCCGTCCCACAACTGCGGAATCTTTCCCGCCTTGCCCTTCCCGGAAAGCACGCCCAGTGCGGCTTCGCGGACTTCATCTTCGTCCGTGCCGACAAGTTCGTTCGTGCCGACTTCAACCGTTATAGGCCGTTCGGTGTTTTCGCGCATCGTCAAACACGGCACGCCGAGCACGGTCGTTTCTTCTTGCACGCCGCCGGAATCGGTGAGTACCAGCGAGGCTTCTTTCATCAACCGTAAAAATTCAATGTAGCCTTGCGGATCAACGAGATGCAGTCCTTTGATTTCTTTCACCCGTGCGGTCAGGCCGGATTGCTCAAACATTTTGCGGGTGCGCGGGTGAATCGGAAAAACGATTTCGGATTTTTCGGAGATGGCTTTGAAGAGCCGCAGGATTTTTTCGAGGCTTTCCGGTTCATCAACATTGCTGGGGCGATGCAGCGTTACAAGCGTGTAGGATTTCGGCTTCAACCCAAGTTCCATGAGCACGTTTGATTGCATCGCTTTCGGCAGATGCGTGACGAGGCTATCGATCATGATGTTGCCGACGAGAAACATTTTTTCATCGGGCACGCCTTCGTTAATGAGGTTGTGCATCCCGCTCGGCTCGCTGACAAACAATAAATCCGAAATCGAATCGGTTACAATGCGGTTGATTTCCTCCGGCATCGTGCGGTCGCCGCTGCGAAGCCCCGCTTCAATGTGAGCGACGGGCACGAGCAATTTCGCCGCGGTGATTGAACAGGCGAGCGTTGAGTTCACATCACCGACGACGACGACCAAATCGGGAATTTGATCTTGCAACACTTTTTCGAACGCCACCATCACCTTCGCGGTTTGTTCGGCGTGCGATCCGCTACCGACGCCCAAATAAATATCCGGTTTGGGCAGGCCTAGTTCGGTAAAAAAAACCTGCGACATTTTTTCGTCGTAGTGCTGGCCGGTGTGCAGAATGACCGATTGAAAGTTGCCGCGCTTGACAAGTTCGTGATGAAACGGCGCGACTTTCATAAAGTTTGGCCGCGCGCCGACGACGGAAATAATTTTTTTCAAAGCGTTTATTGTTCGAGAGGATTAAGTGTAAATAAACAACGCATGTTCTCAGTTCTCACTGCACAAAGCTTGTTACGCTACAATTCACTTTCTGAAATGTCGGCAATTTTAAGCAAGTGCTTGAGTAATCCGGTTTTAAGGCTTTGATTGCCATGCACCGGTACGCTGATTCGCTCGGACTGTCCGGTCTTACCGTAAATCTGATGGCTGCCCTGAACCCGCAGAAGCGTCCAGACCCGCGACTCCAGAACTTTACCGAATTCCTTGCCGGAGATTGATTTCATATCGCAATCTCAATCGTGCGCGCCGTAGCCGTATCTTTCGGGGTTTCTACATCAACGGCAAGACATCCTTCAATGGCTTCATACAAATTATTCAAAAGCTCTTCGAAGGTCTCGCCCTGTGTGGCGCAGCCTTTAATCGCAGGTACTTCCGCCCAATAGCCGCCTTCTTCGGCTTCGTGTACGATTACTTTTATTTTCATTGTATCTCCTGAATGTGAATAGCGGTGCGTTTTATCGGCGGCGAAATTACGATAATTTGAGGCGAGAAAGCCTACTGACTTTAGATCGTTGGATGTCAGCCGGAGGCTGATTCCGCCAGAGGCGGACAGCGGAGTCCTTTGGCTCAAATCGCCGATTTGTTTAACACCGTTGAAATAACAAAATGAATAGTTTTTTCGTCATCTTTTTCATGTATTGGGTTATGGAAAAGATTATTCACAAAGCCTACAAGTTCCGGCTTGCGCCAACCGCTGAACAGCAAGCATATTTGGCTGTTCAATTCGGACATTGCCGCTTTGTGTTCAATCATTTCCTCAACCTTCGCATACAGACATATGCCGAAACAGGTAAAGGGCTTTCCTACGCCGCACTCTGCAAGCAACTCACTTCGCTCAAACAACAGGGCGAAACGAAGTGGCTCTCCGAAGCCTACTCGCAAACTTTGCAGCAATCGCTCCGAGACCTTGACACTGCCTACAACAACTTTTTCAACAAGCGGGCTAAGTTTCCGTCGTTCAAAAAGAAATCGAATCGCCAAAGTTGTCGCATTCCGCAAGGCTTTGAGATAATTGACCGGAGCGTAAAACTTCCGAAGTTTGCCGAACCTTTTAAGTTTCGCAAGCACCGCGAGATTAAAGGCACGGTCAAGCATATTTCCATTTCCAAAGAACCGTCCGGTCAATACTTCATTGCGTTTAACGTTGAGGAACTCGTTGATGTTCCAGAACCGAAAACCAAAAAGGCTGTCGGTATCGATCTGGGTCTCAAGCATTTCGCCGTGCTTTCCGATGGCGCAAAGGTCTCCGCCCCGAACTTCTACCGCGCGAGCGAACTTCGTTTGCAACGAGCGCAACGCCGACTTTCCAAGAAGATCAAAGGTTCGCGTAACCGAGACAAAGCACGCTTGCAGGTTTCTAAAATTCATCGGGACATTCGCAACGCCCGCACAAACTTTCTGCATCAACTCTCGCATCGCACCACTGACGAAAATCAAGTCATTGTGCTCGAGAGCCTTAACATTGCCGGAATGATTCGCAATCACCATTTGGCAAAATCTATCTCGGACTGCTCTTGGTCTGAATTCGTTCGTCAACTGAAATACAAATCCGAATGGAAAGGCGGCACGGTCATTGAAGCCGGTCGTTTCTATCCGAGTTCCAAACGTTGCTCGAAGTGCGGCAATGCCAAGCAAGCATTGAAACTCTCGGAGCGGGTATGGATTTGCGAGCATTGTCATACTGAACACGACCGCGACATCAACGCGGCAAAGAATCTTTTAAAGTTTGCCTTGCGAGAGCAAGGTGATCCGAAATGCAACGAGCCTCAGTGAGTTCGGCATATTTCGGCAAGCTCAATAGGGCGGGAATCGCCCGAATCTAAGCCTGTGGAGAAGGTCATTTCAAGCAAGCGATTAGTATCGCAAGCGGAAACCCTTCGTTGAATCAGGAAGCCTACGCTTTTAAGCGTAGGTCAATTCACTGTATTTTGTTCCGGTCGCAAAACCACCATTTGCATACAATCTACACGCATCGCCACGTGTATCAATTTACCGCTTTGAACCAACGCCTCACATTAACTTTCGTTCTCTGGCTCTTTGCCGCGCTGTGCACCGGGCAAGTCAACCCTCCGGTGGCCATAAAATCCGCACCGAAAAATGATTCGGCGCGTACCGCCGTCTTGGAACACGCCGACGTCTTCGCCGGATCAACCGTAACCGAGCTGCCTGCTCCGAACCTGCCTCCGATCACCGAAGCGGTTCGCATTGCCACCGGAAACGTAAAGTTCGTCGACGGCAGTACAACTGTTGAGTGCGACAGCGCGGTGCAATACAGCCTCAGCAAAAAAATTCGCGTGGTGGGTAACGTCAAAATCGTGCGCGACACGGTAACGATTCGCGGGCGAGAAGGTTTCTACTACGAACAGGGCCGCCGCAGCGTGCTGCAAGACAGCGTGAGCCTCACCGATCAAAGCGTCATTCTTAACAGTCAGAGCGGCACTTACTTTTCCGATGAACAAAAAGCCGTGTTCAGCCAAAACGTGTCGATGAAGGATTCGGCGAACCTCGTGCTTTCCGACAGTTTGATTTACTACCGCGCCTTGCAGAAGTCCGTCGTCATTGGCCGCGTCCGCATTAGAAATTTTTCCGACAACGTGCTCATCACCGGCGGCTACGCCGAGCACGACATCGGACGCAGTTATAGTTTCATCGAACAGCGTCCCGTGCTCACGCAGATTGACACGACGAACAAAGGCAAATCGCAGCCGGATAGTTTGGTGATCCGCGCGATGAAGATGGAAGCCTTTCGCGGCAAAGCGGATACGGCCAAGCGCGTGGAGATCACCGACAGCGTGCGCATCCGCCGCGGCGACCTCACCGCGCGCAGCGGAAAAGCGATTTACTTTACCGATCAAAATGAACTCTTGCTCACCGGCAACGCCATCGTCTGGTATCAAGACACACAGATGACCGGCGATTCGGTGCGCGTCGTGCTCCGGCAAACCTCGGGGCCACAAGGCCGCCGCAGCCGCATCGATAAAATTATCGTGTTGCGTAAAGCCTTTATGACCAGCCGCGATACGCTCGACCGCACCGGCAAAAAATTCAACCAGCTTTCAGGCAGAGAAAAAATCGTCATCGCCTTCGATGACAGCTCTCGCTTGCAACGGGCTGAAGTGTTCGCAGAAGCCCGAAGTGTTTATTACCTTTACGACGGCCTTGATGCCAACGGCGTCAATGTGGCCAGCGGCGACCGCATCGTGATCGGGTTCGATAGCAGCCGTGTCAGCCGGATTGCGATTTACAAGGGCGTCGAGGGCGATACGTACCCCGAAGCGATGGCGACGCCGGACGCACGCAACTTGCCCGGTTTCCGGTGGCGGGCGTCGGAACGTCCGGAGGATGAAAGCGTAATGCCGCCGGTGAAACCCGCGCCGAAGCCGAAGGAAAAATCAAACCCGCGGAAACCGAAGCCGGATGCGGCACTGCCGAAGAAACCTGCGGCGGCGAAAGAGCGACCCCGGGCGTTCCCGCCTTAGTTCGAGCAGGATAAGTTGAACGACGGCGGTTTCTCCAGCTCCTTTTTTCCTTCACTCGGGCAGGAAGCAAAATTAGAATTGCCTTTTACATTTGGATTCACACCTGATTCACACCTGAAACGTTGTCGCGGCCTCATGTATAAAACCATTGCCGCTGTAAACTCGTAACTCACCACAGACATACAATGATCATCGATAAGAAAACCGGCGATGGCGACTTACTTCGCCTCATCGCAGGCCGCAGTCAAGATGCTTTTGAAATTTTCTATCAACGGTATGCGGCATATGTTTATTCCGCCGTTCTGAAAATCATCGGCAGCCAGCCCGATGCCGAAGAACTCGTTCAAGATATTTTCGTGTATGTGTGGAACAAAGCCGATCTGTACGACGGCACGCGCGGCGGCGGCTCGACATGGCTTTTCACGATTGCCCGCAGCCGCGCGATAGATTTCATCCGCTCCAAACGCTCGCGGCATATGCAGGCGGAAGTTCACGGCGATGATTCGGAATTTGAGGAAACAAACGATGCTGCCGAGTCGAGCGCGCTTACGCAAGTGATTCAAGGCGAAGAGCATGAACGCATCGTGCGGGCGTTGATGCAACTGCCGGAAGAACAAAAGACGGCGATTGAAATGGCGTTCTTCAGCGGCCTGTCGCATACCGAGATTTCCGAGGCGCTGAAATCGCCGCTCGGTACGGTCAAGACGCGGATTCGTCAGGGCATGATGAAACTTAGTTTTCTACTCCGCGCCGAAGCAGAAGGAAAAATCTGAAGACTGTAACATTATCACATCCGTTGCAGATGTCAATCCCGACGGGTTGATGATACAACGCGGATACACTGCCAAAACACATTGTAATTTTTATTCAAGGATATGAACACTATGCCATCCAACTCTGAGGGCGAAAGCATTCAGGAGCAATGTATAGATTACCTCTTCGATCTTATGTCCGCTGAGGAGCGGGCGATGTTTGAACCCAATCTTTCCAAGCCGGAATACATTGAGGCGATGCGCGAAGCGGGCGCGATGTTCGTCGCCGTGGCCAAGTCCGCACCGGCGAGGCCGCTGTCGCCCGTCGTCAAAGGCGGCATCTTCAATGCGATCAACGCCGCCTTGGATGCCGCTCCGCAAAGTGCCGCCGCGCCAAATGCGCCGCTGCCGCTGGGACAATCGCCCGTTCGCGCCTTCGCGGATCGTCCGGCCCTCGCGTCGGAGCGGCGGCGGATGTCAACGGCGACGGTGTTCGCGCTCTTCGGCGTGCTCATTCTCGCCGTGCTCTCGACCGCCTTCTACCTCAACCTGCGCGATAAAGACAACACGATTGCCGAACTGAGCGAGCGGACGGAAAAATTGGAAGTCAAGTTGGATCAGCAATTCATTGCCGTCTCGGGGTTGCGCCGTGCGCTGGAGCAGCAGTCGGCACTCACGAGTTTTTTTCAAACCTCGACCTTCAAAGCGGTTGACCTGAAAGCCTCCGATCCGTCGCCGCGACAAGGCAAGGTGTTTTGGTCGGAACAGAAAAAGCGATTGGTGCTTTACCTAACCGAACTGCCCGTCAATGCGAAGGGCAAGGAGTATGAACTTTGGACGATTCAGGACGGGAAGCCGCAAGGGGCGGGGCTGTTTAGCGTCAAGCTTGAGGCGGAAGAAAAAGAAGTGTTCATCGAGTTGCCCGCCGGATTCGGAAGCGGCGTTCAAACTTTCGCCATCACCGAAGAACCCATCGGCGGTTCGCCCGCTCCGACCGGCACGATTTTGCTCGCCGGAAACTTGTAGCCCGACGCTTGCAGACGGGCGTCAAGAAGCGGGCGTTTTCGAAGCGGATGGATTGCCGCCGGATTCTTTTTTAGAATCGGACTTCGAATCCGACTTTGATTCCGGTTTCGGCGCAGACTTCGATTCCGGTTTTGTTTCCGACTTTGGTTTTGATCCTCCGTCCGAATCCGCCGCGCCGGATTTCCCTCCGTCAGATGTTCGCTCGGCAGCCTTGTCGGCAGCCCTTTCAGCAGATGTACCGGCGGTCGCGGCATCCGCTTTCGATTCACCGGACTTTGCCTCGCCGGACGCCGCTGCGCCGGAAACCGGTTTCGGCGGCGCGTTTTTATAATCCGTGTTGTAGAAGCCGCTGCCCTTGAGCACGAATCCGCCGCCAAGTGTGATGACGCGGTGCAACGCCGCCGTGTGGCAGTTCGGACATTCGGTCAAAGCCGCTTCCGACATGCGCTGAACGGTTTCAAATTCGTAGCCGCAGTTGTCGCAGAGGTAAGGATAGGTTGGCATTTTTTCTCCGGTAAATTTTGTGCGTGTGTACTTTCTCAGTTGTATCCGGCTGGATGAACCCGGGTTGCCTGTTCAATGTGCTCACTCACGGTGCCCGCTCACTGTGCGAATTCAATATGCACATTTAAGATGCGAAGCCGCTTCAACTGCTCCATCGCCTCAATTCCCTTCAAGTCCCGCAAAATAATTGTTCCTAACTTGCCGTGCTGATACGTCAGTTGGCCTTGTCCCTGCGGCGTCGTTATCCGTACGGTGCCTGATCTTTTCTGCAACACCATCTGCGCGTTGATCTGCAGCAGTGATTTGTCGCTTGCAGCGGGCGGCAGTGATTGCGAGGTCAAATCCAGAAGCGACGCGATGGCGGTAAGAAACTCCACGCGGCTGATCGGCTTGGTAAAGTAATCGCCCGCACCGGCTTGAATCGCATCGGAAATAATATCGTGCTCGGTAAGGCCGCTACAGACGATGATGTAGGGCATCTTCAATTTGCGGTCGGTGATTTCCAAGAGAACATCAAGGCCGCTCATGCCGGGCAGGAGTAAATCGAGCAACACGAGATCGTAGTGTTTGGCGGTAATCAATTTGAGTCCGGTGATGCCGTCAGACGCGGTATCGATGTCGATGGGCAACTCCGCCAAAAATTCTTTGTAGATGTCGACGATCATAGATTCATCATCGACAATCAAAATTGACTTTTGCATAAAAAGTGGGATAAAATTTCGTAGGAACAGCGGCGCAGGACATGCGATGCTGCTGATAAAGATTAAAGGATAGATTCAAGACTGAAGGAATTTGATCGCGGTCATCATCGATGCGATTACGATGCGAAGGCTGTCTGCATCCGGCTCAAGGCTTTTTCCAATTCATTCATTCCCGCCGCGTAAGAAAGCCGCAAGTAGCCTGCGGCGCCGAACGCATCGCCGGGCACGGTTGCGACGAGATGCTTTTCCAAAAGATATTTGGCGACATCGACCGAAGTGTCGAGCCGTGCGCCCTGAAAAGTTTTACCGAGCAAATTTTCTACCGACGCGAAAACATAAAATGCGCCATCGGGCACGGCGGCGCGAATGCCGCCAATTTTATTCAGACCCGCACAGAAAAAATCCCGCCGTTTTTCAAACTCTCCGCGCCTCATGGCGACGACGGATTGATCGCCCGTCAATGCAGCGACGGCGGCCTTCTGCGAAATTGAGCTGGCGTTCGAGGTCGTTTGTGATTGAATCTTCGCACACGCATCGATGATCCACCGCGGCCCGGCGATATAGCCGACGCGCCACCCCGTCATCGAATACACTTTCGAACATGCGTTGCTTGTCAGGATGCGGCCTTTGAGCGATTCAATCCGCGCGGGCGAAAAATGCTGTTGCGAACCGTAAATGAGTTTCTCATACATTTCATCGGAGATAATGAAAATGCCGTCGTAGGGTTCGAGCACTTGCATCAACGCACGAATCTCCGGTTCGGTATAGACCGCGCCCGTCGGGTTCGAGGGTGAATTGAAAATAAATAATTTGGTTTGCGGCGTGATCGCGCGGGAAAGTTGTTCCGGCGTGATTTTAAATCCTTGATCCAGCCCCGCCGAAATGACGACGGGCGTTGCGCCCGCAAGGTGCGCCATTTCAGGAAAACTCACCCAATAGGGCGCGGGAATAATCACTTCATCGCCTTCGCCCGTCAAGGCGAGCACTGCATTGGCGATGGCTTGCTTGCCGCCGTTGCTGACGAGAATTTCATCGGGCGTATAAACAAGACCGCTGTCCCTGCGGAATTTTTCAGCGACGGCTTTGCGCAGTTCCAAAATGCCTTGATTGGCGGTGTATTTGGTGAAGCCTTGATCAATCGCACGCTTGGCGGCTTCGCAGACGAAATCGGGTGTGGGAAAATCCGGCTCACCGGCGGAAAGGCTGATGACGTCTAAGCCCGCATCGATCATCTTTTTGGCTTGACCCGTGATTTGCAAGGTCTGCGATTCATTGACGGCGCGGACGCGCTTCGAGAGAAAGCGTTCTTCAAGTGAAACGGATTCTGCGACGGATGCGGATGCAGTCATAGCGGTCTTGGTTGAGATCACAGTGGCCAATTAGAATTAGTACGATTGATGATGGTTAATGAGGTTGGGTGTGATTCGTAGAAAGTTTTTTGGCCAGATGCCGCAGCACAGAATAGGGCACGAAGTCGGCCACTTCCCCGCCAAGCCGGGCGACTTCGCGGATGATAGACGAGGTGAGATAGGTGTATTTTTCGTGCGGCATCAAAAAGACCGTCGTGATTTCGGGCGTCAAATGGCGGTTCATCAAAGCGATTTGAAATTCATATTCGAAATCGGCGACTTGGCGCAGGCCGCGCAGGATTGCGGTGGCATGTTGCTCTTTGGCGTACTGAATCAGCAGCCGGTTGTCAATACACGAAACCGAAACGTTCGGATAGGATACGGTTGCTTCGCGGATCATTTCCACGCGCTCGCCCGCGGTGAAGATCGGACTTTTCTGACTGTTCTGCGCAACGACGATGAGAATCTCATCGAAGATGTTCAGACCCTGTTCCAAGACGTCAATGTGCCCGTTGGTAATCGGATCGAATGTGCCCGGATAAAGTGCCCGACGTTTCATAACTCAAATTTCGTAACCATAAAGCGTTTCATCTTTACAGCAAGCCATAGACTCAAAGACCGTAGAATTTACAACGAATCGTCGGCGTCTTCCTCATCCGTTCCATCGGGCACGGCTTCAAAAAAACTGACGACCGTGATGCCGAACGCTTTGCTGAAGGCAAATTTTTCGTGCTCGCTATAGACTTGCGATTCGTGATGCTCCAACACCAAGTAACCGCGTTCCGAAAGCAGATTGCGGGAGAATACCAGATCGATGACTTGCGAATGCACGTCGGATTTATACGGCGGGTCGCAAAAAATCAAATCGAACACGGCTGCGGTACGCTTTAAAAATCCCATCGCATCTTGCTTTTGCAAGGCGGATTCTTTCTCCACTTTCAATTGCTCGATGGACTGTTGCAACACTTTGGCCACAGCCATGTTCTGCTCGACAAACGTGATCTGCTGCGCGCCGCGGCTCATCGCTTCAAAGCCCAAGACGCCGCTGCCGGCAAAGAGATCAAGCACGTTCGCATTCTCAAAATCAAATCGCGTGGCGAGCAAATTGAAAACCGTTTCGCGCACACGGTCGGTCGTCGGCCTTACTTCCAGCGACTCTACCGTGCCGACGAGCCTGCGTTTATATTTTCCGGCGATAATTCTCACTTACAGTTTTCGATGGCTCACCAAATTACATCGTCATTCTGAACGAAGCGCAAGCGACGTGAAGAATCTGCGTTTAACGAATCGAAAGATGGATGCAGATTCTTCGCTGCGCTCAGAATGACAAGCAGATTATTTCATACTCAATTATCACTGTCAAGTTTTCTTTCGCAAACTTTCAATTTCCGCGAAGGCTTCCCGCCTCGGCAAATAAGTTGCAGGCTTTCGCTTTGCGGCTTGATACACAGCGGCAGAGGCCATGTCATCCAACTCATCGAGCAAAGCTTTATATACTTCAAGGCCGAGCACAACCGCTGCCGGGTTGCCGTTGGGGTTGCCGTTGGCGTCCGTTAGAAATTGCGGTTTGTGTTTCATCGTTGCTTTTTAGAAGTCGCCGTATTTCGTTTCGGCAAGATGCGCGAGGGCTTTTTCGCCGAGTTCTTTCGAGGGCGTTTTGCCGTGCCAGTTCGTGCCGTCGGTCATCAGGCCTTCGAAGAACGGGACGCCTTTGCCCATGATTGTAACCGCGATGATGACCGTCGGCTGCGTCGATTGCTCGCGCATCGCTTTGGCTTTGTGAACGGTGTCCAGAAAGGCTTCAATGTCATTGCCGTCCGTTTCTAAAACATTCCAACCGAAGGCGCGCCATTTGTCGGCGAAGGGTTCGATGTTCATCACGCTGGTAACCGCGCCGTCGATTTGCATGTCGTTGCGGTCGATGATGCCGATGAGATTGTTCGTTTTGTGATGCGCCGCGCTCATGGCCGCTTCCCAGATTTGTCCTTCCTGACACTCGCCGTCGCCCATCAAACAATACACGGTGTTCAGGTTCTTGTTGAGTTTAAATCCGAGTGCCGCGCCGACCGCCGCTGAAAGTCCCTGACCGAGCGATCCGGATGCGATGCGAATGCCTTTCAAGCCGGTGTCGGTGGCGGGATGGCCTTGCAGGCGCGAACCGATTTTTCGAAAGGTTTTGAGTTCATCCACCGGAAAGTATCCGGCGCGGGCGAGCGTGCTATACCAGACGGGCGAGATGTGTCCGTTGGAGAGAAACAGAAAATCTTGATCGTGGTTTTCCCAAAACTTTTCAGGATCGTGCTTCATCAAGTTGAAGTACAGCGACGCGAAAATATCGGACATGCCGAGCGAGCCGCCCGTGTGTCCCGATTGCGAAAGGACGAGCATCCGAACGATGTCGCGGCGGATTTGACGCGCCATTTCGGAAATGTCGGCGGCGGTGCTAAGCGTTTGCATTTGTGAAAGTGGTTTGTGGTTATCGGTAGATTGAACAATAAATTTGCTTCGAACCTTTTTAATCAGACGTCTTCTCTTGATTTTCGAAACATGTCTTTTTCGTTGTGGCGTCTATCCGTTCTTGAAGGCCTCTTTGAACACATCGAGATGGCGGATGATTACCAGACCGAGCACCAAGATAATAAACGGATAGGCTGACATCCGTTCAAAAATCGGAATGAGAATCAGCGTGCAAATCGTGGCGGAGATGTTGCAAAAGTGAACACGGTTGGAATAGAACCATGCCGCAACCCACATCACGCCCCAGAGAATCGGCACGGCGGGCATGAAGAGTACCGTCGCGCCCAGACCCGTTGCGAGGCCGCGTCCGCCGTGAAACCGTAGCC
>JACMJS010000120.1 GCA_014380515.1 Chlorobiales bacterium
AAAAAGAAAAACACCTTCACCGACTTCGTCGCCTGCGCCGATTTTCTCATCGCTGAAAAATATGCCTCGCGCGACCGCTTGGCGATTGAAGGGGGCAGCGCGGGCGGCTTGCTCATCGGCGCGGTCTTGAACTTGCGCCCTGATGTTTGCAAAGTCGCACATCTGGCTGTGCCGTTTGTGGATGTCGTCAATACGATGCTCGATGCGTCGTTGCCGCTAACGGTCGGCGAATACTTGGAGTGGGGCAATCCGAATGTGAAAGCGGAGTATGATTACATCAAAAGTTATTGTCCGTACACCAACCTCGCGGCGAAAGACTATCCGAACATTTTGGTTACGACGTCGCTCAACGATAGTCAAGTGATGTATTGGGAGCCTGCGAAATACACGGCGAAGTTGCGGCAGATGAAAACGGATAAAAATTTGCTCTTGCTCAAAACCAACATGGCCGCGGGGCACGGCGGTTCATCAGGCCGCTACGATGCCTACAAAGAAATCGCGTTTGAGTATGCATTCATGCTCTCGCAAATCGGTATCACCAAATAATTGTTCGGCGGATACAGGACACAAAAAGCGTCTGACCTCAGACGCTTTTTTATTCGATTCGTGAATGCAGATTCTTCATTGCCGCCGAAATGACGGACATCGTTCCTGACTCATGCAGTTGGGGTCATATTTGATCGCCCGTTAATTTTTCGCTCACTTCCCACAAGCGTTTTGCAACGGCTTCATCGTAAGAAACCGCGACCGACCGCGCGGGTTTCTTCTTGATAAAATACTTTCCGCTGATGCCTTCCACTTCCGGCGATGACGCGAGGTAAATCACCGTCTCCGCGCCTTGCGCGGGCGTGAGCAAAAACGGCGTGATGAGTTTCCAGAAAAAGGTAAAAAGGCCGGAAGTATTCGCGGCAAAGTTCGTTGCGACGCCGCCCGGGTGCATCGCGTTGGCTGTAACTCCGCTGCTGCCGCTGCGATTCAGCCTTCGATCCAGTTCGTAAGTGAAGAGCACGTTCATCAACTTCGATGTGCCGTAGGCGGTGAAGCCGCTAAAACTTTTTTCACTTTGTAAATCCTCGAAGTTAATCCGACCTGCCTGCTGCGCTTCCGAGGCGACGCTCACAATGCGAGATGGCGCACTTTCCTTGATGCGATCTAAGAGCAACTGCGTCAGGAGAAAATATCCCAAATGGTTGAGTGCGAAAGTCATCTCAAAGCCGTCTTTGCTCGTGAGCCGTTCGCTGAAAACCGAACCGGCATTATTGACGAGCACGTGTACCTTCGGATATTTTTCAAGAATTTGTTTGGCCAATGCGCGAATGGATTGCACCGACGACATATCAGCCAGCATCAAGTTCAATTTTTTATTTCCCGATGTTGCTTCAATCTCTTGAATCACCGCTTTCCCTTTCACCGCATCGCGGCAAACCAGAATCAATGTTGCGTCCATCTTCGCCAGTGCGAGCGCAGTTTCCTTGCCGATGCCGGAGTTCGCACCGGTGATGAGGCACACGCGGCCTGTCATATCTGTATTCATTTTTCGTCAGGTTTAAAGTTTAGAACGCTGCCGTAAGTTGACCGACATTCCAGCCGTTGATGTTTTTTTGAACCGGCGCGATGAACGCTGCGAGTTGCGATTTTATTTCGTCGGTTGAAAGTCCCAGCATATCGAGCACGCGCATCACCATCACCGGCGGCACATCCATCGCGCCGTCGATGGACTTGACCACGATGCCGATACCGGTGCTGCCATCCGACACCGCAACGCAGGTAATTGCCGCGCCGCCGCGTTTGCAAACGATACTGCCCTTGCCCGCTTGCATGAGCAGTGTATCAAACTCATCCGTCCCCGCAACCATCTGTGGCGCAGTGGTCATCGCGGCGGCGAGTACGTTCAAACATGCATCATGCTTCGCGCCCATCGCACTGAACATTCGCGCCATGCCGACAAGCGGCAAGCAAAAGGTCGGGACGCTGCACCCATCAATCGCCGTTGCAATTTCAGGTTTCGGTACGCCGGAAAAATTTGAAATATGTTCGAAGATTTTTTGTTGCAACGGGTGATTCAAGTCGAGATATGTTTTCGCATTCCAGCCGTTCGCAAGGCATGATGCCAGCATTCCCGAATGCTTACCCGAACAATTGTTGTGCAAGGCACTTGGTTTCACGCCCGTTTGAATCAAGACTTTGGCCGCATTGCGATTGTAAGGCGCATGTGCGCCGCACTGCAATGCGGATTCATCAAGCCCTAGCTTTTGCAAGATCGATGCGGCTGCACCGATATGAAAGGTTTCGCCATTGTGCGAAGCGCAGGTGAGCGCAAGTTCTTCGGTCGTCAATCCGAATTTTTTATGTGCATCGCTTTCTACAAGCGGCAAAGCTTGAAATGGTTTCGAGGATGAACGAAAGAAAGTTTTCAGTTCGGGATCGCCAACGGCAAACAAAACTTTTCCGTCATCGCGCACCGCGACCGCCGCGCCGTAATGCACGCATTCAACTTCATCCCCGCGAAACCGCTTGGCGACGGGCTTGACGCCTGATATAAAGTTTTCCAATGGTGATGTGTTTAGAAGCCAACCCTCTGTCAGCAGCGGTTGACATCTTCCTTTAACAAAGGAAGATGTGATTGAAGATGTATATCAGTTTTTGAGTTTCCATGAACTGCCCTCTTTGGTGTCCTGAACTTCCACGCCGATGTCTGTGAGTTTCATTCGAATCAAATCGCTGGTTGCAAAATCTTTTTTCGCTTTTGCCTGTTGCCGCAGTTCGAGCAAAAGGTCAATCGCCTTATTCCCCGCGTCCGCACTGCCGCTACCGCCGGTCGTTTCACCCCCGGGCAAGATGCCGAGCACATCACCCGCAAAGCGGTTGTAGAATGATAGCACATCTTTCAACCCCGCTTCTGAAAAGCCGCCGGATGATAATTTCGTGTTCACCTCGCGGTTGAGATCGAAGAAGGTTGCGATGGCCGTCGGAGAATTGAAGTCGTCGTTCATCGAATCAATAAACCGCTGTTCGAATGGCGCAAGTTCGATAATGGCCGCGCCGGTTATTTTAGCTTCTCCAAGTCTGCGGTAAGTGTCGTGCAATTTCTCAAGTCCCGCGCCTGCGGCCTCCAATGCAGCATCGCTGAAATCTAGCGGCGAGCGGTAGTGCGATTGCAAAATGAAAAACCGCAGCATCACGGGTGAGAATTTTTTCAGCGCATCTTTTACCGTCAAAAAATTACCGAGCGACTTGCCCATCTTCTGCCCGCCGACCGTAACCAGATTGTTGTGCAGCCAATACTTGACGAACGGTCTGCCCGTCGCCGCTTCCGACTGCGCGATCTCACACTCGTGATGCGGAAACTGATTATCTAAGCCTCCGCCGTGAATGTCGAAACTTTCGCCGAGATATTTCATCGCCATCGCCGAGCACTCGATGTGCCAACCCGGAAACCCCACGCCCCACGGCGAGTTCCACCGCATCAAGTGATTTGATTCCGCTTTTTTCCAGAGCGCGAAATCGGATGCCGCATGTTTCTCGCTCTTGATTTCGATGCGTGTGCCCGGTTCCAATTCCTCTTGGTTCAATCGCCCCGAAAGTTTTCCGTAGCCCGTAAAACTTTGCACGCTGAAATACACCGAACCGTTCGCTTCGTAAGCGTGGCCGCTTGCGATGAGCCGTTCGATGAGTTCGATTTGTTCGGGAATGTGTCCGGTGGCGAGCGGCGCGATGTTCGGGCGCAGGTTGCCGAGCCTGTCCATGTCTTCATAAAAACTGCGTGTGTAGAACTGTGCGACTTCCATCGGATCCGTTTTTTCACGCTTGGCTTGTTCGGCGATTTTATCATCGCCCGCGTCGGCGTCATCGGTGAGATGGCCGACGTCGGTAATATTTTGGACATACTTCACCGCGTAGCCCAAGTGCCGCAGCCACCGCACGATGACGTCAAAAGAGATGTAAGATTTTGCGTGGCCGATGTGCGCATGGCCGTAGACCGTCGGGCCGCAGACGTACATGGCCACACGGCCTTCGTTCAAGGGTACGAAAAATTCTTTCTTGCGGGTAAGCGTGTTGTAAAGTTCGAGCGGCATGAAAAATAATGGAGAGTGGAAAAGTGTGAACAGTGAATGCGGCGGAAGCAAGGCTTATCTGCGTTATGATTGCATCATCGTTTGCCAAACCTGAGGCTGAAGCTGCATGGCTTCAGCTTTCAAAAGCAGCGGTACACCGTCTTTGACCGGATACGCAAAACGCGACGCCGCATCGGTTGAAATAAGCCAGTCCGCTCTATTCACAAGCGGGGCGTGCGTTTGCGGACATCGAAGTAATTTTAAAAGTGCATCAGCGACAGGCATCTTACAAAGAAGGAAGTTCGATCACAAGTTTCGGAAAAATATCGGAGTCAATGACCGGTTTTTCGCCGCGCTCCAACTGTTCAACTACCGGCACGCATTTGGATTGAATATGTAAAACCAACTTTTCAATATCGATGCCGCGGTAGCGCGGTTTGTAGGATTCCAATTTCGTGAAGGCTTTTTCAAATTGACTATGTGCGCCTTTGTGGTTGCGATTTTCCAAGTGATAAAGTGCAATCGCGGTGTGAATCAATCCGTGCAAAAACTTCCGATCCGGCCCCCGCGTCTCCATCCAAATTTCTTCCCATGTATCGTGGCACTCGAAAAAATAGGTGCGGTTGTATTCATCAACGCCTTTGAGAAAGGCTTCAGTATGTTCATCAAGACTCATTGGCCGCGAGGTGTTCCCATTCGTGTTGAGAAGCAAACTTAGAAGCGTAATTTACGCCGTGAGATTTCTGTAAAAAAACAATAAAGGTCATTCGTGAGAATTGAATCGGCGGAGTTTGTCAAAAGTGTAACCGCGCACGCCGGACTGCCGAAGGACGGATTGCCGGAGATTGCGTTCGTCGGACGCTCCAATGTCGGCAAATCGTCGATGCTCAATGCGCTGACGGAGAAGAAAGGCCTCGCGCGCACTTCCGGTACGCCCGGCAAGACGCGGGAGATCAATTACTTCCTCGTCAACCAAAAATTTTATTTCGTCGATTTACCCGGCTACGGCTACGCAAAAGTTTCTAAAACGGAACAGGAAAAGTGGCGGGAGTTAATTGCGTCGTATCTGCAAGACCGCGAAGAACTCAAACTCGTCGTGCTTATCATTGATGCGCGGCATCCAAACTTAGAAATAGATTTAGAGATGCAGGAGTTTTTGTATTTTTATGGCAGACGCTACGCCGTGGTGCGTACGAAGGCCGATAAACTCAATCAATCCGAAACCGTAAAAGCGAAACGCTTGTCGGAAGCATCTTTCAAGCATTACGAATTCATCGCTGATTTTTCAGCTGCGACAGGCTCCGGCAAATCGGCACTCTTGACGAAACTGCAATCTTTCCTCACACACTAGACTTCTTTTCACCGCTGCGAAATTGTCATGCTGCGACGCACACTGCGGCAAAGCAATACCAATTTTGATTTATTCAACTGCATGGAAAATCTTTTAGATGACATCGGCGGCGCGCCCATCGTTGATGCAATTCTTGATCGGTTCACCGAGCGACTGGCCGAAGATGCAAGTCTGGCGGTGAGTTTCAGCAACCGCAACGCGGCGGAACTTCGGGAGCAACAACGAAAATTTTTGAATACCGTGCTTGTCGGGTTGAGTGTTTCCGGCGAGCGTGTCAAGTTCAACAGCGAAGAACTTGATCTCTTCACCAACCACATTACCGAATCGCTGTTCGATTTGCAGATGGGCGATGAAGTGATTCAAGAAGTGCTTCGCCGCATCGATGAATACCGCAACGGCATCAGCGAAAGCGAGCAGGCTCCCGTGCGTGTAACCCTCAAGCTGCCGAAGCCCGAACAGTGGGTATCGATCACGATTAAAAATGCGTTCGCCTTGCGTAATCTGAACGTCGGGATGCTGCCTGCGGGCGCACATGTCATCGAATGGGACAAGCGCGACAACGACGGCAATGTGTTTCCGCGCGGCCTCTATCGCCTTGAGATGTTCGTCGACAGCATTCTCGTTAAAAGCATTGAAGGCGCGATCAAATAACATTTTCCGTTCCGGCGTGCGAGAGCCGATGTAACTTTGCCGCGATCTGTGTTCGGATATTCAACCAACCTTTCTGCTGCTCTTGCTTTCACTTGTCGCCGCGGTACGTCTGCGGCAGCGGCGGTGATTGCCCATCGCGCTCGTTTATTACTAGAAGCAAAATAACTTTAATCGGATGCAACAGATACGCTCCAAGCTTAAGCCCGGGCAGAAAGGCACAAAGAAATTATTGGCGGAGTATGGCGCGAAGCTCGTTTGCGTGCGCTACCGCTACGATGAAGTACAGATGAAACGGTTCAAAACCATTGAACTCATCGTCGATGAAGCCGCGTGGATACCGCGTCCGAAACGCTCCGGCAAAAAAATTCTTGAAGATAAATTGCGTGCCGCCACCGAGAAGGTTACCACAGACTTAGTACAGGCCGCATCGCCGAAGCCCGCGCCGCCTCAAACGCTTAAGCCCGTTTCAAAGGCCACGCCGCAGGGTGAGTTTCAGCCGCCGGAATCGCCGTCCGATCTTCTGTCTCTTGAGCCGTTTGTGGAGACACCGATTTCAGCGTTGCCGCCCACCGAGCCGCACGAGATGAATCTTTTGCTCGATGAAATTGCCGCGACCGAATTGCCCGAAATTTTTTCGATGCCGCCCGAAGAGCCTAACCGTGCGGGCATCAGTGCCGCTCAAGATTCTCTGCCGGAAATGTCGCCGCAACCGTCGCCGTTCGCATCCATTGAAGCGAAACTGCGCGAGGCCAAGCGTAAAGCGGCGGAGCAAATTGAACCCAACATTGACAGCTCAAGCAACACGGGCGAAGATGTCTTCGGTGAAGATGCACCCGTGGTGATGAAACCCGCAACCGCTGATGTTTCAAGGCCGCGCAGGCCGGAGACGAAAGAATCTAGAGTGGCCGAAGCCGCCGCGCGCGAAATCGCCACCAGCGTCGCCGAGATGTTCGGTTCGCGCTTGCAGTTCGATGAAAAACTTCGAATGTCGTTCGATACATTTTCGCTCGCTGATCTGCGTAAAGAACAGGAAGCCCTCATCGTGCTGATGATCTCTGAGAAACCGCTGCCGCCCAACGTCAATGTCGATGACTTCGGGTTTTCCGTCGAGCAATTGGACATCATCGCCAATCATCTCACCGAAACGATGCTCGATCTGCATGTCTCGGATAAAACCATTCTCGAAACGATTTCGCGCGTAGAAACCTTGCGGGAGAACAGCATCCGCATGACGGACAACGATCCGATCAAAATGACCTTGAAACTTCCGAAGTCCGAACAGTGGGTCTTTGTACTGATCAAAAACACCGCGACGCAAAGCATCCGCTCGCTTAGTATGGGCTTGCTTAAAGCGGGCGTGCATGTCATGGTATGGGATAAACTCGATAATTCCGGTCGCCGCTTTCCGAGAGGCCGCTATACGATTGACATGTTCGTCGATGGCCGCCTCGTCAAAACGATTGAAGGCGAATTGAACTGAACCTGATTGGAACGCCGTAAGATTTTTCCTCTAATCTTTAAACTGCTTGCCGATGCCGCCCATGGTTGTAACCTCACAAAAGATCGAAAACCTTGTGCGGTTCTTGCCGCACTTCACGAAGGAGCGCGACATTTTCGTCAATCATATTCAGGAAAAAGGGTGCTACACTTTCGCTGATTACCCGGAGGACGTGTGGCAGTTCATTAAAATTATTTACGACGATTGGTTCTTGGAAGCGTTTGATTGGGCGGCGTGGCAACCGCAGGCGGCTGTATTTATTGAAGATGCAGCGCACCTTGCCACGGCTGATCTGGAGACGCTTCAAAAGTTACTCACGCTGCACGTGCGCAAGGAACGCGCGAGCGAAGGACACTTGGCGACCGTGCTTGCGAGCGGACATATCGCTGCGATCTTGAAACGGCTCGCCGAACTCAAATCAACCTGATTGCGGATGCCGGATTTTTGAATTGCGAATTTGAGTTCGATCCGCAATTCAAAAATTCGGCATTCGCAATCGAAAATGAAAATAAATTATGGCAGTCAAAGATGCAGCGGCAGGCGTGGCGGAGCGGCTCGGGGAGATCGAGCAGGAGCTTGCCAACTTGCGCGAGGAACAGCAGCGGATTCAGGCCAAGTGGCAATCGGAAAAGGAAGTCATTACGAACATCCGCAAACTGAAATCCGATATTGAAGCCGCCAAAGTTCAAGCCGAAGAGTTCGAACGCCGCAGTGATCTCGCCAAGGTTGCGGAGATTCGTTACGGAAAAATCGTTTTGCTTCAGAAGGAACTCGATGCGGCGAAAGTGAAAATGGATGAGATGCAAACCCAAGGCGCGATGATGCAAGAAGAAGTCGGCGCGGCGGACATTGCCGAAGTGGTGGCGAAGTGGACGGGTATTCCTATCGCCAAAATGATGCAATCCGAGCGGCAGAAGTTGTTGAGAATGGAATCGGAATTAGGCCGGAGGATTGTTGGACAGTCGGAGGCCGTTCGCGCGGTCAGTGAAGCGGTGCGGCGGGCGCGGGCAGGAATGAGCGATGAAAAAAAACCGATTGGCTCGTTCATCTTTTTGGGCACAACGGGCGTCGGCAAAACGGAACTGGCGCGGTCGCTCGCCGAATATCTTTTTGATGATGAAAACGCACTCGTGCGAATTGACATGAGTGAGTATATGGAATCGCACAGCGTCTCGCGGCTCGTCGGGGCACCGCCGGGCTATGTCGGCTATGACGAAGGCGGGCAACTGACCGAAGCCGTGCGCCGCCGCCCGTTCAGCGTCGTGCTGCTCGATGAAATCGAAAAAGCCCACCCCGATGTGTTCAATATTTTGTTGCAAGTCTTGGACGATGGCAGGCTGACGGACAATAAAGGACGCACGGTCGATTTCAAAAACACGATCATCATTATGACGAGTAATCTCGGCTCGCAACTTATTCAAGATGAAACCGCCGCGATGACCGACGACACCAAAGCGGAAGTTTTCTCCCGCCTGCGACTCGATCTGTTCGAGATGCTGCGTAAGCGGGTGCGTCCCGAATTTTTGAACCGCGTCGACGAAGTCATTTTATTTATGCCGCTGTCGCGCGATGAAATCAAACTCATCGTTGATTTGCAGTTTGGCCGCATTCAAGAAACCGCCGCCCGCAACGGCATCACGCTCAGTATCACTGACGATGCAAAGGATTGGCTCGCTCAACTCGGCTACGACCAATCGTTCGGTGCGAGGCCGCTCAAGCGCGTGATGCAGAAGTACATCACGAACACGGTTTCGGAAAAAATTCTTTCGGGCGAGTTCGGCGAAGGTTCAAAAGTGAATATCACCTTCAACAACAACCGCATTGAGTTTAAGTAAAGCCTATCAAGGTTGCTTCATTTTCTTCGGCGACGTGCGATATGATTCACGGTTGCAAAACATTCTCAAATCGCTCTCAAAAAAGTATCAGCGTCTTGTTCTGTTTCAGGTCTCCGAAGCATCCGAGCGATTCACATTCGAAAACTGCGACGTCGTTTCGCTTGCAGCAAAGCCCTCGCGGCGCGGCAGTTTAAAGTTCGCCGAGTTCTACAACGCCGTGCTCCCGAAAGTGTTGGGTACGAAGGCCGCGTTCTACTGCGCCGAAGATGTGTATTCGTTACCCGTAGCGTCGCTTGCAGCAAGGCTCCACGGCGGACGCACGATTTATGATTCGAGGGAAATTTTTTTTGCGTTGGGATCGCTTGCCGCAAAACCGTTGAAGCAAAAAATTTGGCAATCGCTTGAATCGCTTTTCATTCGCCGCGCCACGGTTTTCACTTCCGGCGAACTGGATTCTGACTTACTTGCAACGCACTACGCTGTTCCCACACCCGCAACGGTCTATAACTTTCCCGCCCTTCAAACGATTGCGAGCACAAACGCTCTGCGTGAAAAACTTTCATTGAGTGATGACCGGCGTCTCTTGCTTTATCAAGGCGTGTTGATGGAAGGTCGCGGCCTCTTCAAAATGATCGAAGTCATGGAACAATCGGACGAACATTATGCACTCGTACTCATCGGCGACGGGCCGCTTTTCGCGGAGGTCAAACAGCGGATTGAACGCTCATCCGCGCGGCATCGCATCTTCATGCTTGGCCGCGTACCTTACGCCGAACTCCTGCACCTGACGGCTTCAGCGGACGTCGGTCTTTCGCTCATCGAAAACATTTCGAAAAGTTATGAACTCGCGCTGCCCAATAAAATTTTTGAGTATGCGATGTGCGGCGTGCCGGGCGTCGTCAGCGATTTGCCCGCAATGAAAAAAATCGTCGATGCACATCATATCGGTTTAGCCGTGAGTCTTGGAAACACGCAGAGTATCGTGCACACGATTGAAAATGTTTTTGAAAATCATGCTGTGTTCAAAGCTGCCTGCGGCGTTGCACGGTTGCGGCTCAACTGGGAACATCAGGAATCGGTGTTGCTTTCACTTTTTGAACCGGCCTCAAACCCTTCCAACACGTGAGCGCACTGCGACCACTCTTGAAAGACAGCACGATTTACGGGCTTGGCTCAATCGCGCCGAAAGTGGTGAGTTACCTACTCGTGCCTTACTACGCCTACGCTTTCAGCGTTGCCGAAAACGGTGTGCTCAATGTGCTGCTCGCCGGTATGACTTTCGCATTTATTTTTTTTACACACGGCACGGATGATGCGTATCTGCGCTCGGTATCGCTACCCGGCGAGCGCGATCACAGGCTGGTGTTCAGCACCGCGCAGTTTTCTTTGGCAAGCATTGCATTTGGTTTATCCATGCTCGGCATTTTATTCGCGTCGCCGCTCGCCGCCTTTATCGGTGCGGCTTC